>CABMQL010000070.1 GCA_902388735.1 uncultured Eubacteriales bacterium | reverse complement strand
CGGCTCCCATCCGATGGATGGGAGCCGTGCCGCTTTTGAAAAATATAGGGTATTTTATGAGTGATTTTCCGCCCAGAGCTTTTCGGCCTCGGGCTTCCAGCAATCGGCATAGGCCTTGCACTTTGCGCACAGATGCTCGGCAGATTCCGGGGCCTCCAGGTCGGTGGAGTGTGCGCCGCTCTCTGCCACCATCTTGGGCAGCAGATCGGGATTTTCCAGCATGGGACAGGGCCGCAGAAGGTTATCATTGAAGGGCTGGCCCTGGCGGTAGAGCTTGAACAGGGGCTGCTGCAGGCACTCCAGGAAGCTCTTTTCCCGGATATTGGCGCCGGAATAATGGATGAACACACAGGGCTCCACATCGCCGGCGGCGTTGATATGGCAGTAGATACGCCCGCCGGCTACGCAGCCGCCGGAAAACTCGCCGTCGTTCTGAAAGTCGATGCAGTAGAGCTCCTTGCCGCCGGTGACGCCCCGGATCTGACGGACCCGGTCCTTCATATAGGCGCGCTGGTCCGGCGTGAGGAGCAGGGATGTGTCGGCGTTCAGCCCCACGGGCATGTAGTGGAAATACCAGGCGAACACGCAGCCCTTGGAAATGAGCAGATCCAAAAACTCGTCGCTGGTGACGACCTTGTAGTTCCGGCTGGTGTAGCAGATGGACACGCCGAAGGGGATGCGGTGGCTGTGCATCAGGTCCATGGCGTCCAGGGCCTTTTGGAAGTGGCCCTGGCCACGGCGGCCGTCATTGGCCTCCTCAAACCCCTCAATACTGATGGACACAAAGAAGTTGCCCACCCGCAGCATCTCCTGACAGAACTCCTCGTCAATGAGGGTTCCGTTGGTAAAGGCGTGGAAGGCCATGTCCCGGTGCTTTTCGCACAGACGGATGATGTCCTTCTTCCGCAGCAGCGGCTCGCCGCCGGTGAAAAGGCAGGCGTGGGTGCCCAGGGCCTTGGCCTCGGTGAGCACACGGTCCATCTCCTCGAAGGTCAGGCTCTGCTTATGGCCGTACTCCGCTGCCCAGCAGCCGGTGCAGTGCATATTGCAGGCAGAGGTGGGATCCATGAGGATGAGCCAGGGAACGTTGATGTCGTATTTGGCGGCGTTGGCCTGGGCCGTCTGATAGCCCCGGAAACCGCCCTCGTAGGCGGCATTGGTCAGGAAGGTCTTGAGAATATAGGGGTCGTTTTCCCGGATGAGCCGCTGGGCATAGTGCGCCCACTTGCCCTCCGGATTTTCCGCAATGGCGCGCAGGGCGTCAAAGGAGTCATCGCTCCAGGTGCCCTTATGGATCTTCTGAATGATGTCGATGAGCTGCTCGGCCAGTTCGCCTACATCCTGGGTCTGTCCCTTCTTCAGCATGGAGTCCAGAACCGTTTCAAAGGCCTTGCGCTCTGCCGCATGGGAGATCTTTTCGGTAATGCTCATAAGTCGGTATCCTTTCTATTTTGTTTTCGATAAAAGTGAAACACAATGCCCGAGAGAAGCGCGGCGGTAAGCTCGATGCCCGCCGCTATGAGAAACTGGGGGGAGTGTACGTCGGTGATGCTCTGCCCCATGATGGGAAACAGCACGCAGGTGGGCAGAAAGCCCAGCAGGCACGCGGGGAGATACACCCGGTAGGCCACCCCCACCGCGCCCATATAGGCGCTGACGGCATCGCTGGAGAAAATACCCAGCAGACGGATGATGAGGACGAAGAAAAAGTCATTGCCCCGGCGCAGCTCACGGAGCACGGACGCCTTGGGCCAGCGGCGCAGGATATACTGTACCGCCCGGCTGCCCAGGGCCCGGCCCAAAAAGTATGGGAGAGTGACCATCACGGCGGTGCCCAGGACATTCACGGCAATGGCCGCCGGCAAGGGGAAAAGGATCCCGGCGGCTATATAGAGAATGCCGCTGTAGAGAAAGACGCTCAGGCTTTTCACCGCAAAGAAGGCCAGCAGCACCGCGGCGGCCAGCAGGGGCTTGGCGGGGGTATAGGTCAGGATGCGCTCTAAAGTGAGGTCCTCCCGGTGCAGCAGGCACACGGCGAGAATGATCAGCCAGACGAGGGCCAGCACGCCCTTGGCCAAACGCAGCCGGATATCCTCCGGCAGGGCGTTATTTCCCTTGGGCATAGGTGGGTTTACCGGCACCCGTCCACGGGTACGTCCGCACGCACCGAAGGCGGAGCGACGGGGAACGGGCTTGCTGGTCCATGGGCATGAGGATCACCTTTCTGATACGTCTTTCCCGATAGAGATGGCAAAGAAATATTCTGCGGC
>CABMQL010000069.1 GCA_902388735.1 uncultured Eubacteriales bacterium | reverse complement strand
ACAGGGGCACCCTCCGCGTATGCCGTGCGGCGGCGTGAGGGCACGCCGCCCTACGCAATGATCTCATCCTTTTCGTAGGGGCCGATGCCTACATCGGCCCGCCCTATCGCGCTCCTTGCGCCAGCTTCCCAAATATGCGTAGGGCGGGGTGACCACACCCCGCCGCCGATAAGCACCGCATTCCATGTAAAAATTCCTGTCATTGCGAAGCCAGTTCGCAAACTGGCTGTGGCAATCCGTAATATTCTCGCTCCGTACCCCCTGCACCCGCCCCAGCAAAAAAGCCTCCCATTCATCGTCCGATGAATGGGAGGCTTTCCCCGTCACGTTCCCGCATACTGCCGCTTTAAAAACGACAGGAAATATCTTGCCGCCGTGTTGGCCGCCGGGGGTGCCTTCACCGCCACGCCCAGCCGCCGGGATACCGGCTGCGTCAGCGGGATCACCCGCACCTGCCCCTCATAACCCGCCAGGGAAAAGGCGGACAGCACCGATACGCCCAGGCCGCCGGCCACCATGGAGAGAATGGCCGCGTCGTCGGAGGCAGTCACCTCCACCCTTGCCGCGTCCTGGGGCAGCAGCCGCTCCACATACTGCTCCGGGCAGGAGAGAAACGGCTCCTGCACCAGCCGCTCCAGGGAGATGGTCTCCTCCTCCCACACGAAATCCGGCGGCACCACTGCCACCAGGGGTGCGTCTGTCAGGGGTGTCCAGTAAAAGCCCTTGCCGCAGGCCTCGTCCACCAGGGCCAGCTGGATGTTTCCCTCCTCCAGCTCCGCCGCCAGCTCATAGCCTCGCACCAGCACATCCACCTGGATCTCCGGGTGGATCTTGCGGAACTTGCGCAGCAGCTCCGGCAGCCGGGCCCGGGCGATGCTGGCAAAGCAGCCGATGCGCAGGGTGTTCTCGTGGAGCTTGCCCTGGGCCGCCGCCTCCCGGCGCAGGGCCTCCCCCGCGTCGATCACCGCCTGCATGTAGGGCAGCAGCTTCTCCCCCTCCTCTGACAGCCGCACGCCGTGGCTGCCGCGCACCAGCAGGGTGCAGCCCAGCTCGGCCTCCAGCCGGTTCACCATGTGCGTCATGGCCGACTGGGTGTAGCCCAGCTGCGCCGTCGCCTTGCCAAAGCTGCCGCACTGCACCGCCGTCAGCAGCGCCCGCAGCTTCTTGTCATTCATATTTGCCTTCCTTTCACGCCTATAAACACAGGATTCCCTGTGTATATTTTTCACAAAATTCCTCAAATTATTTTTCAATGTATCACAATTTCATGGCCATTTCAATCCCGCCTTTGTTAACAATCTGCCAACTTTCCTTGCCATTTCATAAAGTATTTTTTGCGCATTCGATTTCCTTCATGCCCCCATAGAAAACATTCATTTCCCTTGCCATGAAAAAAATGATACCCTTTATTTACGCCTTGCATGACCTGGCAGGGCAGTTTGATTGAAATATTGAGGATTTGAGGAGTTCTGTAATGAGTATGCAAAAGAAAGGCGGCTCTTTCCGCGACGTGATCGTGGTGGGCTTCGCGCTGTTTTCCATGTTTTTCGGCGCGGGCAATGTGATTTTCCCGCCCTATCTGGGCATGGAGTCCGGCCAGCAGTGGCTGGCGGGCTTTTCCGCTTACTTCCTGGCCGACATCGGCCTGGCCATGCTGGGCATGTTCGCCCTGCTGCGGGTAGGCAGCAGTGAAGCGGTGCTGCATCGGGTGGGCCGGGTGCCTGCCGAAATTCTGATGTGCGCCATCATTCTGTGCATCGGCCCCATGGTGGCCATCCCCCGCACCTCCGCCAGCACCTTTGAAATGGCCATCGCTCCCAACCTGCCCGGTGTGTCCCCGGTGCTGTTCTCCATTTTGTTCTTCGCGGTGATCCTGGCCCTGTGCATCAGGGAGTCCGCCGTGGTAGACATCGTGGGCAAGGTCCTCACCCCGCTGCTGCTGGTGGGCCTGTTTGCCATTATTCTCAAGGGCATCTTCAGCCCCCTGGGCGACATCACCGCCGCCCCGCAGATTGCCAACGTCACCGTTACCGGTATCAAGTCCGGCTACCAGACTATGGACGCCCTGGCCGCCCTGCCCTTTGGCATTATCGTGCTGCAGAGCGTCACCGATAAGGGCTACACCGGGGGCAAGTCCAAGCTCCGTATTGTTGGCGGCGGCGCCGTGCTGGCAGGCGCGCTGCTGCTGGCCGTTTATATGGGCCTGGCCTATTTGGGCGCCACCGTTTCCAGCCAGTATACCGGCGCCGTGGGCCGTGCCGAGCTCATCATGGCCATCGTGAAGGCCCTCCTGGGCAAGGGCGGCATGATCATCTTTGGCACAGTCGTGGGCCTGGCCTGCGTTACCACCGCCATCGCCCTCACCAGCTCCGCCGCCGCCTATTTCTCTGAGCTGTGCCGGGGCAAGGTAAATTATAAGGTGTTCGTGGTCGTCATCTGTGTATTCAGCGCCGTGGTGTCCAACCTGGGGCTGGATCGCATCGTGGCTATCGCCGCCCCGGTGCTGGATGTGGTGTATCCCCCCGCCCTGGTGCTCATTCTCATTTCCCTGCTGATGCCCAAGGTCTCCGACTTTGTCAGCCGGGCCGCCGCCCTGGGCGCCCTGCTCACCAGCGTCCTGTGTACAGTCCACCTGTATGCAGGCAAGCTCACCTTCCTGGAGTCCCTGCCCCTATATGACCTGGGCCTGAGCTGGATCCTTCCCGCTGTTATCTTCGCAGCAGCCGCCGCGCTGCTGGTCCCCCTCTCCCGTTCCCACGGGTCCGGCTCCCCGGAGCCCCGGAAGGAACACTGACGGCATAGGCCGTTTTCTCTCCCAAAGCAGAAGCCGCCCCGGAGGGGCAATTTCAATGCATGATTCTCCAGTTTGG
>CABMQL010000068.1 GCA_902388735.1 uncultured Eubacteriales bacterium | reverse complement strand
TGGGATACTCTGCGGGGCATCCGCACGGTGTTCACCATTCATAATATCGAGTACCAGGGCAAGTTCGGCCCCAATACGGTGGCGGATCTGTTCGGCCTGGACCGGGGCTGGTATGACGGCGGCACCCTGGATATGGACGGCTGCGTGAACCTCATGAAGGGGGCCATGCTTTGCGCCGATGCCGTCACCACCGTCAGCCCCACCTATGCCCGCCAGCTCCATCTCAGCGCCTATGCCCAGGGGATGGAGTCCGTGGTGCAGAGCTGCGGGGAGAAATTCAGCGGCATCTTAAACGGCATTGATACCGCCGTGTTTGACCCGGCCACGGACCCGGTGCTCCCGGCCCATTACAGCGCCGGCAGCCTCCGGGGCAAGGCCGACTGTAAGAAGGCCCTGCAGCAGGAGCTGGGTCTGCAGGTGCAGAGCGACGTGCCCATTCTCTCCGTGGTCAGCCGCCTGGTGGGGCACAAGGGCATCGACCTCATCTGCGAGAGCCTGGACAATATTATGCGCACCGGCTGCCAGCTGGTGCTCCAGGGCAGCGGGGAGGAGCAGTATGAGAACTTCTTCCGCTACGCCGAAAACCGCTATAAGGGCCGCCTGTGCGCCTATATCGGCTATAATGAGGACCTGGCCCACCGGATCTATGCCGGCAGCGACCTGTTTCTTATGCCCTCCCGCTCCGAGCCCTGCGGCCTTTCCCAGATGATCGCCATGCGCTACGGCGCCGTGCCCATCGTCCGCCAGACCGGCGGCCTGGCGGATACCGTCCGCTCCTGCCAAATGGGGCAGGAGGACGGCAACGGCTTTGTCTTTGCCGATTACAGCGCCTTTGACATGCAGTATGTCATCTCCCAGGCGGTGGAGCTGTACCGCAGCGATCTCCACGGCTTCCGCCGGGTGCAGAAGCGCGGCATGACCGATGATTTCAGCTGGAACGCCAGCGCCGGGGCCTATGAGGCCCTGTATGAGCATATTACCGACACAGCGAGGTGAAACAAATGACCAAAGATACACTGAAAGAAGCCATTGCGCAGAAGCTGCGCGTCAATTGCGGCTGCACCCCCCGCCAGGCGGGGGACGGGGACATGCTCCGGGCCTGCGCCATGGTCCTGCGGGACATCATGGCCGAGCGGAACATCACCACCCGGGAGGATACGGACGCCCGCCAGCTGCGACAGGTGCATTACCTGTCCCTGGAGTTTCTCATGGGCCGCAGCCTGATGAAAAACGCCTATAACCTGGGCCTGACCCAGCCCCTTACCCAGGCGGTGGAGGAGATGGGCTTCAAGGCGGCGGACCTGTTCGAGCATGAGCCGGATGCCGGCCTCGGCAACGGCGGCCTGGGCCGCCTGGCCGCCTGCTATCTGGACAGCATGACCACCCTGAACATCCCCGCCACGGGCTATTCCATCTGCTATGAGCTGGGTATTTTCAAACAGAAGATCGTGGAGGGCCAGCAGGTGGAGCTGCCCGACGACTGGCAGGACATCGGCGGCGCGTGGCTGCTGCCCCGGCCCCAGGAGGCGGAGGAGGTCCACTTCGGCGGCACCGTCCGCACCAAGTGGGACGGCGGCCAGCTGATGGTGGTCCATGAGGACTATACCCGGGTCCTGGCCGTGCCCTGCGATATGGAGATCGCCGGCTATAAGACCGACCATGTCAATACCCTGCGGCTTTGGCAGGCCCGCAGCCCCAAGCCCGTGGATATGCAGCTGTTCAGCCAGGGCCAGTACCTCCAGGCCAGTGAGGAGCGCACCATGGCCGACGCCATCAGCAAGGTCCTCTATCCCGAGGATAATCATTATGAGGGCAAGTCCCTGCGGCTGAAGCAGCAGTATTTCTTCGTCTCCGCCACCATTCAGTCCATTACCCGCAAGCATTTGGAGGTGTACGGCACCCTGCGGAATTTCCATGAGAAAAACGTCATTCAGATCAACGACACCCACCCCACGCTGGTGATCCCGGAGCTGATGCGCATATTCATGGACGACGCAGGCATGGGCTGGGACGAGGCGTGGGAGATCACCAAAAGCAGCGTGGCCTACACCAACCATACGGTCCTGGCCGAGGCCCTGGAGTGCTGGCCCCAAAGCCTGTTTGAAACGCTTCTGCCCCGGATCTGGCAGATCATCGTGGAGATCGCCCACCGCTGGCAGAAGCAGGTGGAGGATTTCTACCACGATCCCGCCAAGACCGAGAAGCTGGCTATCGTGTGGGACGGCGGCGTGCGCATGGCGAATTTGTGCATCGCCGGGGGCATGAGCGTCAACGGCGTGTCCGCCCTGCACACGGAGATCCTGTGCAAGGACGTGTTCCGGGATGCCTATCAGATGCACCCGGAGGAATTCCACAACGTCACTAACGGTGTGGACCACCGCCGCTGGCTCAGTCAGATCAATCCCGGTCTGCACAGCCTTATCTGCGATCTCACCGGCGGCGATGATTACCTGCTGCATCCCGATGCCCTGAGCAAGCTGGATGCCTTCGCGGACGACGCCGGGGTGCTGGCGCAGCTGGCGGAGATCAAGCAGGAGAACAAGGCCCGCTTTGCCCACTGGGCCAAGCGGCAGCAGGGCGTGGTGCTCAATACCGATGCCGTGTTCAACACCCAGGTGAAACGCCTGCATGAGTATAAGCGGCAGCTGCTGAATGTGCTGCACATTCTCTATCTCTATCAGCGCCTGCAGGACGATCCCAATATGGACTTCCGTCCCCAGACCTTCCTCTTTGGCGCCAAGGCCGCCCCGGGCTACGCCGTGGCCAAGCGGATCATCCGCCTCATCGGCTCCGTGGCCGATCAGATCAACCACGACCCCATCTGCAAGGATAAGCTCCAGGTGGTGTTTTTGGAGAATTACCGGGTCTCCATGGCGGAGATGCTCATGCCTGCCAGCGAGGTGTCCCAGCAGATCTCCACCGCCGGCAAGGAGGCCAGCGGCACCGGCAACATGAA
>CABMQL010000067.1 GCA_902388735.1 uncultured Eubacteriales bacterium | reverse complement strand
GGGTCACGGGTGAAGGCAACACCGGTGCCGCAGTCATCGCCCATGTTGCCGAAGGCCATGGACTGAACGTTGACGGCAGTGCCCCAGGAATAGGGGATATCGTTATCCCGGCGGTACACGTTGGCGCGGGGGTTGTCCCAGGAACGGAACACAGCCTTGATGGCGCCCACCAGCTGCTCCTTAGGATCGGAGGGGAAGTCCTCGCCGATCTTGGCCTTGTACTCGGCCTTGAACTGCATGGCCAGCTCCTGCAGGTCGGCAGCGTCCAGCTCCACGTCCTGGGTGACGCCCTTCTTGGCCTTCATGGCGTCGATGAGCTGCTCAAAGTACTTCTTGCCCACTTCCATGACCACGTCGGAATACATCTGGATGAAGCGGCGATAGCAGTCCCAGGCCCAGCGGGGGTTATTGGACTTCTTGGCGATGACGTCCACCACGTCCTCGTTCAGGCCCAGGTTCAGGATGGTGTCCATCATGCCGGGCATGGAGGCCCGGGCGCCGGAGCGGACGGAGACCAGCAGGGGATTCTCGTGATCGCCGAACTTCTTGCCGGTGATCTGCTCCATCTTCTCGATGTACTCCATGATCTCAGCCATGATCTCGGCATTGATCTGGCGGCCATCCTCGTAGTACTGGGTGCAGGCCTCGGTGGTGATGGTGAAGCCCTGGGGAACAGGCAGACCGATGTTGGTCATCTCGGCCAGGTTTGCGCCCTTGCCGCCCAGCAGCTCACGCATGGTCGCGTTGCCCTCGGTGAACAGATAGCAGAATTTCTTACTCATAAATACCCTCCAAAATACCTCTATATTTGGTAACAATTTATTATAGCCATAATAAAAAATAAAAGCAACACAATTCCTGCGTTTTTTTAATTTTTTTTATCCTTTCACCTATTTCCTGATGGGATTTCCCGGAGAAATAGCGCATTTCACAAAAAAAGAGCCGGGGGATGTTGAGAATGCGCGGCGCACGTGTTATAATAAGCAATGTATTTGTTTTTTTAGCAAGGAGGTGCCGCTGATGGATCCTACCCTGGAGCGGAGCATCCGCCGGGCCGGCCGCAGCGGCCAGCTGCCCCACAGCGTGATCTTTTCCGGCAGCGGCGACCTGATGGGGGCGGCGCGGTTCTACGCCGCGGCCCTTGAATGCACGCAGCAGGACAGGCCCTGCCTGCGCTGCCCCGCCTGCAGCAAGGTCCTGCGCGGCATCCATCCGGATGTCATCACCGCCGGAAACGGCGATGGCAAGGACCTGTCCGTGGACGCCCTGCGGGCCCTGCGCAGCGATGCGTTCATCCAGCCCAACGAGGGCGCGTGCAAGGTGTTTCTGTTTCCGGACTGCCGCCGGCTGACGGTGCAGGATCAGAATGTGCTGCTGAAGCTGGTGGAAGAAGGGCCCGGGTACGCGGCGTTTCTGTTCTGCGCGGAGAATCCCGGGGTGCTGCTGCCCACGGTGCGGTCCAGGTGCGTGGAGCTCCCGGTGCGCCCTACGGGGGAGGAGAAAACCGAGCTGCTGCCCCAGGCACAGGCTCTGCTGGAGGCTATGGCCGGAGGAGAGCGCCAGGACGTGACGCGCGTGCTGGTAGGCTTTGAAAACGGGAAGATCACCCGGGAGGTGCTGCAGCAGGTGCTGCTGCAAAGCCGCGAGGGCGCCCAGCAGGCGCTGCGCCTGCGGTGCGGCGTGCCGGCGGAGGAGCCCTATACCGCGGCGGCCGGACCCCTGAGCCGCCGGCTGGGGAAAAAGCAGCTGATTCGGCTGTGCGAAATGCTGGGCAGATTTGCCCAAGAATGTGAATGGAATGTGGCGGTGGGCCAGGTTTTGGGCGCCATCGCCGCGGAATGGGAGGAAACCCTATGACAGAAGTCATCAGCGTCCGCTTTCGAAGCGGGTGCAAAACCTATTACTTTAATCCCGGCCAGCTGCACATTGAGGCGGGCCAGGACGTGATCGTGGAAACGGCCCAGGGCGCGGAATATGTGACGTGCACGGAGGGCAACCACCCGGTGGAGGATCACCAGGTGGTGGAGCCCCTGCGCCGGGTGCTGCGCCTGGCTACGGAAAACGACCGGCGCAGCCTGCAGCTGGCACGGGAAAAGGAGAAGGACGCCTTTGCCGTGTGCCAGAAGAAGATCGCCCAGCACGGGCTGGAGATGAAGCTGGTGCGGGTGGAGTGCTCCTTTGACGGCAACAAGATCCTGTTTTTCTTCACCGCCGACGGGCGGGTGGATTTCCGGGAGCTGGTAAAGGACCTGGCCTCCGCCTTCCACGCCCGCATCGAGCTGCGGCAGATCGGCGTGCGGGACGAGGCAAAAATGCTGGGCGGCCTGGGCATCTGCGGCCGGCCCTTCTGCTGCAGCCAGTTCATGGACGACTTCATCCCCGTGTCCATCAAGATGGCCAAGACCCAGAATCTGTCCCTGAACCCCACAAAGATCTCCGGCACCTGCGGGCGACTCATGTGCTGCCTGAAATACGAGCAGGACGCCTATGAGGACGCCGTGCGGCGGATGCCCAAGAACGAATCCTTCGTGCAGACGCCCGACGGGCCCGGCAACGTCAGCGCGGTGAATCTGCTGAAAGAGCAGGTCACCGTGCGGCTGGACAGCCAGCCCGATGCCCCCCGGTGCTATCACAACTGCGAGGTGTGTGTGCTGCGCAACGGCAAGGGCAGCCGGGACGGCATCCAGGTGCCCCAGGAGCGGCCCGCCCGCCTGGTGGTGGAGGAGGAGCCGGAGGAATTCCCCGCGGTGGTATCCGACTTCCGCTTTACGCCGCCGGAGCCGGTGAGCGCCGCACCCGGCGAGAAAAAGGAGGACGGCCGCCCCGCCCGCAGCCGCCGGCGCAGAGGCGGACGCGGACGCGGCGGCGAGGAGCGCAGCCCCGAAAAGAAGCCGACGGAACAGGCGGAGCAGCAGAACCGGCCCGAAAAGCCCCGGCCGCCCCGGCGCAGGGGCGGCAAATGCTGGAATACCATCGTCAGG
>CABMQL010000066.1 GCA_902388735.1 uncultured Eubacteriales bacterium | reverse complement strand
CAGCAGCAGGGCATACCCGATGCCCCGGCCGGAGCGGAAGACGGCGCCGGTCTGCCGGGCCCAGTCCAGCAGGGCTTTCTGTTTTTCCGCCACCGCCACGGAGCCGGCGGGAGTGTCGTGATCAATGACCACCCAGACCCGGTCCGGCGCGGCGGGGGAGACAGCGGTGATCTGCTCCACTGCCTCCGGGGACAGGCCGTCCGTCACCAGGAGACGGTCCCACGTCACGGTCCCGCCGGACAAAAGGCGTTCCAGTTTGGAGATCATGCTGCCCCTCCTCACAGTCCCAGCTTTTCCAGCTTGCCCAGCACAGCGGCGGAGGTCAGCTGCCCCTGTCGGATCTCCGCCATGCGGCGGGCCTCGGACTGATGCCGCTTTTCACAGCCCTCCAGCACCCACTCCACCCATGTGGGGGGGATGACGGCGACGCCGTTGTCATCCGCCAGGATGATATCTCCCGGATGGACCGGCACACCGCCGCAGCTGATGGGGTGATTCAGCTGGCCGGGGCCATCGCTGTCCGCGGCGCAGGGAACCACGGCGGCGGCGAACACCGGCCAGCCGTGGGCGCGGAGCTCCTCCACATCCCGGACGGCGCCATCCACCACCAAGCCGCCGATGCCTTTGCCGAAAGCGGCCCCGGACATGATTCCGCCGATGACGGCCCTGCGATAGCTGCTGTTGGTGTCCAGCACCAGAATGTCCCCGGGCTGGGCGGACTCAATGGCCTTATGGAGCAACAAATTGTCTCCGGGGTGCAGACGCACGGTTACCGCACAACCGCATATGCATTTGCCCGGTACCACCGGCTGAATAGAGCCGTTCATGGCGTTAAAGCCCTTCAGGGCATCTGCCACCACGCAGACACCATAGGATTTCAAGCGGTTCAACAGTTCTCGGGGCTGCTGGGGAAAACTGGGTCCCATCCAAAATTCTCTGTCCATCACAGGGCAGTCCTCCTTTTTTGAATTCCGCAGAGCGGCGGTTGACTTTATTTTAGCACGTATTTTATAATAAATATAATATATAATATTTATTTAAATATCGTTTTTTTCGATATTAAAAAGGGGAGGCACCATGGGATGAAACTGATGCAGCTGCGCTACTTTTCCGCCGTTTGCCACTTGGGTGGGGTTACCCGGGCGGCGGAGCGACTCCACGTTTCCCAGACGGCAATTACCGCGGCTATTCAGAACTTGGAAGATGAACTGGGGCTGCTATTGCTGAGTCGGGGTGGTCGGACGTTGGTTCCCACACTGGATGGTGAGGCGTTTTTGGCCCGCTGCGATGGCATCCTGACAGAAGTGGAGGGCCTAACAGCGGATTTTCAGGCCCGGAGCCAGCGCCGGAGCACTCTTTCCGTGGGAGTGCCGCCTATGGTGGCCTTTTTTCTATTCCCCAAGATTTTTGCGGAGTTCACCGGAAGTTGTCCGGAAGTACACATTCGGCTGACAGAAGCAGGATCTGATACAGCACGGGATATGGTGCGCGCCGGTCAGCTAGATCTGGCGATCATCGCCGTGGGAGAAACGCCACCCGCTGCACTGGCCGCTCATCCACTGATGCGGATGTCCATGATGTACTGCACCGGCTACGGCACCCCCATGGCCGGGCGAGAGAAGGCGGAGTTGAGGGAAATTGCAATGGCACCTTTAATCCTATTTACCAGCGGATATTATCACCAGACCCTGCTGCAGACCCGTTTCCGAGACGCAGGACTGACGCCTAATGTGTTGTTCTATTCCAACCAACTGCTGACCATCAAGAGTTTTGTCCGGCAGAATCTGGCAGGGGCCTTTTTATTACCCCAAGTGATCGAGCCCGGGGAGAATATCATAGCCCTGCCGGTGGACCCGCCGTTGCCGCTGAACATCGCGGTGGTATGGCGGCGGGACGTATTCCTTACCCGGGAGATCCGCCAGTTTATTCATTTTATGAGAACCCGCTTTGAGTGACCTCATCATGTTGGGGCATAGAAGGCTGGAACATTGTAATATAGGCGCTTTTTCCCAAAGAAGTACGCAGAACCAAGTCCCTAAAAGCATAGAAAATTAAAAATTATTCCTAAAAAAGTCTAAGTGAAAGGTGGGGAAGTTATCAATAGCTCTGTCAATAGAAGTCGCCGGATGATCAAAGGAGCTTAGGCCCGGCTGATTTCGGCGGCTTTCTTTTTCTCGGAGTTCCCGTCATTTTGCGGTGTCAACCTGGCTCAAGAATAAAGGTGCTTCGAGGCGGGAAACACGGACGTATCCGCTCTGATTTCAAAGATAATGCGGAGTGCAGCAAAGGATTGAAGACTTGGGGCCGTCATAACAAGGTAGCGCCCACAGTTCAGGGCTGTCCGAATGGGAATGGATCATCTGCCATGAGGAGTGAGCACATGAATTGAGAGATCATGAAAAATCAAATGCTTATATTAAACAAAAATTCAAGGGGAAAATTGTTGATATTGCGATCTTCCTTGACGGCAAAAAAACACGTAAACTATTGGTGTTGGAGTTCCCAACAAAATTGAAAAGCCTGCATATGCTCTCCATCTCTCAGCTGTGCGGGTGCCAAAAAGGAGGAAATACATACCGGTACGGCTCACGGTGCGGCAGTGTGGAGACCTGTTGTAAAGCGCGGCGCCCATCGCGGTACCGCGTGAGAACGCATCCGCGGAGGCGGAGCGGTCAGAGCCGGGAAAGATGGCAGGACTGTCTTTGGTAAATGTGAAGAAGATCTATCCCGCAACGAACGATCACAAGAAGTCCAAAAAGAAGCACGAGAGCGGCGAGGAGAAAAAGGCCCAGCTCCAGGTGACCAATGAGGGGGTTGTGGCTGTTCAGGAATTTAACTTGGATGTGGCGGACAAGGAGTTCATCGTGTTGGTCGGCCCCTCTGGTTGCGGCAAGTCGACCACTCTGCGAATGGTGGCGGGGCTGGAGGGGATCTCCAGCGGAGAACTGTACATTGATGGGAAGTTGATGAACGATGTAGCCCCTAAAGACCGGGACATCGCTATGGTGTTCCAGAACTACGCGCTCTATCCCCATATGACAGTGTATGAAAATATGGCGTTCCCACTGAAGCTGCGCAAGCGCCCTAAGAGCGAGATTGACAAAGCTGTGCGTGAGGCGGCGGAGATCCTAGACATTACGCAGTACCTGGACCGCAAGCCAAAAGCTTTATCCGGTGGGCAGCGGCAGCGTGTGGCGATTGGCCGCGCTATCGTACGGGAACCCAAGATCCTGCTGATGGACGAGCCTCTCAGCAACTTGGACGCCAAGCTGCGTAATCAGATGCGCGCAGAGATTATCAAACTGCGCCAGAAGATCAATACTACCTTCCTCTATGTCACCCATGATCAAACAGAGGCTATGACTCTGGGGGACCGGATCGTTATCATGAAGGATGGCTTCATCCAACAGATCGGTACGCCTCAGGAGGTTTTTGACCATCCTGCCAATCTGTTCG
>CABMQL010000065.1 GCA_902388735.1 uncultured Eubacteriales bacterium | reverse complement strand
TTATCTGTGCTTGCCGAGATACGCCTCTTTGATCTTCTCATTGGCCAGCAGCTCCGCGCCGGTGCCGGACATGGTGATGTTCCCCGTCTCCAGCACATAGGCCAGGTCCGCGATCTTCAAGGCCATGTTGGCGTTCTGTTCGATCAGCAGTACCGTCACGCCCTGGCGGTTGATCTCCCGGATGATGGAGAAGATGTCCTGCACCACCAGCGGCGCCAGGCCCAGGGACGGCTCATCCAGCATCATCAGCTTCGGCCGTGACATCAGGGCCCGGCCCACCGCCAGCATCTGCTGTTCGCCGCCGGAGAGGGTGCCGGCGGACTGCCAGTTCCGTTCCTCCAGCCGGGGGAACAGCTCATAGACCCATTTCAGGTCCTTTTCGATCTCCGCTTTGTCCTTGCGGAGGTAGGCTCCCAGCTTCAGGTTCTCCAGCACCGTCAGGTCCGCAAACACCCGCCGCCCCTCCGGGCTCATGGCGATGCCCGCGGAGATGATCTTGTCGATGGGCTTGCCCAGCAGCTCCTCCCCGTTCCACTGGATGGAGCCGGACTCCGCCTTCACCAGGCCGGAGATGGTCCGCAGGGTGGTGGACTTGCCCGCGCCGTTGGCGCCGATCAGGGTGACGATCTTGCCGTCCGGCACCTCCAGGTCGATGCCCCGGAGAGCCTGGATGCCGCCGTAGGACACCCGCAGCTGTTGGATTTTAAGCATCTTCCGCCACCCCCAGGTACGCGTCGATGACGCGCTGATTGTTCTGGATCTCCGCCGGTGTACCGTCGGCAATCAGCTTGCCGAAGTCCAGCACATAGATCCGGTCGGAGATGTCCATGACCAGGTCCATGTGGTGCTCGATCAGAAATACCGTCAGGCCGAACTTCGTGCGGATCTCCCCGATGAAGGCCGTCAGCTCGTCGGTCTCCTGGGGGTTCATGCCCGCAGCCGGTTCGTCCAGCAGCAGCAGCTGCGGATCCGTGGCCAGGGCCCGGGCGATCTCCAGCCGCCGCTGCTTGCCGTAGGGCAGGGAGTTCGCCTTCTCCCCGGAAACGTCGCTGAGGTTCACCTCCGCCAGCAGCTCTTCCACCCGCTGGCGCTGCCGCGCCTCCTCCTGCCGGTTCAGATGGAAGGTCGCGGTGAGGAGGTTGCACGTCGCACGGCAGTGCATGGCCGTCAGCACGTTGTCGAACACCGTCTGGTCCTTCCACAGACGGATATTCTGGAAAGTCCGGGCCATGCCCATCCGGGTGATCTTGTCCGGGGTGGGGGCCAGGGCGTGGGTGTACTCCCCGGCGTGCTCGCCCTTGTAGAGCTTGCGCATCTTGCCCTGGGGGTAGTTTTCCACGATCTTCTCCCCCCGGTACCACACCGCGCCGTTGGTGGGCTGGTACACGCCGGTGATGACGTTGAAGGCCGTAGTCTTGCCCGCGCCGTTGGGGCCGATCAGGGAGACGATCTCCCCCTCGCCTACCTCCAGATTCATGTTGTTCACGGCGATGACGCCGCCGAACTGCATGGTGATATTCTCCAAACGAAGGATCTTCTCACTCATTTCGCCGCCTCCTTCTTTTTCGATTTTCCGGAGAGGCGGGCCCGCAGGCTCCGGGCCACATCAGAGAGCTCCCGGTCCCCCATGAGGCCGCGGCGGAAGAACAGCACCACGATCATGATGATGATGGAGAACACCACCATCCGGAAGCCGGTCCGCAGGAAGGGCACCTTGAAGGCGCCGATATACGTCTCCGTGTCCAGGAACCGCAGCCACCACTCGCTGGCCGCCACGTACAGGAACGAGGCGATGCAGCTGCCGGAGATGGACCCGATGCCGCCGATCACCACGATCAGCAGGATCTCGTAGGTCATGGAGGTGGTGAAGGTCTTGGCTTGGGCCTGGTTGGCGAACATGGCGAACAGGCCGCCGCCCACGCCGGCGAAGAAGGAGCTGATGCAGAAGGCCATCCGCTTGTGCTTGGCCAGGTTGATGCCCATGGCCTCGGCGGCCACCTCATCCTCCCGGATGGCCTTGAAGGCCCGGCCATAGGTGGAGTTGATCAGCAGCACCATGATCCCGATGCACACTGCCACCAGCAGGAAGGGCACAAAGGTGGAAAGGCGCAGCACCACCTCCCCATTGGCGTTCTCGATGTTGAAGCTGGAGAAGGTGGGAAAGCTCTTCAGCGCGTTGGCGCCGTTGGTGACGGGGCCCAGCCGGTCCCACTGGAAGATGGCCCGGATGATCTCCGCAAAGCCCAGGGTGGCGATGGCCAGGTAGTCGCTCTTCAGCCGCAGCACCGGCAGGCCGATAAGCCAGGCGATCACCGCCGCCACACAGCCCGCCAGGATCAGCGCCGCCAGCACACCCAGGATCAGACCCAGGGCGCCGCCGCCGAACAGCTCCGGCAGGGAGAAATTCACCGCCGAGCCGCCGTAGAGGTAGTAGACGCTCTCCCGGTCGGCAGAGGGAATGGTCAGAATGGCGTAGGTGTAGGCGCCCAGCAGCATGAAGCCCGCCTGCCCCAGGGAGAACAGGCCCGTAAAGCCGTTCAGCAGGTTCAGGGAGGCCGCCACCAGCGCGTACACAGCCCCCTTCTTCAGCACGGTGAACAGCATACTGGTGGGCTGCATGGTGTTCTCCAGCACAATCACCAGGACCAGCAGGGCCGCCACGCAGCCCAGGGCGATCCACGCGCCCCGTTTGCTCTTTTTTTCTTGCAGCATCGTGACGCCCCCTTTACACTTTGTCGGTGGACTTCTCACCGAACAGGCCGGTGGGCTTCACCACCAGGATGATGATGAGCAGCGCGAAAGTGAACGCGTCGGAAAACACACTCCAGTTGGAGCTCTTGATCACCGTCTCGCTGAGACCGATGAGGAATGCCCCCACCACGGCCCCGGGAATGGAGCCGATGCCGCCGAACACTGCCGCCACGAAGGCCCGCAGGCCCGGCAGGGAGCCGGACAGCGGCACGATGGAGGGATAGTTGGTGAAGTACAGCGCAGACCCCACCGCCGCCAGGAAGGAACCGATGACAAAGGTGAAGCTGATGATGTTATTGATCTTGATGCCCATCAGCTGCGCGGTCTCAAAATCCCGGGAGGCGGCCCGCATGGCCATGCCGATCTTGGTGTGGTTGATGAGCTGGGTCAGCACCACTACCAGCGCCACCACCAGGAATGGCGTAATCACCGTCACCATTTTGGTGGAGGTGCCGGCAATGGTGATCTGACTGGACAGGCCGGGCAGGCTGGGGTACATCTGCGGCAGTCCGCCGGTGATATAGATGGCCAAATTCTGCAGCAGATAGCTGACGCCGATGGCGGAGATCATGACGCTCATCCGGGGCGCGCTGCGCAGCGGCTTGTAGGCTGCCCGTTCGATGACAAAGCCCAGCAGCACCGTCAGCAGGATCATCAGCGGCAGCGCCACGCCGATGGGCAGGCTTGCGCTGAGATAGACCATGATTAATCCCGCCGCCATGAACACGTCGCCGTGGGCGAAGTTGATCAGGCGCAGGATGCCGTAAACCATGGTGTATCCGATGGCGATCAGGGCGTACTGCCCGCCCAGCGAGATGCCGGAGAGCAGGATGGAAATTCCGTATTGCACAGGGATACCCCCTTTT
>CABMQL010000064.1 GCA_902388735.1 uncultured Eubacteriales bacterium | reverse complement strand
CCGCCAAGCAATCAGACGATCACCGAGTTCCTTTATGACTTCGTATCTCTTTACGGAGAAAAGAAATGGGGCGTGTCTATGTATGACAGCCAAACGGCGCTGATTGCGAACTATATCAATCCGATCATCGGTGATATGGAGGTACAGGCGGTTACTCCCCGTGCGGTTGACGGTTATATCCAAACCTTACAGAAAACCAAGTCGGTGTCTACCAAGACCCGAAAGGCCGTTACCACCTATGTCAGCGACAAGACCATTGAAAAAATCATCAAGCTCCTGCGGTGTGCGTTTAAGCAGGCGGTACGATGGGAAATCATTGCAAGAAATCCCTTTGACAATGTGATTCTCCCGAAAACGGAGTATGCGAAACGGGATATCTGGACAGCGGATATGATCCGCCTTGCCCTGGACAAATGCACAGACAGCAAGCTCTATGTAGCAATGAACCTGTCTTTTGCCTGCTCTCTGCGTATGGGTGAAATCCTGGGGCTGACCTGGGAGAACGTCCATATTTCCGATGAAGATATTGCGGCGGATAATGCCTATGTCTACATCGACAAGGAGCTGACGAGGGCTTCCAAACGGGCGATTGAAACGCTGGGTGAGAAGGATATCTATTACATCTTCACTCCGCTCATGCCGAACACCAGCACAAGAATTATTCTGAAAAAGCCGAAAACCGATTCCAGCATCCGTAAGGTGTGGCTGCCGAAAACGCTTGCCTACATCCTGCGGGAATGGAAGAAGTCCCAGGACGAGTTAAAAGGCTTTCTGGGTGACGAGTATCAGGACTTCGATCTGGTCGTGGCACTTCCCAATGGACGCCCCTGCGAGGATCGGATCATCCTCAAAGAGTTTGCAAAGCTCCGTGAGGACGCAGGGCTGCCGAAGGTGGTCTTTCATTCTCTCCGTCATTCCAGTACCACCTACAAACTGAAACTGAACCACGGCGATCTGAAAGCCACCCAGGGCGATACGGGCCATGCCGAGATCGACATGATAACCAGTATCTATGCTCACATTCTGGACGAGGATAGAAAGGTCAATGCTCAGAAATTTGAGACAGCCTTCTATGCCAAGCCTGATCTCCGCAATGTCTGTCCGCCGGAAGAACCGGCAAAATCGGAGCCTGCGACCCTGGACCTTGAAAGCCTTGTGGAGCAGCTTCAAAAGTCACCGGAGCTGGCAAGTGCGCTCGCAGCCTTGATAGCGGCGCAAGCCCCGGCAAAGTGATCCGAAAAATCGAATTAGCAAAACGCAGAATTTTCTTAGCAAATTTCTGAAAAGCGTTCGAGTCCAATTAGCAAATATACATCATGCGGCGCATAAAAATCTCCCGGTAACGGAAGTGAAATTACCGGGAGAAGGAGGAACAAAAAAACGCTGCAAACCCCGAAAAAAGGCTTGCAGCGGTGCTTTCTGGCGTCCCAGAGAGGATTTGAACCTCCGACCCCACGCTTAGGAGGCGTGTGCTCTATCCAGCTGAGCTACTGAGACATTTTTTAGATTTATGCAATTTTCACTGCTCGAAGGAATCGAACAATCTGCCGCTTAGGAGGCGTGTGCTCTATCCAGCTGAGCTATATGGACGTGTCTGATATATGATTATAGCCCGATCAAAGTCGAACTGCAATCCCTTATTTAGTTTTTTTTGAGGTGGCCGTTGTAACGCAACCTTAGGAGGCGTGTGCTCTATCCAACTGAGCTACGGAGACATATTCGATTTTTCATGGTCAAGGATGGAGCGATCCGCCTCCCAGGACTTTGATGACCTGATTATTAGGAGGCGGTCGCTCTATACGACTGAGCTACAGGGGCATATCAAATAGGCAGAAACCATTGTACCTGTTTTCCGCCCTGCTGTCAATGGGAAAGGGCTGCCGCGCAGGCGGCAGCCCTTCGGCGCTCACTGGATGACCCGTACCCGGATCACATTCTCCAGCGCCGTCACCTCGTCGATGACGCACTGGTCCGCCGGGGCGCTCAGGTCCACGATGGTGTAGGCGTAGTCCCCCCGGGACTTGTTGCTCAGGTTCTCCACATTGATGCCGTCCCGGGACAGCAGGGTGGTGATGCTGGCCAGCATGGCAGGCACGTTTTTGTGGATCAGGCACAGCCGGCACACGCCGCTGCGCTCCTGGCTGACGGCGGGCAGGTTTACGCTGTTGCGGATGTTGCCGTTTTCGAGGTAGTCCCGCAGCTGGTCCACCGCCATGACCGCGCAGTTCTGCTCACTCTCCGGTGTGGAGGCTCCCAGGTGAGGCATGGCCAGCACGTGGGGCGCACCCACCAGGCGGTTATTGGGGAAGTCTGTGACATAGGCCGCTACCCAGCCGGTGTCCAGCGCCGCCAGCATGGCATCGTCGTCCACGATCTCGCCCCGGGCCAGGTTGATGAACCGGACGCCCCGTTTCATGGCGCCGATGGCCTTGGCGTCGATCATGCGCTCCGTGTCCTTGGTGTAGTGGATGTGGATGGTGATATAGTCCGCCCGCTTGTAGAGCTCGTTGATGTCCTTCACCACATGGATGTGGCGGTCCAGCCGCAGGGCGGCATCCACAGACAGGAAGGGGTCGTAGCCGTACACATCCATGCCCAGGGACAATGCGATGTTGGCGACCAATGACCCGATGGCCCCCAGGCCGATGACGCCCAGCGTCTTCTTGTACAGCTCCGGGCCGATGAAGGCGGCCTTGCCCTTCTCCACTACGGTGGTCACGTCCACGCCGGAGGCCACCTGCTGCCGGACCCACTGGATGCCCCCGTCCACGTCCCGGGAGCCCATCAGCATGGCGCACAGCACCAGCTCCTTTACGGCGTTGGCGTTGGCACCGGGGGTGTTGAATACCACGATGCCCGCCTCGGAGCAGCGGTCCAGGGGGATATTGTTGACGCCGGCCCCGGCCCGGGAGATGGCCAGAAGGTTTTTCGGAAAATCATAGTCCAGCAGCTTGGCGGAGCGGACCAGGATGGCGTCCTCGTCCGTCTCCGAATCGGAGACGGCGTACAGCGCCGAATCCAGGCGGTTCAGGCCGACGGGAGAGATCTTGTTGAATGTTCTGATACGGTACATGGCAGAATGCCTCCATTGGGCGGCCCCAGCGGGTCGCGGTACTTGCGGGGGAACGTGCGGTGCTGGCACCGCTTCCGCCGCAGCATCTTCTATTATAGGTAGAGGCCGCCGTCCCAGTCAATGTGCCGAACCGCCAAATCCACGGCCGGTTGGGCCGAAAGTTTTTGGAGAGGTATTACTTTTGGAACGGCCTGGGAAAATACCCCAAAAGGCAGTTCTGCGCCTCCGGAACTGCCGCTTTCCTATGAAAACTGCGGAATCGTCCTGTTTTTTTGAAAAAGCCCCTGAAAGCAGCTTGCAAAAATCGAGAGAACGGCATATAATGCAAAACTGTGTGCAAATCCCGACCGGCGGCCGGAATCGGACGGCCGGCAGGGAGGCCGCGTGTGTTGATCCGCCGCCCGGCGTACCCCACGTGGCCCCTTCATAGAGAAAAGGAGATGGAAGATGTGCAGAACGAACATTTGAGGAACATCGCCATCAACGCCCACATCGACCACGGCAAGACTGCCCCACAGGGCTGACACCCTGCGGGGATCGTTTGATAGAAATGCCCGGCGGAAGCACCCGCAAGGGGTACGCCGCATCCGTAAGGCGGCAAAGCCGCCAACGGCTGTGCAGTGAATTCCGCCTCCGCCAAGGTTTTGCCGCAGGCAAAACACTTGTACGCGCCGCCCGGCGCGGCCTTGCCAGAGAAGAAGGAGAAGAGAATTATGCAGAACGAACATTTGAGAAATGTCGCCATCATCGCCCACGTCGACCACGGCAAAACCACGCTGGTGGACGAGATGCTGAAGCAGGGCGGCGTCTACCGGGAGAATCAGGAGGTGGTGGACCGGGTCATGGACTCCGGCGACCTGGAGCGGGAGCGGGGTATCACCATCCTGGCCAAGAACACCGCCATCCGGTACAAGGACACCAAGATCAACATCGTGGATACCCCGGGCCACGCCGACTTCGGCGGCGAGGTGGAGCGCATCCTGAAGATGGTCAACGGCGTCATCCTGCTGGTGGACGCCGCCGAGGGCCCCATGCCCC
>CABMQL010000063.1 GCA_902388735.1 uncultured Eubacteriales bacterium | reverse complement strand
CACGATACTTGGCTGGAGACGGCCCGGAAAAATAGGTAGCGCCAACATAGAGAAGGCACCCAATAGGGTGTCTTTTCTTTTTCATAAAAACTGATTTATAGGGATAGGCCGGGATGGGCGACCATCCCGTGACAGGTCAGTTAAGCTCGCTTCTGCCCACGATACTTGGCGGGCCGACGCACCCGGAAAAATAGGTAGCGCCAACATAGAGAAGGCACCCCGCTGGGTGCCTTTTCTTTTCGCTTTTGAATGCGGTAAACTACATTTTTGAACGGCAAGGACTCAACCTTGCTGTTTTTTTGTTGAGCAAGTCAGAGTGAGACTTCTCCGGACTTGCGACGAATAGTGGAAAGAGCCGGGCTTCATTTATGAAAAGCAGTGATGGGCAGTTCAATTTTTCGCTGGACTGCAGGGATCAGCATGTTGATGAGCAGCGTAAGATGCGCAGGAGAGCGGTCTGACAGTATATTCGGTGCGCTGCCTGTGTCTTGTGTGGCACTTTAAGAATGCAGCGTTAGACAGCATGGATTATTTGGCACGGCGGTGCCCTGTCCGCCCCGGGTCAAACGGTATCGGATGCCATAGGCGTGGGTGTCAAGGATAGTCATCTTTACAGTAAAATAGTGCCACCCCCGGCAGGACTTCGGCCTTGCAGGGGTGGCACTATATTCACCTATCTGCCTCACTGGGAGAGGGTTTGGTGCGTTCTCCGCAGCCGCAGCAGGAAGAAGATCGACAACCCCAGGCACATAACTTCCGAGATCAGCGGCGCGAACCATATAGAGCTGCCGCCGGCAATGGCTGCCAGCAGGAGCAGTGCGCCGCCCTGCAGGATCAGACCTCGTCCGGTGGAGATGGTCACGGCCGGCAGCGGGCGCTCCATAGCGGTGAGAAAGCCGGCAATATAGATATTGAAGCCTACGGGCAGATAGCACAGGCTATAGCGCCGAAATGCGTCTGTTGCAAATGCGAGCATCTCCGCCCCGGCGTCCGGCAGGAAAGCGCCCACCAGGGCCGGCGCCGCCAAAAACAGCGCGGTGAAGCACACGGCGGCAACGCCGCACGTGGTGCGCAGCCCATAGCGCAGGAGCTTGCCGATGGCATCACCGTCTCCCCGCCCGTTCTGAAAGCTGATGAGCGGCTGGCTGCCCTGGCTGATGCCCATGGTGATGTTCACGACCAGGGTGTTGGAGTAGGCGATGATGGTGTAGGCCACCAGGCCGTCAGTGCCAATGCAGCGGAGGATGGTGTGGTTGAACAGGAAGATCATCAGGCCGTTGCACAGCTCCGTCAGTCCGTCGGAAATACCGATGGGCAGCAGGCGGCGGTAGATCTTCCAGTCCATGCGGAAACGCACCGGGTGGAAGGTGGTGTGCTTGCCTAGAAAATGGGTCAGATAGATCACGCAGGTGAGCAACTGGCTCACGCCGGTGGCCGCTGCCGCGCCCCAAATGCCCATGCCCCAGTGAAAAATAGCCAGGTAGTCCAGCACACAGTTGGTCACGCAGCCCACACACACGGTGATCAGCGCCAGCCGTGGCCTGCCATCGGTCTTTACCAATACCTCCAGGTTGTAAGAGATCATAAAGCACACCGCAAAGGGCGCCAGGCCCCGGAGATAGTGGACGGTAAACTCCAGCGTGTCCGCGTTGGCGCCCAGCAGCAGGGCGAACGGCTCTGTGAAAACCAGCACCAGTACGGAGATGGTCACGCCGATCACCGCCAGCGTTACCAGGTTTTGCGAAAAGAGTTTGTTGGCGCTCTGCGGATTTCCCTGCCCCAGGAGATAGGCAATGATGGTGGAGGTGCCCACAGCGAAGATCACCGCAATGGAGAACAGGAGATTGACAAAGGGCACGGCCAGGTTCACGGCGCTCATGGCGTATTCGCCCACGCCACGGGCCACAAACAGGCCGTCCACAATGGAGTACAGGGAGAAAACCATGAGGGAGGCCACCGTGGCCGTGGAAAATCGGATGAATTGGTTGAGCAGACTCTGCTGTTGCTGCATTTTAAATAAGTTTCCTTTCCGTTCAGCGGCATACCGCGATTTGTTTTTCCTGAAAACAGTATAACAGAGGAAAAACGATTCGTCAAGATTGACGGTTGCGAAGTAAAAAGAGGAAATGTATAATAGATAAAAAAGGTGCTATGAAAGTATATGGAAGGACGTGTTTTTCAGACCTATTAGCCGGCCGGGCCGTCATGAGCCTTGCGGGGGAAACGGATCTGTAAGGCACGCTTGAAATCCACACGATACAGTGGTATACTTATAAAAAATATCCCAGGAAATGCAGGAGGAAGTACGAATGAAAGCGGCACTTGTCATCATGGCGGCCGGGCTCGGCTCCCGCTACGGCGGCAATAAACAGGTGGACGGCGTGGGTCCCAACGGGGAGATCCTGATGGAATACTCCATTTATGACGCCATCCGCGCGGGCTTTACCAAGATCGTTTTCGTTATCAAGCCCGGTATGGAGGAGATGATGCGGCGCATCTGCGGGGACTATGTGGCCCGGCGCACCGCGGCGGACGGGTCCAAAGTAGAGGTGTGTTATGCGGTGCAGGATTTCACGGGCCTGCCGGCGTTTTATCATCTGCCGGAGGGACGGGAAAAGCCATTTGGCACAGGCCACGCGGTGCTGTGCGCCCAGCCCTATGTGAATGAGCCGTTCTGCGTCATCAATGCCGACGACTACTACGGCGTGGACGCGTACCGCAAGATCTACCAGGCGCTGCAGCACCTGCCGGAGCAGGGGGGCGCCGCCATGGTGGGCTACCTGCTGAAAAATACCGTCAGCGAGCGGGGCACCGTGTCCCGGGGCGTCTGCCGGGTGGAGGACGGGCGGCTCCTGGGCATTAAGGAGACGCTGAAGATCCGCCTGGAGCCTGACGGCACCATTGCCGACGAGGCCGAGGGTGTGCTCCCGGCGGACGCGGTGGTGTCCATGAATTTTTGGGGCTTTGCCCCCTCGTTTTTCCGGGAGCTGGAGAAGTTTTTCTACGACTTCCTCCGTTATGAGGCCGGGGAGAATATCAAGGCCGAGTGCATGCTGCCCAGCTTGGTGGGCAAGCTCATCGGCGAGGGGAAGATGAATGTGTCCGTGCTGCAGTCTGCGGACCGGTGGTTCGGCATGACCTACCACGAGGACCGGCAGGCCGTGGCGGAGGAGCTGAAGCGGCTCCATGCATGCGGCGTGTATCCCGAAACGCTGCGGCTTTGAGGAGGAAAACCATGAGGAGAACTCGAAAAAGACCCTGGTACAAAAACCCCGCGTGGCTGGTGAGCATCGCGGCGGTGCTGGTCGCCCTGGGACTGGTGCTGTTTTTCCTGCTGCGCAGCGGCGGTAAAAAGGAGCCGGTGGTGCCCGATAATCCGCCTGTGGTGGACCCCACACCTGCGCCCGATCCGACCCCCACGCCGGACCCGGACCCTGAACCGGATCCGGACCCCACGCCTCAGCCGTCCCAGGGGAGCTATACCGAGGGCGAGCAGACCGACGGCGTGTGGAACCTGGTGCTGGTGAACCCCTGGAACCCTCTGCCGGAGAATTTCTCCGTGGATATTGAGCCCCTGGATAACACGGTGGGCGTTGATAAGCGCTGCTATCCCCAGCTGCAAAAGATGATGGACGACTGCCGGGCGGCGGGCTATTCCCCGTACATCTGCTCGTCCTATCGCACCCAGGCCATGCAGCAGGAAAATTTTGACAGACAGATCGGCATTTTCAAAGACCAGGGCTATGACGACGAGGAGGCCCGGAAGCTGGCCGCCCGGGAGGTGGCCGTGCCTGGCACCAGCGAGCATCAGCTGGGCCTGGCGGTGGACATCATCGACACCAACAACTGGAACCTGGATGAATCCCAGGAGAGTATGCCCACCCAGCAGTGGCTCATGGCCAATAGCTGGCGCTATGGCTTCATTCTCCGCTACCCCAACGGCACCACGGACATCACGGGCATTATTTATGAGCCCTGGCACTACCGTTATGTAGGCTGCCAGGTGGCCAAGGAAATCTATGAGCGCGGCATCACCCTGGAGGAGTACCTGGGCCGGGCAGAGCATTAAATAGCAGAAAAACCCCTTTATGCGGTGGGACTTTCCGGGTCCCACCGCATTTTCCCACCCGCCGTACCGATTTACAATTCCTGCAGCCGGGCCGGCGTCCCCGACGGCCCGGCTGCAGGAACTCCTTGCTATGCGTAGGGGCGGATGCTCCCGTTCGCCCGCTATACCCATCCGTAGGGCGGGGGGCCTCACCCCGCCGCTGGGGCTGTACCGCATTTTCTGTAACCTGTCGTTGCGCAGCCAGTGATCGCTGTCCACTGGCTGCGGCAATCCGTAATCCCCGTCCCCAAAGGAATC
>CABMQL010000062.1 GCA_902388735.1 uncultured Eubacteriales bacterium | reverse complement strand
TAATAGTCCGAGTTTAGCCAGGGCCTTTGCTCACAATGCAGCAGCTGCTCCAGCTCCCGGACCTTGGCCTCATTATCCGCCTGCACGGCGCCCAGGCGCACCAGGGCCGCAAGCTCTGCCGAGCCCATGAGCAGGGACGCCAGGTCCCCCTGCCGGCAGGCGACGGTGACGTCTGCGGCCGCCTCCGGCCCGGCCACAGCCCAGCGTCCGCCGCCGAAGGCAATGCGCAGGCAGCAGTCGGTGCCCGCCATCTCATCCCGGAAGCAAAATGCCGCCGTGAGCGTTCCCATTGGGAAAGCCCGGTAGCCGGTCTTTTCCACAAAGCGTGCCCCGTCCACCAACTTGAACATGGTGCCCACTGCGGACACATTGGTCTGCAGAAAGCCGAAGTCAATGTAGTTCCGGCTCACATCCTGGGGGTCGTCCAGCAGGTGGTGGAAGTCCTCCTCCCCGGTGCGCAGGATCACCGTCTGGGCCAGGTCCTCCTGCATTTTCAGCGCCCCCAGCAGCGCCCGGAGCACCTCGCCGTCCTCGTATACCAGCTCCTCCACGCTCAGGCGGTTTTGGGTGTAGTTGGTGTCGCTGGCGCTCTGAAACCGGTAGGCGGCGTAGCCCCGGAGCTGTCCCTCCGGGCTGTAATAGCCTATCCGGCGCACCTGAATGTCGTCCCGCAGGCCCCGGATCTCCTCGTCGAATTTTTCCACCATCCCATGGTTCCGGGCCGCAAAGCGCCGCTGGCAGTCCATGGCCGCGTCAAAGTCCTCCGGCTGCAACAGCCGCAAGTTGGGCAGCACCGCCCGGTCCGGCTTCGGCAGGGCCGATGTGGGCAGGTGGTATTCGTAGATCTTTCCCGCAAAGCCGTAGCCCATGCGGCGGTAAAAATCTATGCGAAACGGCAGCAGCAATGTCAGCAGCGCCCCGTTTTCCCGGGCGTAGTCCTCAAAGTACCGCACCATGAAAAGGGCAGCCCCCTTCTTCTTGTGCAGCGGATGCACCTCCAGGGCCATGAGACCGCAGGCGGGCTGCATCCGCCCGAAGAAGTTCATGGAAAACAGGATCAGCTTCATGGTGGCGATGAGGGTCTCCCCCTCAAATAGTCCCACGGTGCGGGTTTGGGTGTCCTCCCGCAGCTCCCGGCGGTGCTTTTCCCGGTAGTGGTCCCGGCAGGCCTGGTCCAGGTCCTTGTAGGCCGGGTAGGCGTTGAGATAGATGTCCAGATAGGCTTCCAGATCCGTCTCCGCCAGGGGACGGACGGACCAATTTCGGTGGGCGTCTGTGTGCATCATACAGGCTCCTTTCGCGGTGAATTCTTCCTCATTATACCGCTATTAAGTCATTTTCGCAACAGAAAACCCTTATCCGATGCCCGCCTCCGCCGCCCAGGCCCGGACATCGGCCACGGTGGCCTTGGCATCAAACCGGATGCCGGGGCGGAATTCCACGCCGGGCAGCAGCGCCCGGAGGTTTTCCTGGCTGCCTTCCACACCGCTGCTGCCGGAGGTGCAGAACACAGCCGCCTTTTTCCCGGTAAAATCATAGCTCTCCACAAAGGTGCTGACGATCCGGGGCGCATCGCCGCCCCAAATGGGATAGCCGATAACGATGGTGTCGTACTGCTCCCAGTTTTCCACCCGGCTTTTGATGGTCGGGCGGCTGGCGGGGTCGGCTTGTTCCCGGGTTACCCGGGCGTCTTCCCCGTGGCCCAGGTCCGCGTCGGTGTATGGCTCCTCCGGAACGATGCGGAACAGATCCGCATGGAGCACCGTGGCGGCCGTCTCCGCCACGGCCTTGGTGTTCCCTGTGGCGGAGAAGTAGGCCACCAGGATGTGGCGCTGCCCCACATCTCCCCGGCCAATATTGCTGGCTGCCAGGATCAGGGCCAGGATCGCTGCCGCCGCCAGCACCGGGATGATAATTTTTCGTTTCATACTGTTTCCTCCGTTGTGCTTTTGCCCCATAGGATTTGTAGTATTCCGCGTTTGATACGCTGGAAAATTATATAGCACGCGCGCTTTTTTATTTGACAAATATCCTATTGTGTACTATACTGGCCACTGTACGATTTCGGACATGGAGGGGTGCGCCATGGAAAAAGCATATACCGGTGAAATTCGGCGGATCAATTTTCTCATCAGCGAGATGGATTCGCTGTACCACCTGGCCGATCTGCGGCTGGGTATATCCGACAGCGTATCCCGGGTGCTGTACGCGCTGTATGACGCGGGCGGCCAGTGCCCCCTGGCAGATATTTACAAAAATTCCGGCATCAGCAAGCAGACCATCAACTCCGCCGTCCGGGGCCTGGAACGGGAGGGCCTGCTTTACCTGGCGCAATACCATGGCCGGGCAAAAAAAGTGGTTTTGACGGACAAGGGGACGCAGTTTGCCCAGCAGACCGCCGCCCGGCTCCGGCAGGCAGAACGGGATGCCTTTGCCTCCTGGACGGAGGAGGAGGTCCGCACCCACATCCGGCTGCTGGAAAAATACACCGAATGTTTTCGCCGGGAAATTGAAAAACTATAATGCAGCGGCCGGGGGTTCCAGCCCGGCCGATTCAGGAGAGCGTATGAAAGACAAAATTCAGTTATCGGACCACTTCACCTACGGGCGGCTGATCCGCTTTACCCTGCCGTCCATCGGGATGATGATCTTTACCTCCATCTACGGGGTGGTGGACGGGTTCTTTGTGTCCAACTTTGCGGGCAAGACCCCCTTTGCCGCCGTGAACCTTATCATGCCATTTCTCATGATCTTGTCCACGGTGGGGCTCATGTTCGGCACCGGCGGCTCGGCCATTGTGGCTAAGGCCTTCGGCGAGGGGGACAGGGACCGGGCCAACCGGTGCTTTTCGCTGTTCGTATATGTGGCGGCAGCGGTGGGCGTGGTGCTGGCGGTGCTGGGTATCGCCTTTGCCCGGCCCGTGGCGGAGCTTTTGGGCGGCGAAGGGGCCCTGCTGGATAACGCCGTGCTATACGCCCGCATCATTTTGGTGGCGTTGCCGTTCAACGTGCTGCAGATGCTGTTTCAGGCCTTCTGCACCACCGCGGAAAAACCCCGGCTGGGCCTTTGGGTGACGGTGGCCTCGGGCGTTACCAATATGGTGCTGGACGCGGTGCTGGTGATCACGCTGCCCCAGGAATATAAGCTGGCCGGCGCGGCGATAGCTACGGCACTGAGCCAGGTGGTGGGCGGCGGCGTGCCTCTTATTTACTTCGGCCGGAAGAACAGCAGCCTGCTGCGCCTGGGCAGGTGCCGCCTGGACGGCAAGGCTATCTTCAAGGCCTGCACCAACGGCTCCTCGGAGTTTATGAGCAACATCGCCATGAGCCTGGTGAGCATGCTCTATAACCTGCAGCTGCTGCATTTTGCCGGGGAGGACGGCGTGGCGGCCTACGGGGTGATGATGTATGTGAGCATGATCTTCTCCGCCGCGTTCATCGGCTACTCCATCGGCGCGGCGCCTATCGTATCCTTCCACTTCGGCGCCCAGAACCATGGGGAACTGCAGAGCCTGCTGCGCAAAAGCCTGAAAATGATCGGCCTGTTCGGCGTGGCCATGGTGCTCGCGTCCCAGGCGCTGGCCCTGCCGCTGTCGAAATTCTTTGTGGGATACGACGTGGACTTGATGCATATGACCGCCTCGGGCTTCCGCATTTTCGGATTGTCGTTCCTGTTCATGGGCTACGCCATTTACGCCTCGGGCTTTTTTACAGCCCTCAGCGACGGGCTCACCTCCGCCCTCATCGCCTTTTTGCGGACGCTGGTGTTCCAGGTGGCCGCCGTGCTGATCCTGCCCCGGATCTGGGAGGTGACGGGCATATGGCTGTCCATTGTGGTGGCTGAATTTATGGCCGTGGTGCTCTCGGCCATCTTCCTGCTGCTGAAGCGAAAAAAATACCATTACTGAGGCCGAAAGATCGCACCGTCTGCCATTGGCAGACGGTGCGATCTTTCATTATGTGGGAGCAGCGGAAAAAAGAGTTTCACTGCGGCGTTATCCGGCGGACTCTGCCTGGGGGGCGGGGGCTGCGTTTGCCTCCGGCTGCGCCGGGGACTGGCGGCCGGCGTGGTCGATGGTATAGTTCTCGGTATAGATCAGACTGCCGATGGGTACCACGGTGTAGCCGTTTTGGTGCATGTACTCCAGGATGGAGGGCAGGGCCTCCGGCGTGTGGAGGGCGGCGTTGTGAAAGAGGACGATGCTCCCCGGCTGTAAATGTTCCGTGACCCGCTTAAAAATGGTATCGGCGTCGTAATCCTTCCAGTCCAGACTATCCCTGTCGGCAAGGACTTGAAGGCCGCCTGGGGGGCGGCATTTCTGCCGGGGACGGCGCATACCATGGGGTGAGGTGAGAGCACTATGGAGATCAGGAACATTCATCCCGATTATCCGTCGCTCCGGGAGCGGCAGGAGCGGCTGGAGGAGGCATACCGCCAGTGCCTGGAGGCGCTGGCGGCCCTGAAGACCGGAGAAAAGGAGGACGGCGCATGAGCCGGCGGGACGCCGTATATGCCCGGCAGTCCGTGGAGAAAAAAGACAGTCTGTCCATTTCCGGGCAGGTGGACCTGTGCCGACGGATGGCGGGGGAGAAGGAGCTGGCTGTTTACCGGGACGCGGGCTATTCCGGAAAAAACACGGACCGCCCGGCCTTCCGGCAGCTGATGCGGGATGTGAAGGCGGGGCGGATCGCCACGCTTTATGTGTATCGGCTGGACCGTTTTTCCCGGTCGGTGGCGGATTTCGGGCAGCTGTGGCAGGTGCTGCAGGCAAACCGGGTGGAGTTTGTATCGGTCAGCGAGAATTTCGACACCTCCACCCCCATGGGCCGGGCCATGCTGCACATTATCATGGTGTTTGCCCAGCTGGAGCGGGAGACCACTGCCCAGCGGGTGCGGGACAACTACTACCGCCGGGCGGCCCTGGGGGCGTGGCCCGGGGGGCCGGCGCCCTTCGGAGGCTT
>CABMQL010000061.1 GCA_902388735.1 uncultured Eubacteriales bacterium | reverse complement strand
TCTTCCTGCGCAAGATCGTCCCCGGCGGCGCCGACCGCAGCTACGGCATCGAGGTGGCCCGCCTGGCGGGCCTGCCGGAGGGGGTCATCACCCGGGCCAAGACCATACTCCGGGAACTGGAGACCGAGGCCGGCAAACCTGCAGCCCCCACCCAGGCGGAGGACGACCAGGTGTCCCTGGCCAACCTGGCCGAGGGCGAGGTGCTGGACCGTCTCCGTCGGGAGCAGGTGGATACCCTCTCCCCCATTGAGGCCCTGAACCTCCTCTACGAGCTGAAGCAGAAGCTGCAGTGACCGCATTCTTATAACCCGTCATTGCGAACCGGTGACCGACGTCACCGGTGTGGCAATCCGTAATACCCCTGCGCCCGCCTATGCCTCCGGCGGCTCCCTTTCTTTCTGCGGCGAAAGAAAGGGAGGAAAGAACGCCGTCAAAACCAAGGTTTTGAAATCCTTTCCGCGGCTGAGGTGCCGTTCAAGTCGGCCCTTTCTGCCACGCGAATTGGAATAAGCAAATTTCGCGTCTTGCTTTCGTATCTTCTGTGCGTCTAATGCCGCGACGCGCTCTGCGCTTGTGCTGGCCTGGTGGAACAGGGAAAACCTCTGCGTCTACCGTGCGGCGGCGTGAGGGCACGCCGCCCTACGAAGATTCCTGTAGGGCGGGACCCATGTGCCCCGCCGCACACCGCACTACTTGAAAAATGTCATTGCGAAACCAGTGCGCACACTGGCTGTGGCAATCCGTAATCCCCTACCCCCCACGAAAGGAGTTCTCCCCCATGGACAACCGCGTTATCTGCGTCGCCGGCCCCACCGCCACCGGCAAAACCAAAATGGGCGTGGCCCTGGCAAAGCGCTTCGGCGGCGAGGTGGTGTCCGTGGACTCCATGCAGATCTACCGGGGCATGACCATCGGCACCGCCGCCCCCACGGCGGAGGAGATGGAGGGCATCCCCCACCACATGGTGGCCATCGCCGACCCTGCCGAGAGCTGGTCTGTGGCCCGGTTCACCCAGCGGGCCGACGGCTGCATTCAGGATATTCTCTCCCGGGGCAAGCGCCCCGTCTTAGTGGGCGGCACGGGCCTTTATTTGGATTCCATCCTCTCCGGCCGGACCTTTGCCGCCGGGCACAGCGGCGGCGAAGTACGAAAGGCCCTCCAGGCGGAGCTGGCCCAGGGCGGCATCCAACCCCTTTACCGCCAGCTGCAGGAGATCGACCCCGCGGCCGCCGCCCGGCTGCATCTGAGCGATGAAAAGCGCATCCTCCGGGCCCTGGAGGTCTTTCGCGAGACCGGCGAGACCATCACCGCCCACGATGCCCGCACCCGCCTCCAGCCCCCCAAGTACCGGGCCTATACCATCGGCCTGACCTTCCGGGACCGGGCGGACCTCTACGGCCGCATCGACCGCCGGGTGGACGCCATGGTGGAGAGGGGCCTCCTGCAGGAGGTGGAGACGCTCCTTAAAAGCGGTCTGCCCGAGAGCGCCACGGCCCTGCAGGCCATCGGCTATAAGCAGTTTTTGTCCGTCTACCGGGGTGACACCCCGGCCCGGGACGCCGTGGCGGAGGTAAAACTCCGCTCCCGGCAATACGCCAAGCGCCAGCTCACCTGGCTGCGCCGGAAGGAGGACATCCACTGGATCCTTTGGGAGAAAACCCCCGATTTCCCGGCGGGCCTCCAAAATGCGACAGAATATCTCCTCGCCCAGGGCTTAGGATAGACCCGGGCGGACAAGCATAAAAAATCCATCGTCCGCACCAATACATAGAAAAAGGAGCAGACGATATGCAAAAGGCAAATTTACAGGAAATTTTTCTCACCAAGGTGCGCAAGCAGGCCGTTTCCGTCACGGTATTTCTGATGAACGGCTTCCAGCTGCGGGGCGTTATCACCGGCTTCGACAGCTTTTCCCTGGTGCTGGACAGTGACGGCCGCCAGCAGTTCATCTATAAGCACGCCGTCTCCACCATTGTACCCCTGCGCCCCATCTCCCTGCGGGAGGAGGACGGGGACGACTGACAGCGAGACTGTCGATAAGGAGCAGCTATGAGATCTACCCCCATTTTCAGAATATTGTCCGCTGCGGTGCTGGCCGCCGTGGTGGTGATGCTGGGCGTTCAGACGTACCGGTATTTCCACCGGCCCCTGTCCGTGTCCGCAGCCTATGCCAGCCAGGTGTCGGACTCCCTCTCTGCCACCGGCTGGGTCATTCGGCAGGAGACGGCCCTGCCGGAGGTCTCCGGCACGCTGCTGCGCCAGGTGCAGGAGGGGGAAAAGGTCCACGCGGGCCAGACCGTGGCCGTGTCCTATGCCAGTAAGAGCGCCCTGGAAACCGTGAAGGAGCTGGAGGACGCGGAGCTGAAGCTGCAGCAGCTGCAGTTTGCCCGCAGCTCCTTTTTGGACAGTGATGCCGCCCTGAAGGTGGACAGCGACGTGTCCGACAGTATTCTGAGGCTTCGCGCCGCCGCGGCCGGTGGGGATTACTCCGTGGCCGCCGAGGACATGGCCGGGGTAAAGACCGCCGTGTTAAAGCGCAGCTACAGCTATGAATCCCTGGATCAGATCGACGCGGAAATAGAGAGCACCCGCGCCTCCATTTCCTCACTTCAGGACCGGCTCTCCGGCGCGACGGCGGTGCAGACCGCTGCCGCGGGGTACTTCAGCGGCTCCACCGACGGCTGCGAGGGGACGCTGACCCCGGCGTTCTTGGAGGGGGTCACCCCCTCCCGGCTGAATGGCCTCTCCGCCTCTGCCGCCGTGAAGAGCGCGGGCAAGATCATCACCAGCAGCACCTGGTACTATGCCGCCGTCCTGCCGGCGGCGGAGGCCGAGGGGCTGGAGGTGGGCCAGGAGGTCACCCTGCGCCTGAGCAAGGGCCTCAAGCAGGACACTCCGGCCTATGTCTGGTCCGTCAGCGATCAGGAGGACGGCCAGGTGGCTGTGGTGTTCACCTGCAACCGCTATATCTCCCAGGTGACGCTCCTGCGCCGCCAGCAGGCGGAGATCATCCTCCGGGAATACAGCGGCATCCGGATCCCCACCGCCGCCCTGCGCATGGATGAATCGGGGCAGATGGGCGTCTACTGTCAGATCGGCGCCTACGTTTATCTGAAGCCCGTGGACCTGATCTATAAGGGCAGCGGCTTCTGCCTGGTGGAGAGCGCCGAGGGCGCATCGGGGGAGCGGGTCCTGCGGCAGGGGGATCTGGTGATCTCCACGGCCCAGCAGCTCACGGACGGCATGATCCTGCCGGATACCTGATCCGGGACACAGACAGAGAGAAAGCGGGGCGGCGCTGCCGCCCGGGATGATAAATTTTCTGCCGGAGGACCCCCCGGAGGGATCTTCCACAGCTGAATAAAGGAGGAGTTTCCATGTCCATTTCCGAAAATATTGCCGCCATCCGTCAGGAGATCCAGCGGGCCGCCGCCAAGACCGGCCGTACCGGGGCGGATATAACCCTGGTGGGCGCCAGCAAGATGAATGACGCCGCCGCCTGCCGGGAGGCCGTTGCCGCCGGCATCGATGTGCTGGGGGAGAACCGGGTCCAGGAGATGACCCAAAAGCTGGCGGAAAACGCCTACGACGGCGTGCCCCTGCATTTCATCGGCCATCTCCAGCGCAACAAGGTCAAGCAGGTGGTGGGCAAGGCGGTGCTGATCCAGTCCGTGGGCTCCACGGCCCTGCTGGACGAGATCGAGAAGACCGCCGAAAAGCTGTCTATCGTCCAGGACATTTTGCTGGAGGTGAATATCGGCGGTGAGGAGGCCAAGAGCGGCTTTGCGCCCGATGCGCTGCATGAGGCGGCCCGCTACGCCAAAACCCTTCCCCATGTGCGGGTGTTGGGCCTCATGACCATTCCGCCTGTGGAGACGGAGCCCCACGGGAATGCGCCCTTTTTTGCCCGGATGCAGGCACTTTATGTTGACATAAATCAAAATATATACGATAATAAGTTAAAGTATCTTTCCATGGGCATGAGCGGGGATTATGCCGAGGCCATTGAGGCCGGCAGCAATATGGTCCGTGTGGGAACGGCCATTTTCGGCGCCAGAAATTACAGCAAGTAAATGCGGGAGGTTATATAGGCATGAGTTTGATGGACGAATTCAAGAAGATCATTCACCCTTACGATGATGAGGATTATGATTACGAGGAGGAGCAGCAGTTCCCCACCCAGCGGCCCGGTAAGGACTCTTATTTTGAGGACCGGAAGGAGGAGCGCCGGGGCAGCGACGAGCGCCGCAACAAGGTGGTGAATATCCACGCCACCACCCAGCTGAAGGTGGTGCTGGTGAAGCCCGAGCGCTTCGAGAACGCCTCTGAGATCGCGGATCATCTGCGGGAAAAGCGCACGGTGGTGCTGAACCTGGAGTCCACCAATAAGGACATCGCCCGCCGCCTCATTGACTTCCTCTCCGGCGTAGCCTATGCCGGGGACGGCAAGATCAAGAAGGTCTCCGCCAACACCTATATCATCACGCCCTACTCTGTGGACCTCATGGGCGACCTCATCGACGAGCTGGAGAGCAGCGGCCTGTATCTGTAAGGGCCGGATAGACAGAAAGTACAACAGTACGGAGGGATTCATCAATGTTCACACCACAGGAAGTTTCCGAGAAGACATTCCCCAAATCCTCGTCCTTTTCCAGCGGGTATGATTTGGCCGCTGTGGATGAGTTTTTGGACGCACTGACCGAGGATTATACCGCCCTGTATAAGGAAAATGCAGCTCTGAAGACCAAGCTGAAGATCCTGGCGGAAAAGGTGGAGGAATACCGCGCCACCGAGGACACCATGCGCTCCATGCTGCTGGCCGCTCAGAAGATGGCCGCCTCCATGACCGAGGAGGCCAAGGAAAAGAGCGAAAAGACCCTGGCAGACGCCCGCCAGGAGAGCGAGAAGCTCCTGGCCGATGCGCGGAACGCCGCCGACGAGCTGAACCGGGACCTGGCCCGCAGGACGGACGCGGCCCGGCAGAAGCTGAATGATGCCGAAACGGCCATGAAGGATTACATTGCCAAGAGTCTGGCCATGTGCCTGACCCAGGTGGACTACCTGGAAAAGCTGCCCCATAGTGAGCTGCCCGCGGCGGAGACCCCTGCTGAGGAACCCGCCGCCCAGGAGCCGGCGGAGGAAGCCGCCCCGGCGGACCCGGCCGCAGAGCAGCCCC
>CABMQL010000060.1 GCA_902388735.1 uncultured Eubacteriales bacterium | reverse complement strand
GTTGGACGGCGCCCCCTGCCGCTCCCCCGCCCCGCATTACGAGTTGCCGGAAAACGAGATCCACCACATGGACGAATATGTCCGGGTCGGTCCGGTCATGGGACGCCTTGGAGCGGTCGCCCTTGGGGTCAGTCATGGCGCGAGTCCTCCGTATGTGTGGTGGGCTCAGAATTCCAAGTAGCTCTTGGGCAGCCCGTCGATCATGTCCGTGGTCAAGGAATAGGGGGCGATGGGATAGCGCAAGCCATTCTTAAACAGCTGTTCCACGCCGTTGACGGCGCGCTCCAGGTCCGCCGCCTTCATGGAGATGACTATCTCATCGTCCTTGAGACCGCCGAACTTGCGGTCGGCAAAGCTGGGGATAGAGACCTTGGGCTTGCCGGTGAGGATGGTGCTGACCCAGCTATCGGAGCAGGTGGACTCGCCCACAAAGGTGAACTCCAACTTCTCATAACCGTAGTACTGCCAGCCCGCCAGCAGCATAAACGTCTGGGACGAGTCGGCATAAAGGATGCAGGCATCCGGTTCCTCCAGCCGCCCGGAAACCAGGGGCGAGGCCACCATGCCCACATACTTCGGCGGCAGGCAGCAGAGCGCCTCATGGTGCGCCTGGGAGTCGGCGAGCTTGTCGTAGTACACGCCGTCAAAAATCCTGGCGCTGTGCCACTTCTCATCCCGCTGGAACATGCCGTGGATGCCGCGGCAGTAGTCGATGTGCACCGTTTCAGCCAGGCAGGCGGCCGTCCAGTTCAGCTGTACCGCCTGCGACACGGTGGTGCAGGGGGAGATGTGCCGGGTGGGAATACGCACCTTGGGCACAGCCATCAGCTCATCTTTTGTTTCAAAATATTTCACGCCCACCGGCGTCTGCTTCAGGCGCAGGTACTTGGTCAGTCGGTCGGTGATGTCTTTCCAGTCGTGTGTCGCCATAGAATTATCTCCTTTGTGTCATACAAGGGAGCCGGCGTCTCAGTGCCTCCGGCTCCCTTGTGTTGTGTATGGTGGTTTATTCGCCGGTCACCAGCTGGCGCACGGTTTGGATATGCTGGTTGGTGCGGCTGCGGAAGAAGCCCAGGTCGTTCATGCACGTGACCAGCTGGAAGCCCTGCCGGATGCGGCGGGCGGCGTCCTCGGCGCTGGCGGTGACGATGCCGGGGATCACGTTGTTGGCCTTGCAGGCCGCCAGGATGCGGTCGATGGCCGCCACCATCTCGGGCGTGTCCACCGTGTGGTTGGCAGAGGCGTCCGCTTTGAACTTGACACCCATCTCAAGGGACAGGTCGCCGGTGCCGATAAAGATGGCGTCCAGGCCGGGGGTGGCAGCGATCTTTTCCACATTCTCCAGGCCCTCCAGGGACTCACACTGGGCGATGACCAGGGAGTTCTCATTGGCCTCCTGCACATAGCTGCCGTAGGCGCCCCAGCGGGGACCACGGCCGCCGTTGGCGCCACGCTTGCCCACCGGCGCAAACTTGGTGAAGTCCACGATGTTCCTGGCCTGCTCCGGGGTACCCACCAGAGGCACCATAACGCCGTGGACGCCCACGTCCAGCATGCGGCTCATGCGGGGGCCGTCGTCAGGGTCGTAGACCCGTACCAGCGGCGCCATGCCGTACATCTCGGAGGCGCGGCACATATGGACGATGCTCTCGGTATTGGTCTCGGCGTGCTCGCAGTCGATGATAATGAAGTCCAGGCCGTTCAGCGCCAGGATCTCACAGTTCATGGAGGAGCTGGACGCCACGAACGCACCCAGCGCATAGCCGTTGCGCGCGATTTTCTCGCGCACCAAATTTCGCATATTCATAGAAAACACCTGCTTTCTGATACTCTTAGTAGTTTACGCCGTCCAGGCCCTTCAGGCCCAGTATCTCGCGGGCCTCCGCGGGAGTGGCCACATCGCGGCCCAGTACGCGCACTACCTGGGCGATGGCCTCCACCTGCTGGGCGTTAGAGTGCGCCAGCTCGTGGGGGCGAATGTAGAGGTTGTCCTCCAGTCCCACGCGGGCGCTGCCGCCCATGGCCAGCGCGGCGGTGGTGATGGGGAACTGGTGCTTGCCGGCGGCGGCGGCCGACCAGTGGAACTGGCCCTCGCCCAGCTGGCGCTCCGCCGCGTCCTTCAGGAAGGCCAGGTTCTCCACCGTGGCGGGAATGCCGCCCTGGATGCCCATGACGAACTGGATATACACAGGACCGGTGAGGATGCCCTTCTTCCTGAAATAAGCGATGTTGTTGATCATGGATACGTCGTAGACCTCGAACTCGGGGACGGTGCCGTGGGCCTGCATGGTGCGGATGTAGGTTTCCATGCCCTGGTAGGTGTTGGCGAACACGTTGTCATAAGTACCGCCCAGGTAGTCGGTCTGCCACTTGGGGCGATCCGCCGGGAGGAGATCAAGCACACCGGCCAGCATGAAGTTCATGGACCCTGCATTGCAGGAGGCCAGCTCCGGCTTCAGCGCCGGCACCACGGACAGGCGTTCCTCCGTGGACATCATCTGGCTGGCGCCGGTGGTAATGCAGATGACCACGTCGCAGCGGCGCTTGATCTCGGTGACCACCTGGCGCATGACCTCCAGGTCGGAGGAGGGGGCGCCGGTGAGGGGATCGCGGCCATGCAGATGCACCACGGCCGCGCCTGCCTGCCAGGCCTCCACGGACTGCTGGACGATTTGTTCGGGGGTGTAGGGCAGATAGGGGCTCATGCTGGGGACGTGAACGGCGCCGGTGATAGCGGCCGTAAGGATGGCTTTGTTGGTTTTCATGGTTTGCGCTCCTTTCCACAGAGGGGTCATGCGGCGTTCTTCTTGCGGTTCTTCATGATCAAGCCGCCGAAGATCTTCCACAGGACGAACAGAACGGCCACAGCAAAGAACGCATCAAAGATGGGGGAGGTGAAGAACGGAGCAAAGGAACCGCGGCTCATCTGCAGGCCGCGCCGCAGATACAGCTCACAGGTGGGGCCGAGAATAAAGCCCAGGATGAAGGGCGCCGCAGGAATGTTCAGCTCGCCGAAAACATAGCCCACGATGCCGAAGATGAACAGCGTCCACACGCCGAACATGGTGCTGGTGGAGGAAAAGGCGCCCAGCACGCACACGGCCATGACGCAGGGCAGCAGGATGGACGCGGGCACGGACAGCAGCTTGACGAACACGCGGATACCGAAGAATTCCAGCACCAGCATCAGAACGGCAGCCACCGCCATGGCGGCGTAGACGCAATAGACCACGTCCATATTGGTCTTGAAGAACATGGGGCCGGGGGTGAGGCCCTGCAGGACGAAGCCGCCCAGCAGCATGGCCGTCACCGCGTCGCCGGGGATGCCCAGAGACAGCAGGGGGATCATGGCGCCGCCAATGGCGGCGTTATTGGAGGCCTCGGAAGCCACCACACCGTCCATGATGCCGGTGCCGAACTTCTCCGGGTGCTTGGACGCCTTCTTGGCAGCGCTGTAGGCCACCAGGTTGGACACACCGGAGCCGATGCCAGGAAGGACGCCGACGCCAATACCGATAAGGGAGGAACGGACGAGGTTTCCGATCTGACTCTTGAACTCTGCCCAGGAGAAGCCGAAGCCCTTGACCTTGGGCACATCCACCTTTTCAAAGCCCACGTTTTTCTTTTCCACCAGGCGCAGCAGCTCCGGGAAGGCGAACAGGCCCACCAGCACAGGGACGGTGGAGAAGCCTGCCTTCAGTTGGGTAGCGCCGAACACATAGCGTGCGGCGGAATCCAGAGGAGCAAGACCAATGCAGGCCACCAGGATGCCCAGCAGTGCGCTGATGATGCCCTTGAGCATATCCTTTCCGCACAAGCCCGCCACCAGCAGGAACGAGCAGGCGGTGACGGCGAAGTACTCATAGGGGCCAAAGTTGATGGCCACCTTGGCCAGCGCCGGAGCCAGGATCACCAGGACGATGATGGAAATGATGGTGCCCAGGAAGGAGAACACCACGCCGGTGCCGATAGCCTTACCGCCCTCGCCCCGCAGCGCCATGGGCGCGCCGTCAAAGGTGGTGGCAATGGAGGACGGGGTGCCGGGAATGTTGATGAGGATAGCGGAGATCAGGCCGCCGGAGATGCCGCCAATGTACAGGGCCATCAGCAGCGGGACGCTGGTGAACACATCCAGCGAATAGGTCAGCGGAAGGAACACCGCCACGGCCAGTGTGGCCGACATACCGGGCAATGCGCCGAAAACGATGCCCACAACGGTGCCCAGTAGCATCAGCGCCAGCGCCAGCGGATTTGTGAACAGCGCGCCCAGCGCCGCAAACATTTCTTGCATGGTGGTCCCTCCTTATCTGAAGATCGTTCCCACAGGGATCATCAGCTGGAACCCATAGCGGAACGGGATATACAAAATAACAGGTACGAGCACCGCAATACACGCGGATACGGGACGACATCTTCTGCCGCAAACTGCCGCCCTACTCCAAAATCAACATCAGCCAACTGGCGGCGGAGTATGATATGAGCGTCATCCCCGTGCGGGAGGCGCTGACTCTGCTGGAAAACGAGAACCTGGTGCAGAACATCCCCTACCGCGGTTTCATGGTCACAGGCATCGTTTTTGACGACTTCCTGGAGTATTCCCTTATCCGCAATGAGATGGAGTGCCTGGCGCTGCGCTACGGCGTGGCCTACCTCACCGACGAAAGTCTGAACAAAACCAAGGCGCTGCAGCGGGAGCTGGAGCAGCTGTACCGTACCGGGGAGCTGGAGCGGTACGTCATAGTTAACCGTCAGTTCTACAAGTCCCTGTACGAATTCGCCCCCTGCGGGCGGCTGCAGGATATGATCGATGACCTGACCCACAAGGCCTACCACACACGCTCCATCCTGCTGCTTATCCCCAACCACATCGAAAACTCCCTACGGGAGCACGAGCAGTTGATCGCAGAAATTGAGGCACGGAACCCGGAGCGGGCCGCACAGATCATGTTCTCCCACCGGATGGAGACCCTGCGGGTACTGGTGCAGGAGATGAAATACTGCCTCATGAAGCCCGATTATCAGAATGAGAGTGTGCTGAAGGACTTTTTCTCCGACGAGGCACTGGCAGATCGCTCCGCTCTGATCGGCAAGGTGGAGTACTGGAACTTCATCTTTGAGCACCTGGCCGGCGACCGGACGGACGCCTCGCAGGCATAATACGCAGAGACACCCTTTGTGGTTTTACTTCTCCCCTCCTGCTGCCGAAGCACTTTCGCCATCGCAAGGAACACCGGATGCAGGGACGCATAAATTTAACGCGCGTGTAGAGTTGTGATGCCATTAGGAAAGCATGAATAATATTGACAATGCTTACTTAAAAAAAGCTGCCGCAGGAAAATCCTGCGGCAGCTTTTCACATCAGCCACCCTTGGGCTGCAATGTGTACATATACCTATGAAATTGTAGCCCAAGGGCGTCTCTTTTTATTGTAAGTATGTAGACAGGCTATCTCTTACTTGTTGGCGTACAGAGCCTTGTTGGCCTCAGCCATCTCAGCAAAGATGCCAGCATGCTTCTTGGCCACGATGCTCTTGATGACCAGCAGAGTAGCGACCATCAGGACCACGGCAATGATCATGCAGATAACAACGTTCTGCACCAGGCCGGCGATGAGGAAGCTGACGAAGGAAACGGCAGCCACGGTCACGCCGTAGGGCAGCTGGGTGGCCACATGGTTCAGGTGGAAGCAGTGGGCACCGGCAGAAGCCATGATGGTGGTATCGGAGATGGGGGACAGGTGGTCGCCGCACACGCCGCCGGCGCAGGAAGCAGCCAGGCCGATGGACAGCAGGG
>CABMQL010000059.1 GCA_902388735.1 uncultured Eubacteriales bacterium | reverse complement strand
TGCTTGCCTTATTGGATTTTTACGGCTTCTTCTGCTGCCTGCACCAGATGTTCATGATGGTGCGCACCGGCAGTAGCTTCACCAGGCGCACCTGCATCCGCACGGGGAAGCCCAGGATGGACACGGTCTTGCCCTTGCGCAGGTCCCGCATGGCCTTTTCCACCACGCCCCTGGACTCGTACCACCGGTCATAGAAGGACACGGTGTTGTCGTGGACGGCCCGGTCCATGAACTCCGTTTTCACCCACCCGGGGCACACGCACAGCACCTGGATATCCCGGGTCTTCAGCTCCCGGCCCAGGGCCCGGGAGAAGCTGAGCACATATGCCTTGCTGGCGCCGTACACGCTCATGTAGGGCACCGGCTGCCAGGCGGAGTTGGAGCCCAGGTTGATGATTTTGCTGCCCGGGTGCATATAGGGCAGGCTCATGTGGCACATGGCGGTGAGGGCCCGGTCGTTCAGCTCCACAATGCCCAGCTGGGAGGAGAGGTCCATCTCCGTAAAGGGGGTGAACTTGCCGTATCCGGCGGCGTTTACCAGGGCCACGATCTCCGGCTGCTCCTGCTCCAGGGCTTCTCGGTAGCGGCGGAAGGATTCGTCCCGGGACAGGTCCATGGCCAGGGGGACAATGGCGGCCTGCACCTGCTCCTGCAGGGCCTGAAGCCTGTCCTCCCGCCGGGCGATGACCCAGATCTCCTGGGGCCTGAATTCCCGGTCCACGGCCAGCACAAAGTCCCGGCCCATACCGGAGGATGCTCCGGTGACCACAGCGATTTTTTTCATGATAGGATCCTCCTGACGGTGTAATTTGTCGATGGCAGGTCAGTGCATGGGGCAGCCGTGGACCTGGATGCCCGCCTGCTCCCGGCGCAGGGCCCGCTCGTAGATCATCTCTCCGGCGATGGACACGGCGATCTCCGCCGGGGTCACGGCCTTGATGGCTACGCCCACGGGGGTGTGGATGGAGGCGATGGCCTCCTCGCTGACGCCGGCGGCCCGGAGCCGCTGATTCACCGAGGCTGTCTTGGCCCGGGAGCCGATGACGCCCACATAGGCGGCGGGCCGCCGCAGGATCTGCTCCTGCACGGTGAAATCGTGGGTGTGGCCGCTGGTCATGACCACCACATAGTCCCCCGGCTCCACAGTGATATAACGGCCGATGGCCCCAAAGTCTCCGCAGATGAGCCGCTCCGCATCTGGAAACCGCTCCGCCGTCACCAGGTCGGCCCGGTCGTCAAACACCGTCACCCGGAAGCCGATGGACTTGAGCACCGGGCACAGGGCCAGGGAGCAGTGCCCCGCCCCAAAGAGAATGGCCCGCTCCCCCACGGCAATGGGCAGGGCGAAGACCTCCGCCTCCTGGGGCTGCTCTTTTGTGAGATACCCCCGCGCCCCGGACAGGGGCAGCGCCAGGTAACCCGGCTGGTATTTGTCGATGCGCTCTAAGAGCGCGGCGGCCAAAGTATGCCACCGCCGGTCCTCTGCGGGAATGTAGGTGAACAGCACCCGCACATCGCCGCCGCAGACCATGCCGATGTCGTCCGTGTCGCTGCGGTGGAGTTTGTAGTCCCGGATGTCGCCATGCCCGGCTTTCAGAAGCTCCTGGGCGTGGAGGATGGAAAGATTTTCCACATTGCCGCCGCCGATGGTGCCCGCCTGGGGACCCTGGGCGTTCACCAGCATCTGCGCGCCGGCGCCCCGGGGAGCGGAGCCGGATTCCCAAACAATGGTGGTCAGAACGGTGTCGTGGCCCTTTTCCATTTCATATAGTAATTTTGCAAAGATGGTCTGCATGTAGATCACTCCTTTTTCTATACCGTGCTATATCATATCACAAATAATAGGGAACCGCCACAGGCATTTGCCTGCGGCGGTTTGAATTTTACTTGCCCAGGGAGTTGGCTACCAGTGCGTCGTACTGCGCGCGGGTCAGGTCGCAGTGATAGAACAGCTCGTAGTACTCGTGCACGTCGCTGAACAGATCGTACTGGCTGGTGGCATCGGGATAGAGGAGCTTGGCCAGCCACATCATGCCCAGGTACCGCTGCACGGACGGGGGGAAGCCCATCCAGTTGTAGGGGCCGAAGGGGACCTCGTAGTAAGTGCCGTTTTTGATGGCGGTGACACTCTGCCAGGCGGCGTCGTCCTGGACGGTGGAATAGATGCTCTCCGGGGCGAAGATCACCACATCCGGGTTCCAGGTGAGGATCTGCTCCATGCTCACCTCGTTGCCGGTGCCCTTGGAGGAGGGCTCGTCCACCACGGCCAGGTTGTTGGTCAGCATGTCCAGAACTTCGGCGTGATAGGAGCCGCTGGCAATGACATTCTGCCCCATGTCGCCGGTGACATACAGCACATTGACCTTCTCTACGCCGGAGGCAATGGCCTCCATGCGGGTGCTGATCTTCTCGCAGTACTGGGCCAGCTTCTCGGCCTCGTCCTGCATGCCCAGCAGGTCGCCCAGCATCCGATAGGCCTGGGGATAGGACTTCATATCAGCGGTGATGTGGATGAAGGGGATGCCGGTCTGCTGCTGCAGATCGTCCATGTCTTCCTTGATGCTGCCCTTGGGCTCGCCCACGTCAATGACTACCTGGGCGCCGGACTGCAGCAGCGTTTCCAGGTTCAGCTCGCCCTTGCCGCCGTACAGCTGGCCGATCTGGGGCATGTTGAAGTATTTTTCATCCAAAAAAGCCTGCGCTTCCTTGCTCCAGGCGTTGGACACGCCTACCAGCTTGTCCGGGCACAGGGCAAACAGCACGATCTGGGCCAGGGGGCCGCTGATGGCTACCTTGTCGATCTGGGTGGGCACCTCCACCTCGCGTCCTGTGGAATCGGTGAAGACGCGGGTGGTGGGTTCGGGGGTGGGATCCTGCTTGGTGCCGCAGGCCGCAAGGCCCAGCACCATGACCGCTGCCAGCAGCAGGGCGATCAGTCTTTTTGCTTTCATGTTTTTCTCCTTTTTCCTTTTTATTCCAAATCCTCACTTGAGAATTTCAGACAACCTACCGACCGGGTGTGGGGCAGATACCAGGGGTATTCCGCCTGCCCGGTGGGCACCAGCTTTTCCCGGAGGAAAGCATCGGTGATGAGGGACTTATCCGCGTCCCGGCTATATAGCTCGAAGAAACGCCGGGCCGCCGCCATAGAGCGCAGGGGCTGGCCCATTTCCAGCTCCAGCTCCGCGGACACAAAGGGGACGCCCCGGTCCGTGAGCCACTCCGCCCCGGCCCGGAAGCCCTCGTGCCCCAAAGGGTGGCGCTCCACGGAGAAGCGGTGGGTGGTATAGTTTTTCTTAAAGACGAACACCGTGCCCCGGCACTGGGCCCGGGCGATGGCGGCGATCTCCTCCATGCGGCCGAAGAAGGAGAACACCATGGCGTCATAGGGGGCGGGAGGCGCGGCGCGGAGCAGGTCGCCGGGCAGGATGTCGATATTGCCGACGCCCCTGCGGACGCAGTTTTCCCGGAGGACGGACAGAGCCTCCTCGCTGCGGTCCGCCGCCGTTACCCGGCGCACATAGGGGGCAAGGGCCAGGCTCAGGTAGCCCAGGCCGCAGCCGGCGTCACAGATATGATCCGCCGGATGCAGGTCCGGCAGCATCCACCGGACCAGGCGCTGATGATAGTCGCCGCGCTCCGAGGCATCGCGCATGAAGCGCACCATTTCTTCATTCCACTGAAACATCACCGCACCTCCTCATTGGTCAGGGGCACAATGACGGGGCCGCCGGGGGTGTCGGCCAGGGCGGTATCCACCCCGTAGAGCCGACGCAGAAGATCCGGGGTCAGCACATCGCCGGAGGGGCCCAGGGCGGCCACGGAGCCATCCTGCAGGGCCAGCACCCGGTGGGCAAAGGTCAGGGCGTGCTGGGGGTTATGGGTGCTTAAAAGCACGGTATAGCCCTCCCGGCTGAGAGCCCGCACCTGCTGCAGCACCCGGAACTGGTTGCCATAGTCCAGGGCGGAGGTGGGCTCGTCCATAATAAGAATGTCCGACTGCTGGGCCAGGGCCCGGGCGATGAGCACCAGCTGCTGCTCGCCGCCGGAGAGATGGGCGAAATTTCGATCCGTCAGGTGGGAAACGCCCACCCGCTCCAGAGCGGACCGGGCCATATGGACCTGCTCCCGGCCGGGCTGCTGCAGCGGGGAGAGCTGCCGGGTGGTGCCCATGAGAACGGTGTCCAGCACTGTATAGCCGAAGGTGGGACGATGGATCTGGGGGATGTAGGCCATGCGCCGGGCCCGCTCCCGGTGGGGCAGGGTGCGGATGTCCCGGCCGTCTACGCAGATGCGGCCGCTGTAGCCCTCCAGAGAGCCTAAAATGCAGCGAAACAGCGTGCTTTTTCCCACGCCGTTGGGGCCGAGAATGGAGAGAAGCTCTCCCTTTTCCGCGGCGAAGCTCACATCCTGCAGCACCGGGCGGCGGGTATAGGAAAAACTCAGATTTTCCACCGAAAGGATCATAGCAGGTTCTCCTTTCGCGTCATGAGATACAGGAAGAAGGGGGCGCCCACAAAGGCGGTGAGAATGCCGATGGGGATCTCCACCGCCAGCAGGTTCCGGGATATGTTATCCACCAGCAGCAGGAAGATGGCACCGAACAGGGTGGAGGCCGGCACCAGGTAGCGGCAGTTGTTGCCCACCAGCTTCCGGCTCAGGTGCGGGATCACCAGGCCAACCCAGCCGATCATACCGCTGACGGCTACGCTCACCGCCGTGAGCACCGTGGCGCACAGGATCACCACCAGCCGCAGCCGGCCGGTGTGTACGCCCATGGAGCGGGCCTCCTCCTCGCTGACTGTCAGCAAATTCATGCGCCAGCGCAGGATATAAAGCGGCACAAGGCCCATCAGCATGGGGATGACGGCAAAGCCCACGTCCTTCATCCGGGCGCCGGAGAGGCTGCCCATGAGCCAGTAGGTAATGGCCGGGAGCTGATTGGAGGGGTCCGCCACCAGCTTCACATAGGAGGTGCAGGCGGAAAACAGGGAGCCGATCATCACCCCGGAGAGGAGGATGGTCATGACCCGGTTGCCCTTGGCCCGGCAGGCCACGGCATACACCAGCACCACGGACAAAAGGCTGCTGGCAAAGGCCAGGGCGGTGACGCCGCTGCGGGAAAAGCCCAGCAGAATGGCCAGGGCCGCGCCGAAGCAGGCCCCGGACGACGCGCCCAGAATATCCGGCGCGGCCATGGGGTTGCGGAACACGCTCTGATAGGCCGAGCCGGCGGTGGCCAGGCAGGCACCCACCAGGCAGGCCAGCAATATCCGGGGCAGGCGGATGTTGAGCACCGCCGTGGCCATATGCTCCGTCCAGGTGGGGGAGAGAGGGAGAACCCGGGACAGCAGGATCCGGATCACCTCCAGGGGCGGCACATCGTACCGGCCCAGCCAAAAGGACAGGAGGAACAGAGCCAGCAGCACCACGGCCAGTATGCAGATGGCCAGCAGGCCCCGGCGGCCTTCCTGGGTGCGCATGGGCGAGCCCTCCTTTCGTTTGTGCAGAATCGATACCTATTTTACACTGTTTTCGGGAAAGAAACAATATAAATTTATTCGACTATGCCGAATTATTGTTCTGCAAGGCGGATTTCTTGTTGCGCGGCGGCCAGGGGTGTGATAGGATGGGAAAAAAGAAGGGAGGGACGGCCTGTGGCAGAGCACAGCACAGTGCAGTCGGTGGACAAGGCTATGACTTTGCTGGAGATCCTGCTCCGGCACCGCGCACCCATGTCATTGCAGGAGCTGGCCGCTGCCTCCGGCTATCCCAAGAGCACCACTCATGCCCTGCTGGCCACCATGCGCGGCCACGCCGTCATCGAGCAGCGGGAGGACGGACGCTACGCACTGGGCATCCGTTTGTTTGAGTGCGGCTGCGCCGTGTCCTCGGCCTGGGACATCGGACGCCTGGCCCATCCCCACCTGGAGCAGTTGGCGGCAGCGGCAGGTGCCAGCGCCTTTTTGGCTCTGCTGGATGGGATCAACGCCATTTCCTTTGACCAGAGCATCAGTGACAGCGGGCTGCAGGTGGTGCCGGCCATCGGCGGGCGGATGCCCCTGCACGCCACCTCCCAGGGTAAGGTGCTGCTGAGCTGCAAGAGCGACCGGGAGGTGCTGCAGATCCTGGAAAAGAGCGGGATGCAGGCCTTTACGCCCCACACTATCACAGATCCCAATCGGTTTGTGGAGGGCCTTGCCGCCGTGCGGCGGCAAGGGTACGCAGTGGAGGACGGCGAATACCGCATCGGCCTGCGCTCTGCGGCTGCCCCGGTATATAATAGAGATGGCCAGGTGCGCTACGCCCTGGGCGTGGCGGGCCTGTTTCGCCGGGTGCAGGCGGAGGATTTCCAAAACGCTATTGCCCACCTGGTCCACCAGGCCCGGCAGCTGTCCATGGCCCTGGGCTGGCGGGAGGAGAAGGAGCTGTAAGCCCGGGCGGGGACTACCGGAACATTGAATGTAGGAAGGGAGGGCACCGCGGCCATGGAGCGGTTCAGCTTTCAAAAACCGGATCTGCATATGCACTCCGTATATTCCGACGGGACGGACACCCCGGAGAGCCTGCTGCAAAATGTGCGCGCCGCCGGGCTGGACCTGTTCGCCCTCACCGACCACGACACCGCCGAGGGCTGCGCCGCCGTAAGGGCTCTGCTGCGGCCCGGGGATCCGGCGTTTATCGGCGGGGAATTGAAACAAT
>CABMQL010000058.1 GCA_902388735.1 uncultured Eubacteriales bacterium | reverse complement strand
GGGGTGCCCATACCCCGCCGTCCGGTAGGCGCACAAATTTCATGGTGCCGGGGTGCCGGGTACGCGTATCTGAAAAGTTGCGAATTTGGCCGCACTCCGCCCACGGAAGGATTTCAAAACCCTGGTTTTGACGGCGTTCTTTTCGCCTTTTCTTTCGCTGCAGAAAGGGAGCCGCGATCGGTAAGACAGATACAGGTGGAAGCGCGGCGTAAGGGCAATCCGGAAAAAGATGAAAGCGGTGCAGCCCAGGGCTGCACCGCTTCTGCTATATTCATAAAGCTGCCATTCACCACATCCCGGCCCGGGAACCCCCGTGTTAGGCCAGCGGCTTCCCGCTGAACACGGGAAACACATTGAATTCACCGTAGTCGGCGATCCGCTCCATGTTTTTCAGGACCTCCATGTCCTCGCGGGAAATGGTAAAATCCACGTCTGCATTGTCCGCCATGTGGTCGGGGTTCGCTGTCTTAGGGAGCGCCACGGTCCCCAGCTCAATGGCGTAGCGGATGCAGAGCTGGGCGGCGGATACGCCGTACTTCTTCGCCAGAGCGGCGATAGCCGGGTTCTTCAGCGCCTCGCCGTGGGCGATGGGGGAGTAGGCCTCCACCTGGATCCCCTGGTCCCGGCAAAACTCCACCAGGCCCAGATCGGTGTTGCTGATGTGCAGCAGGATTTGGTTGACCATGGGCCTTACCCGGCAGGATCCCAGCAGGTTTTCCAGGTCATCCTTTAAGAAATTGGATACACCGATGACCCGGACCTTGCCCGCCGCCTGTGCATCCTCCAGGGCCCGCCACACGGCTATGTTTTCCTCGAAATAGCGTTTTTCCACCCGGAACTCACTCCACGGCTGAGGCGAGTGGATGATCATTTGGTCCAGATAGTCAAGCCCCATTTTCTCCAGCGTTTCGTCGATGGACCTGGCCGCCGCGTCGTAGGTCTTCGGCTCCGCCGCCACCTTGCTGGCCACAAACAGCTCCTCCCGGGGGACGCCGCAGCTGCGCACGCCCTCGCCCACGCCCCGCTCGTTTCCGTAGGCCTGGGCCGTGTCGATGAGCCGATAGCCCAGCTTGGCCGCCGTGTACACGGCCTGGGCCGCCTGATCGTCCCCAATGAACCAGGTGCCGAGCCCCAGCTTGGGGATCTGAACGCCGTTTGCCAGCGTGTAGGCTTCCTTCAAAATCATCGTGATTCCTCCTTGTGATTGACAAAATCTCTGTTTGGAAGTATGATGTACCTGAACTTCATGTATATTCTACGACTTAAAGCGCACTTCAAGTCAAGAGGTTTTTGAAAAAACGGGGAGGATTTTCAGATGGTTTACACAGTGGGAGAAATGGCCAAACTGCTGGGCGTCACAGCGTCCACCCTGCGCTACTATGACAAGGAGGGCTTGCTGCCCTTTGTGGAGCGTTCCTCCGGCGGCATCCGCATGTTTCAGGAGTCGGATATAGAGTGGCTGCAGGTGATCGGCTGCATGAAAAAAGCCGGCATGTCCATCAAGGATATCCGCCGGTATATTGAAATGGCCCTGCAGGGGGACGACACCATCACTCTCCGCCTGGCCATGTTTCAGCGCCAGCGTCAGGTCCTGCAGCAGCAGCTGGAGGTCCTGCGCCATACCATGGAAATGGTGGATTATAAGTGCTGGTACTATGAAACAGCCCAAAAAGCCGGCACCGTGGCCGTGCCCCAGGAGATGGACCTCGCCCAGGTGCCGGAGCGATTCCGTAGGATCCGCCAGGAGCTGCGCTCCATGCCGGAGCAGCCCACAGAGCAGGACTGACGCATCCGCGTCGATTTCCGCATAAAATCCCATCCCTCCGCGCATCCTATGACCGGAGGCGATGCACTATGAGCGAAAAACATAAGCTGCCCCACGATGCTACCCCGGATGTCCACGAGTTCCACGCGCCCCCGGAGGACATCCACGACATCATCAACGGCTGGGGCACCTATAACATCCAGGCCACGGCCAACACGGAAAATCTTTTTCCCCTCATCGGCCCCGGCCTGCCCAAAAAGTGGAAAAACAGGGAAATTACCAAGGACGATCTGGAGAAAAACTCCTGACCCTCAGGGCCGCACAGCAGATGCGGCCCTGTATTTTTTCAAATTGGATTGCATAAATATTTAAATAGCTTGCAAAGCTCAGGAAGATATGCTATAACTAAAAGTACAAAGATTCGCCGCACTCCCTCCGGTTTTTGCGTGTACGGGAGAGAAAGAGGACGAAATGAAAAAGAAACTATTTATTATGCGCGCTGTACTGATTGTCATAGCCCTTGCGGTGGGCGCCATGGCGCACATCCATATCGCGGCGAAAAAAGAGGTGCAGACCCTCACCGGGGCCATAGCCCATGCGGATAAAATGGAGGTTACCCTGTATAATTCTGTAAACGGGGCGCGCATTACAGTGACGGACCCGGCGGAGCTGGAGAAAATCAGTGCGGCCCTGTCGGACATCCAGTATAAGGGACCGTATAAAAGCAGAGATCTGATACAGCCCAGCGACCAGGCGTGTTCCATTGTTGTTTCCGTCTCGGGGACCCATGAGACCATGACCCTCTACCCCGCAGGCGATGACCGGCCCTCTTACATCACCAGCGAACCCCCGGAGCCCGGCCTGGTGGCGGGGGCCTATGCGGTGATCACCCTCTACCCCTCAGGCCATGACCAGTCCTCTTACATCACCGGCGAACCCCTGGATACCGCCCTGAAAAACACCGATGCCCTCTATGAAACCATATGGTCCTTCTTTGAATAGGGCGCGGGGATCAGCGAACATAAAAATAGGGAGAGCCTTACGGCTCTCCCTATTTTGTTTTTGCCCAAAATCAAATACCCGGCGGACCCAAAGCCGCCCTTGTCAAAAGGTCAGCCGCATCTGGTGCCACACAACGTTTCCGTGAGTGGATTTGTCCGATACGCCCTCGTCCACAAACCCAAACTTTCCGTAGTAGTGGATGAGCTTTTCCTTGCACGTCAGCACAAGGCCCTTGCGTCCCTGCTCCCGGGCGTCGTCAATGGCCCGGCGGATCAGCTCCCCGGCATACCCGTGCTTGCGGTACTCCGGCAGCGTATTCACGCCGAAGATCATCTGCCATGCGCCGTTTTCGTTGTGCATGGCGGCGTTTTCGTACATCTCGTCGGTGAGATCCGCCTCATCCGTCACAAAGCCGTCCACAAACGCGATGAGCCTGTCCCCGTCAAACAGCAGCCAGAAGTGGTTTCCATAGTGCTGGATCCTGCCGGCAAAATCCTTTTCCGTGGCCGCCTCCGCCGGGGGAAAGCACGCGGCCTCCACCGCGGTGACCGCCGCCAGATCCCGCATGGTCGCATGGGTGATTTTCATAGGAATTTCCTCCTTCAAATAGATTCGGTTCGATTCTGCCTCATATCATCACCGGCGTCCGCCGCCAGTCGCTGCCGCAGGGGAGGGGAGAGCCGGGGCAGGCCAGGGCATATACATCCGTCCGCCGTGCCTCTCGGGTGAACAGCGCCTCCGCCGCCGGGCCCAACCGGCCCACATCCGCCGCCTTGGTCAGCACCGGCACGCCGTCATCCTGCATCTGCCGCAGGAGCCTGCGGCCCAAAGCCGTGGCGGCCAGGACCCGGACATAGGGGATGCCCTCCGCAGGCGGCTCCAGCTCCAAAAACGCCGCCCACAGCATCCGCCGCACCCGGGCGGTGGGGTAGCGCTTGGTGGTGGCCCGGGCCAGGATGTCCTCCAGGCCAACCCCCTCCTGCACCGCCCGATACACCCGGCGGTACAGCCCCTCGCCGCCGCCGTCGTAGGGGGCAAAGTCATTTTCGCCCATCAGCCGCAGCCGGGCCAGCATGGCCCCCTCCAGCCGGGCCGGGTCCGCCGGCGCCAGGCCTTTTTCTATCGCCCTGCGCAGAATACCTGCCGCCGCCGGCGGCATCAGATCCAGTGCCTCCGCCTGCTCCCCTGCCGCCAGCAGCGCCCGGATCCGGGACGCCGAGGCCGCCCCATGGTGGCCGCCGTCCTCCCGCCGCAGCGTAGCTGTCTCCATGGAGAGCCCCTGCCGCCGTATGGCCTTCAGATATTCCACGGCCAGGGTGTTGTTGGGATGGGCCAGGAGGGTGCCGCACCCGGCCTCCCGCTGCAGCACCGCCTGCCGGGCGGCGGCGTAGGGGAGCCCCCCGTCCATTTCCGCCCGGATGGCCCGGTGGACATCCGCTCGCAGCAGCGTCTCCGCCGCGGCCCACAGGGCGTCCGCGTCTCCGCACTCGCTGCCGAAATAGAGGGTTTTCACCCCGCATCGAGCCAGGAGGGATATGCCGCCGCCTGCAAATTTCTCCGCCGTGGCCATGGCCCAGGGGGTGGGCAGCTCCACCACCAGATCGGCCCCACACTGTGCGGCCATTTCCGCCCGGGTGAATTTCTCCGCGCAGGCCGCGCCGCCCCGCTGGGTGAAGTTCCCGCTCATGGCGCATACCACCGGCCGGCCCGATTCCCCGGCCCGGCGCAGCAGCCTTTCGTGGCCCCGGTGCAGGGGGTCAAATTCGCATATGATGCCCACCGCGTCCATGGCCTCACCTCCGTTCTTGCCCCTATTTTACCCTATTTTCCCGCTCCCGGCAACGACCTGTTGCAATTTGGGCCCAAAAAAGGTACAATAAACAGGAATTTAAATGAACCCGAAAGGAGATCTCTCCATGAAGATCGGCATGATGTACGCCATGGACGGCGAAATCGAGAGCCTGCTGAAAAATGAAAACGCCCACCTGATCGAGAAGGTGTCCGGCGCGTCCTTCTACCAGGTCCGGGAGGATGTGGTGGCCTGCGCCGGCGGTGTGGGCAAGGTGAATGCCGCTATGTCCGCCCAGCTGCTCATCAGCCGCTATGCCCCGGATGTGGTGCTGAATGTAGGCGTGGCCGGCTGCTTTGAAAATGTTCCCATCGGCACCCTGGTGCTGGCCACGGGCTTCGTGCAGCACGATTCCGACACCTCCGCCCTGGGGGACCCCGTGGGCCTGGTTTCCACGGTGAATAAAGTGGAGTTTCCCACCGCCTGGCCGGAAAAGGCCCGGGCCGCCATGGATAAGACCGGCCTGCCCTACCGCACGGGCCTGGTGGCCACCGGCGACTGGTTCGCCACCGATACCCCCCGCAGCCACTGGATCTATGACACCTTCCACCCTCTGCTGTGCGAGATGGAGGGCGGCGCCGTGGCCCAGGTGTGCTACCGGAATGACGTGCCGTTCCTGTCCCTGAAGTCCGTCAGCGACTGCGTGCTGGAGCACCACGACTTCTTCTTCAACTTCCCCGAGGCCATCCGGGAGCTGAACGGCGTGGCCATGAAATTTATCGACAATCTGGAGGCGGAATAATGGAACGTATCGCCAGCTTTACCGTGGACCACAATGTGCTGGTGCCCGGCCTGTACCTCTCCCGTCGGGACGGGAACGTGGTGACCCTTGACCTGCGATTCAAAAAGCCCAACACCGGGGACCTGCTGTCCAACAGTCAGATGCACTCCGTGGAGCATCTCATCGCCACCTTCCTGCGCAATTCCGAGAGCCGGGACGCGGTGATCTACTTCGGCCCCATGGGCTGCCAGACGGGCTTTTACTTCCTCTTTGACGGGGACAAGCTGACTCTTTCCCAGTCCATCGCCCTCCTGCAGTCGGTTTTCGCCCGGGCCGCCGAGTATAGCGGCCCCATGCCCGGCTGCTCCGCCGCCGAGTGCGGCAACTATAAAAACCTCAGTGTGGAGGAGGGCCGCTCCTGCTGTGCCTGGTATTGCGGCCTCATCGCCTCCTGGACGGAGGAAAAGCTCAAATATCCCACAAAATAAGCCGAAAAACTTCCCCAAATCAGTTGACAGGCTTCCTAAAGTCTGTTAAACTATATAAGCCGCTTTGAATGGGTTACAAGCGTCTGCCATACGCAGGCCGCCCCCGACAGCGAGTCCGTAATAAAGGAAAGGTAGGTGCAACAAGTATGCAGGCAATCATCGTGACCGGTGGCAAGCAGTACAATGTTTCTGAGGGTGACACTCTGTTCATTGAGAAGCTGGATGTCAACGCCGGCGACAGCGTGGTCTTCGACCAGGTTCTGGCCATCGTGGATGGGGAGAACACCAAGTTCGGCACTCCCGTGGTGGAGGGCGCCAAGGTGGACGCCACTGTCGTCAAGAACGGCAAGGGCAAGAAGATCCGTATCTTCAAGTACACCCCCAAAAAGGGTTATCGCAAACGCCAGGGTCATCGTCAGCCTTACACCAAGGTTGAGATCGGCAAGATCACTTTCTAAGAGCGTATGACCACCGTTTCATTCCTTGTGGAGCAAGCCCGCATCGTGGGCTTTGATGTCCAGGGCCACAGCGGCTGGGGCGAGGCGGGCGAAGACATCGTCTGCGCCGCCGTCACCAGTGCCATCCGTTTGGTGGAGAGCACCGTCAATGACGTGATGGGCCTGTGCGCCTCGGTAAAGATCCGGGAGAAGGACGCAAAGATCTCCTTCCGCCTGCCCGGCGGCCTGTCCGCCCCGGCGGAGAGCACCTGTCAGAATCTGCTGACGGGGCTCATGGTCTACCTCACCCAGCTCCACGACGAATACCCCGAAAACATCGAAGTAATGGAGGAGTGACCTCCTGTTCCCCCGCAATCATCTTATCAGAAAGGATGGTACTGAATTATGCTGTATATCGGTCTGCAATTCTTCGCCCATAAAAAAGGTATGGGCTCCACCAAGAACGGCCGTGATTCCGAGTCCAAGCGCCTGGGCCCCAAGCGTGCTGACGGTCAGTTCGTTCTGGCCGGCAACATCCTGGTGCGTCAGCGCGGCACGCACATTCACCCCGGCAAGAACGTGGGCATCGGCACCGACGATACCCTCTTTGCCAAGGCTGACGGTGTTGTCCGTTTCGAGCGTCTGGGCAAGGACCGCAAGCAGGTCTCTGTCTACCCCGCCGAGTAATTGGATCATAAAAACTCCTCCGACTATTGCCGGAGGAGTTTTTTTCACAAAAGACCGCTCCATAGGGGCCGATGCCCACATTGCCCCGCCCGCTGCACGCCTTGCAGCATATCCGTAGGGGCGGCGTTCTCGACGCCCCACCCTGCTGGCCTTTTGCCTGCTGCTGCCCCTGTGCGGATGCGGTCAGGAGAAAAACACTTGATTCCCCACCCAATTAAAAGCGGCCCTCCGGCATTCGCC
>CABMQL010000057.1 GCA_902388735.1 uncultured Eubacteriales bacterium | reverse complement strand
GCGGCGAAAGAAAGGGAGGAAAGAACGCCGCCAAAACCAAGGTTTTGGAATCCTTCCGCGGCTAAAGTGCCAACTGCATTGGTGTCCTTCTGCCCCGCGAATCGGAATAAAAAATTTCGCGCCTTGCTTTCGTATGGCCTCTGCGCCTACATCCGCTGGCCGCTCACGCGGACCCGCGCTGGCCTGGTGGGTCGGGGACAAATAGAGCGTCTATCGTACAGCACTCGCAGATACTTCTTACCGCGCGTCCGTAGGGGTCGGCCTCCCGGACGACCCGAGCCGGATTTGCGCCGCATTTCCAGCTATGTGTCCTTGCGAGGACGCTCTGCGCCCTTGGCGATCCGTAACCCCCGTCCCCATGTAGGGGCGGACGCCTCTGTCCGCCCGACTCACTGCACCCGCATCGACTACTTCTCCCTGTCTGCCCTGCTGAAAACGGTGTAAAGCCCGGCGGCCAAAAGAAACACCCCAAAGGGCTTTTTCAGCGCCGCCACATCCACCGCCGTGGCCAAAAACGCCCCCAGCGCCGCCGCCGGCAGGCCCCAGGGGATGGCGCCGCCCAGGACCGGCGCGTCCAGCAGCCCGTTTTTTCGGTGCTGCACCAGGGCCATGGCCGCCGTGGGGAGGAAATACAGCAGGTTGATGCCCTGGGCGGTGATCTGATCCACCCCCAAAAACAGCGTCATCACCAGCAGCAGCAGCGTCCCGCCGCCAATGCCCCAGGCGGATAGGATCCCCGTTAAGAACCCGGCCAGCGCCGGGAGCACATACGCCTTCACAGCAGGTACCGCACCCCGCCGTATACCAAAAACGCACCGAAAATGCGCCGCAGCCAGGGCCCGGGCACCCTGCGGAACAGCTTGCCGCCTACCAGTCCCCCTGCCAGGCCGCCCACCAGGTATGGCAGGGCCGCCAGCAGCTGCAGCCCTGACCGCAGCAGATAGATGACGGCTGACAGGGCGCACAGGGGCAGGATCACCGCCACGCAGCTGGCCATGGCCCGCTTCTGACCTACCTTGCACCAGGCCGTCAGCAGCGGCACCAGCACCGTGCCGCCGCCCCCGCCGAACAGACCGTTTACCAGCCCCGCCGCCGCGCCGCTTATGCGAATTTTCCACTTGCCGTCCATGGCCGCACCCCCCTATATGTAGCCCCCTTCGGCAGAAGGGGACTTCAGCGTGTCGAAAAAGCCTCGCAGAGTTTGCCGCCCGCAGGCGGCAAAGCAGTCCAATCATTTTCTCTCGCGACATGTGCGTGAGAGAAAATACCTATCAGGCTGCCAGTGTGGAATTTGTCCGTCACAGACGGACAAATTATGCGCGCAGCAGACTGCGATCCTTTTGTCGGAAAAACCCGGCGGTTTTTTCGACAGCCTCTAGCCCCCTTCGGCAGAAGGGGACTTTTGTCAGATCTTGCGGAAGCTCTGGCAGTCGGTGCACTGATCCTTGGAGGGGTTGGCCTCATGGGTGCCGATCTGGATGGAGTTCAGGCCGCAGTTGTTCACCTCGCTGCAGTGATGGGCGCAGCTGGTGACGGTGCATTTGATGGCAGAGTTGGGGGTGCAGGCGCACCCGTCGTTGGTACAATTGGACATAGCTTTCTTCCTCCATAAAAAATAAGCTCAGGCCGCAGGCCTGAGCTTATTTTGTACCGTATGAAAAAAACTATGCGAAAAAATTTTTTGATAAGTGGATGCGGGACGGAGGTACGGATTGCCACACCGGTGACACATTATAAAAAGTGCAGGCGGGTTTGAAGAAAATTATATGCTGTGCAGCGCCGGGATCAGGGCGGAGGCCAGGGCAAAATAGATCAGCAGGCTGGTGGCATCCACAATGGTGCTGATAAAGGGGGAGGCCATCACCGCCGGGTCCAGCCCCACCTTTTCCGCCAGCAGCGGCAGGCAGCAGCCCACGCACTTGGCAAAGATGACCACGAACAAAATGGTCAGGCACACCACGGCGCACACGGTGAGGTTCACGGCGTCGTTTCCCAGCAGCAGCCGGTCCACCAACAGCATCTTCACAAAATTTGCCGATGCCAGGCAGATGCCGCACAAAAACGATACCCGCAGCTCCTTCCACAGCACCTGCAGCAGGTCGGAAAAGTCCACTTCGTCCAGGCTCAGGGCGCGGATCACTGCAACGCTTGCCTGGGTGCCGGAGTTACCGCCGGTGCCCGAGAGCATGGGGATGTAGGAGTTGAGCACCAGGCAGGCCGCCAGCTTGCTCTCATAGTGGTTGAGGATCATCCCTGTGAAGGTGGCCGACAGCATCAGCACCATCAGCCAGGGGATGCGGGCCTTCCAGGTGGAGAAAATGGAGGTTTTCAGGTAGGGCTTGTCCGAGGGCAGCATAGCCGCCATCTTTTCAAAGTCCTCCGTGGTCTCTTCTTCGATAACGTCCATGGCGTCGTCCACGGTGACGATACCGATGAGGCGGTTTTCCTGGTCCACCACGGGCATGGCCAGGTAGTCGTACTTGCTCATGGCCTGGGCCACGTCTTCCTTGTCGTCCAGGGTCATCACGGACACCACGTTGGGGTCCATAATGTCCTCAATGCGGTCGTCCTCGTCGGCCAGCAGCAGGTCCCGGACGGACAGCACGCCCTGCAGATGCCGGGTGGGGTCGGTGACGTAAAGGATGTTGATGGTCTCCAGCTCGCCGCCGATGCGGCGGATGCGCTTGAAGGCGTCCGCCACGGTCATATCCTTCTTCAGACTCAGGTACTCCACGTTCATGATGGAGCCGGCGGAGTCCTCGGGATACTTCAGCATTTCGTTGATGGACTTGCGCATTTCGGGGGTCGCCTTGTCCAGAATGCGGATGACCACGCTGGCGGGCATTTCCTCCACGATGTCCACGGCATCGTCCAGATACAGCTCGTCCAGCACTTCCTTCAGCTCCGTGTTGGAGAAGCCGTTGATGAGCATCTCCTGGCTGTCGGACTCCAGCTCCACGAATACCTCGGCGGCCAGCTCCTTGGGCAGCAGCCGGTACAGCAGGGGCATGAGCTCGGGGCCGGACTCCTCCAGCAGCTGGGCGATGTCCGGCGGCTCCAGGGGGAGGAGCAGATCGCGCACGGCGGCGTACTGTTTTTGCCCCAGCAGGTCCTTGATTTTATCCAGGTAGAGGTCCAGGTCTTCTTCGTAGTCGAACATGGCGGCTCCTCCTTTCCGCAAAAATAAAAACCACAGCCAACTGGCCCGATGGGGCAGCCGCTGCGGCATGAAACGCACAGAAAATATGCAGGAATAGTGTCTGCGCTCTGTCCACCGTAACAAGCTTTAGCATCGCGGGGCAATGAAACTGCGTTAGATGATACCTTGGTTTCGATATCGCCTGTTCAAACCCTCTTATGGTGTCTCCACCACTTCGCGGCAGCAGTCCGTATCCCTGCGGTAGCCTTACCTACCGGAACTATTTATAACATGTTAATAGTATGCCAAAAAAACGCCTCTGTCAACCCTTTTCAGGGAGGAAATGAGAGAAAATGTTGCGGGGGATGATATGGTAGGGCGAGGTGTGTAACAGGGAGTGCGGTAGTTAGCGACCCTTCCGGCGATTCGCGCCACCTCCCTTTACACAGGGGAGGCTTTGGAGTACGGATTGCTAAGCCAGTGACGGCGGTCATTGGCTTAGCAATGACAGGTTAGAAGGTGTGAGGGGGGCTTCCGGGAGGTGCGTAGGGGCGGGGCTCTGCCCCGCCCGGACGGCAGAGACTGTGGGCATCTTTGTTATAAATGGATACGGGCGACCACCCGGGTCGCCCGTACAGATGATGTGTTTACTTCCGCGTAATAACTGTTCTGTCGTTTTTGTGGATACTGTTTTCCGCCAGCACACCCCGGACGCAGGAGGTGGGGTAGATGATGCTGTGGCGGCCGATGACGGTGCCGGGATTCAGGACGCTGTTGCAGCCCACCTCCACAAAGTCGCCCAGCATGGCGCCCACCTTTTTGCGGCCAGTGTCCATGCGCTCCGCGCCGCAGCGGACCACCACCGGCAGCTTGTCGCTCTTTACATTGGAGGTGATGGACCCGGCGCCCATGTGGGACTTGTAGCCCAGGATGGAGTCGCCCACGTAGTTATAGTGGGGGGTCTGCACGCCGTCAAAGAGGATGACGTTTTTCAGCTCCACGGAGTTGCCCACCACGCACCCGGCGCCCACCAAAGCGCTGCCGCGGATGAAGGCGCAGTGGCGCACCTCCGTCTCCGGCCCGATGATGCACGGGGCGCCCAGATAGGCGGTGGGGGCCACTACGGCGGTCTTGTGGACCCAAACGTGGGGGGCCACCTCGTCGTAATCCTTCAGGGTAGGTCCCACGGAGAGGATAAAGTCCTGGATGCCCGCCAGGGCCTCCCAGGGATAGGTGAACCGGGCCAAATAATCTTTGGCGATGGTGTGATCCAGGTCAAACAGGTCTTTTATGGTCAGCATGATGTTCTCCTTATTTTGTAAAAATTCAGCCGGGTCTTACTCCGGGATAGTCTCCAGCTCGGACAGGGACAGGCCCCTGACGAGGACGCTGTCATCCTTATCGTCCAAAATGTACGGTGCCAGCTTTTTCAGCGCCAGGGAGTACTCGCAGTCCCCCAGGACCGCGTCCTTCGTGGTGCTGATGGCCACCATCCGCCACCGGGAAACCGGCTTCCCGTCCACGGCATATGCCCCTTGCGGGGCCTTGGGCAGGATGGCTTCTGCGCCTTCGGTCAACGCCATGGCGCCGAAGGGCGCGCCGTCGGGTCCCCGGTAAAACTTTGGCTCTGCCGCGTGGGCCTGCGACCAATCCACAGCCGGCTTTTCCCTTTTGAATTTATCGAATAAACCCATTTTTAACTCCTTATTGCATATGGTATTTCCCGTAGATCTTCTTATACACAGCCGCCAGCACCGGCAGGCCGGCCAGGGCCAGGATGACCATCAGCAGGCCGCCCACCACGTCATTGACCAGGCACACCGGGGCGGATAGCCAAAAGATCAGCGAGTAGACCAGCCACATTTTGCCGTTGGCCCGGTTGTAGGCGGGAACGTCCGTGAGGGAGGCGGGGTCGATGTCCGGCCCGATCCAGAACCACATGGGCTTCTCCCGCCGCCAAGCAAACACGCCTATGGCCGTGAACAGCACGGCCGCCGCCAAAGTGATGATGAGAAGCAGCTTATCTCCCATGAAAACTCCTCCTTTTTCCCGTCCATTGTAGCACCGAAGCAGGGGTTTGTAAATAAGTTAAAAGATTGTTTACACGGCGGGCATTTACATTTGCCGCCCGGTGCGCTACAATATGGTTAATAAAAGTCAAATGATGCACAGGCATCTTTTTCAAAGGAAGGGAGCGTTATTTATGCGCAAAAAGCAATTCAAGGCCGAGTCCAGGCGGCTGCTGGACCTGATGGTGAACTCCATTTACACCCATAAGGAGATCTTCCTGCGGGAGATCCTGTCCAACGCCTCGGACGCTATCGACAAGCTCTGCTACCTGTCCCTCACGGATGATCAGGTGGGCCTGAACAGGGGCGACTTTGCTATTACTATCTCTGTGGACAAGGACGCCCGCACCCTCACCGTCAGCGACAACGGCATCGGCATGAGCGCCGAGGAGCTGGAGAACAACCTGGGCGTCATCGCCTCCAGCGGCAGCTTTAAGTTCCGCCAGGAGCAGGGGGAGGAAGCCGCCGGGGATACCGACATCATCGGCCAGTTCGGCGTGGGCTTTTACTCGGCCTTCATGGTGGCCGACCACATCACCGTGGTGACCAAGAAGTACGGCGAGACCCAGGCCTGGAAGTGGGAGTCCTCCGGCGCGGAGGGCTACACCGTCACCGAGGCGGAGCGGGACGCCGTGGGCACGGACATCATCATGCACATGAAAGAGGACGGCGAGGAGCCGGGCGAGTTCAGCCAGTATTTGGAGGACTGGACCATCAAGTCCCTGGTGAAGAAATACTCCGACTATATTCGCTTCCCCATCAAGATGCTCCTGCCCCATTCGGTGAAAAAGCCCGACAGCCCTGCCGATAAGCCCGAGTATGAGACGGTGTATGAGTGGGAGACCCTCAACAGCATGGTGCCCCTGTGGCAGCGGAAAAAGAGCGAGGTCAAGAAAGAGGAGTACGACGAATTTTACCAGCAGCGCTTCGGTGAGATGGCCCCACCCCAGAGCGTTATCTCCGTGTCTGCTGAGGGCGCGGTGACCTACAAGGCCCTGCTGTTCATCCCCTCCAAGGTGCCGAGCTTCTATTACACCCAGGAATTTAAGCCGGGCCTGCAGCTGTATTCCGCCGGCGTCATGATCATGGACCACTGCGAGGAGCTGCTGCCGGAGTATTTCAGCTTCGTGCGGGGCGTGGTGGACTCCCCGGACCTGAGCCTGAACATCTCCCGTGAGCTGCTGCAGCATGACCGGCAGCTGAAGATCATCTCCTCCAACCTGGAAAAGAAGGTTATCGCGGAGCTGAAGAAGATGCTCACGGATGACCGGGCGGGCTATGAGAAGTTCTATGAGAACTTCGGCCGGGCCCTGAAGGTGGGCGTGCTGAACCAGTTCGGCGAGAAGCGGGAGAACCTCCAGGAACTGCTGCTGTTCTACTCCTCCACGGAGAAAAAGCTGGTGACCCTCCGGGAGTATGCAGACCGCATGCCCGAAAGTCAGAAGTATATCTATTACGCCGCCGGCGACACTGTGGCGTCCATCGACAGCCTGCCTCAGACGGAGCTGCTGAAGGAGCGGGGCATGGAGATCCTCTACTGCACCGACCGGGCGGACGAGTTCCTGGCGGACAGCCTGCGCACCTACGACGGCAAGGAGTTCCGTTCCGCCGTGGACGGCGACCTGGGCCTGGAGGACGAGCCCAAGCCCCAGGAGAGCGAGAGCGACAAGGAATGCCTGGCGTTCATCAAGGAGACCTTGGGTGACCGGGTAGACGAGGTGAAGGCGTCCCAAAAGCTCAAGAGCCACCCGGTGTGCATGACCAGCGGCGAGGGTCTGACCTTTGAAATGGAGAAGTATTTCCAGGCCGTGCAGCCGGAGCTTTCCATGAAAGCCAAGCGCATCCTGGAGGTAAACGTGGCGCACCCGGCGTTTTTGAAGCTGGAGAGCGTCCGTGCCACGGATCCGGAGCTGGCCAAGAAATATGCGGAGGTGCTGTATAACCAGGCGCTGCTCATCGCGGGTCTGCCCATTGCCGACCCCTCGGGCTATACGGACCTGGTATGCTCCCTGTGGAGCTGAAACGACTGGCGAAAAAACCTCGTTTTTTCTGCCAAAAGGCCCCAAGTCTGCTGCGCGCATAATTTGTTCGCCGCAGGCGAACAAATTCCACTGCTTCTCGCCTGAGAGGCCGACCCCTGCGCACCGGTTACCGATAGAAATTCGTAGGGGGCGGCGTCTCGACGCCCCGCTTGTGACGGCTTCCAATTTATGCGTAGGGGGCGATGCCCTCATCGCCCCGCCAACTTTGCGCACTGGATTCGCAATGACAGGGTTTTACAAGAGGTGTGGTGTGCGGCGGGACACATGGGTCCCGCCCTACAGAGGGATGTTTTGTAGGGTAGGGCCCGTGTGC
>CABMQL010000056.1 GCA_902388735.1 uncultured Eubacteriales bacterium | reverse complement strand
CCGGTCAGTTGCTCCGAAACCTCCATAAAAATCTATGGTTCAAAAGAAGAAATCCGGGCTCGAAAAAGCCCGGAAACGGTTGATGCGCCTGACTTTTCGCCAGACGCATCTATACCGTTTCGTTAATATGGCGCAGTGGGAGGGATTCGAACCCTCGTGCCGCTTTTGACGACAACACGATTTCCAGTCGTGCTCGTTATGACCTCTTCGATACCACTGCATATTCTGTTTTCGCTGCGAACAGCAATATTTATTATACCAAAATTTTGACGCTTGTCAACACATATTTCTCAAAATCCGAAAGATTTTATAAGTAGGATATGATCCCTTTGCTGTGGAAAAAGATTTTTGGCAGCTAAATTTATGAGCAGGATGTTTCGGAAAACACCCTGCCCATAAATTTTCTTTAATCCAACTTCTTCGCCACGGTCACCATCACCGTGTCCAGAGCGTTACCCATCCGCTGCATGGCCTGGCCCACAGCGGTTTTCCGGCACTTGGGACGGGGACAGACGATCATCTCTGCGGTGACACCCACCATAATTCCGGCGGCCATGCCCCAGAGAAACGGACTTTTACACATTTGTACTTCACTCCTTTGTCCACGGGGATAGTATCTCCTGTTTGCCGGGAAAAAACCGCTGGAGCGGTTGCCAAATTTCGCCGCATGGCGTATAATATCCACAAAAAAACCGGACAGAGAAAAGGAGCGTTTTTTATGTCTGCTGAACGCCTGCAGGAGGCCATCCGCCGCGCTAAGACGCCGGTGGCCCTGGTGCTGGATCCCCGGGAGGACCGGCTGGACAAAAAATATTTGAAGAATTTTACCGATATGTACGGGGACTGCCCCATGGCCCACGCCGAGGCCCTGCGCTACCACGGCAGCCAGGCCATCGCCCAGGCGGCGGGGAAGCTGCCGGCGGTGATGCTGCGGGCAGAGCCGTATCTCCGGCAGGGCTTTATGGGAATGGACGTGCTTTCAAACCTGGTGAACATGGCCAAAAACCAGGGACTGTACACCATTGTGGACGCCCGGTGCGCCGGGACGGAGCCGTGGCTTCAGGGCGGCGTAAACGCCGACGCCGTGACCATCCTGCCCTATGGCGGGGCGGAGAGCTGCCGGGCGGCGGAGGACAAGCTGGTCATCGCCGTGCTGCGCACCAGGGAGGCCGGGGTGGCCTCTGTGCAGAATCTTATGGCCGGGGACCGGCAGGTGTTTCAGGCGGCCGGGGAGCAGATGGCACGCTTTGGCGCCGCCTGCATGGTGGAAACAGGCTTCAGCCTGGACATCAAGGATCTGCGCAGGCGGCTGAAGGACGCCTTTCTCATCCTGGCCTGCTGCGACGGGGACAACGCCTATCCCGCCTTTGACGAATACGGACACGGCGCACTGGTGGCGGACGGGGAGCTGCAGTATGCAGAGGACCTGCCTGCGGCCATTGACGCGGCGGTGGCCGACATGAAAAAAATCATTCAGGTACTGTAAGGAGAAGACCATGACCCGCATTTATTTAGTCAGACACGCCGAGGCGGAGGGGAACCTCTACCGCATCGCCCACGGCCACTACAACGGACTCATCACCGCACGGGGCTACAAGCAGATCGCGGCCCTGCAGCAGCGGTTTGAACACATACACATCGACGCCGTATACAGCAGCGACCTGTTCCGCACCCGCACCACGGCCAGGGCCGTATATGTGCCCAAGGGCCTGACGCTGCACACCGACCCGAATCTGCGGGAGGTGAACATGGGCGTGTGGGAAGGCCGCACCTGGCAGCAGCTGCGCATGGAGGACGAGGAGCGCATTGTGGACTTTAACCGGCACTTAGACCGCTGGCAGGTGCCCGGCGGCGAGACGGCCCGGCAGGTGCTGGATCGGTTCCTGCCGGCGCTGACGAAGATCGCCCGGGAAAACGACGGCAAGACCGTGGCGGTATTCAGCCACGGGGCGGCGCTGCGGATGGTGCTGGGCACCCTGGAGGGCAGACCCCTCAGCGAGCTGGGCAGCACCCCCCACGGGGACAACACCGCCATCTCCCTGGTGGAGTATGACGAGGACGGCTTTGCCGTGCTGTACCGGGACGACAACCACCATCTCATTGACGCACATCTGTCCACCTTCGCCAAGCAGAAGTGGTGGAAGGACGAGCGGATGCTGGAGAGTGACATGTATTATCTGCCCATGACCGAGGCCCAGCGGAAGACCTTGGGCATCGGCCCGGAGGGGGAGGCCATCGCCGTGCTGCACGGAGGTGAGCTGGCCGGCGGCGTGCAGCTGCTGCCCCAAAAGGAGCCCGGAGTGGGCCGGATCGGGTATTATGGCCTGCTGCCCACCTGGCGGGGCCTGAATCGGGGCATCGGTCCCCTGGGGCAGGCGGTGCAGTATTACCGGGCCCGGGGCGCGGAGCACATCCGCCTGCGCTGCCCGGACGCAGAGACGGAGAGCTTCTTCCGCCATTACGGCTTTGAGAAAACCCCCGAGGGGGATATGGACCTCTACATAGGATACGGAGAAAAGGCATGAGAGGAACGGAATTTCTCCCGGTGAGCCGGGAGGAGATGCGGGCGCGGGACTGGTACTACTACGACTTTTTAGTGGTCATGGCCGACGCCTACATCGACCATCCCAGCTTCGGCAGCACCCTCATCGCGAGGCTTTTAGAGGCGGAGGGGTACCGGGTGGCAGTGCTTTCCCAGCCGGACTGGCACGACTGCACGGCCTTCGCCGAAATGGGAAAGCCCCGGTATGGGGTGTTCATCGGCGGGGGGAACCTGGACAGCATGGTGGCCCACTACACCGTTGCCAAGCGGCGGCGGGATCGGGATCTCTACTCTCCCGGGGGCAAGATGGGCTATCGGCCCGACCGGGCCACCATTGTGTACGCCAATCGGGCCCGGGAGGCCTTTGGCAGCGACACGGCCATTATCATCGGGGGGCTGGAGGCGTCTTTGCGGCGCTTTGCCCACTACGACTACTGGGACGACAAGGTGCGCCGGCCCATCCTATATGACGCGCCGGCGGATCTGCTGGTGTACGGCATGGGGGAGACGGCAACAAAGGAAATCGCCCGGCGGCTTTCCCAAAAGGTGCCTGTGGGGGACATCACCGACGTACGGGGCACGGCATTTTTGAGCCAGGATGTGGAAAAGTGCATCTACCGGCCGGTGACGGTGCCCGGCTACGAGAGCGTCCGGGAGGACAAAAAACAATATGCCATAGCCACCAAGCTGCAGTACGACGAAAATGACCCCATCCGGGGCTGCGGCGTGGTGCAGCCCTGCGAGGGGCGGTATCTCATTGTGAATCCGCCCCAGCGGCCCCTGCCCAGAGAGGAGCTGGACAGGCTCTACGACCTGCCCTTTGTGCGGGAAGTGCATCCCATGTACAAAGAACCCGTGCCGGCCATTGAGGAGGTGCGGTTTTCCATCGCCCACAACCGGGGGTGCTTCGGCGGGTGCAATTTCTGCGCGCTGACCTTTCACCAGGGGCGGATGGTCACATCCCGGAGCATCGAGTCCGTTCTGCGGGAGGCGGAGATACTCACCAAGGATCCGCAGTTCAAGGGATACATCCACGATGTGGGCGGGCCCACGGCCAACTTCCGCCACACCTCCTGCCCGGGACAGAAGAAGCACGGCTGCTGCAAAAACCGCAGCTGCCTGGCCCCTCAGCCCTGCAAGAACCTGGACGCCGATCACTCGGAGTACACGGAGCTGCTGCAGCGGCTGCGCAGGCTGCCAGGGGTGAAAAAGGTATTCGTCCGCAGCGGCATCCGCTACGACTATATGCTGCAGGACAAGAACCAGGACTTCTTCCGGGAGCTGGTGGACCATCACATCAGCGGACAGCTGAAGGTGGCCCCGGAGCACTGCGTGGCCTCGGTGCTGGATTATATGGGCAAGCCCCATTTTGATGTGTTCGAGAAGTTTTGGCGCAAGTATCAGAAGCTCAATGAGGCGGACCACAAGGAGCAGTACCTGGTGCCGTACCTTATGTCGTCCCACCCGGGCTGCACCCTGGCCGACAGCGTGCGCCTGGCGGAGTTCCTGCACAGGACCGGGCATCTGCCGGAGCAGGTGCAGGACTTTTATCCCACGCCGGGGACCATATCCACCTGCATGTACTATACGGGCATCGATCCCAGGGACATGACGGAGGTATATGTGGCCCGGAGCCCCCACGAAAAGGCATTGCAGCGGGCGCTGCTCCAGTGGGGACGCAAGGATCTGCGGCCCCTGGTCATCGAGGCCCTGGAGAAGGCGGAGCGGACGGATCTCATCGGCTACGAGGATAAGTGCCTTATCCGGCCCCAAAAAGGGGAGAAGTACTTCGGCAAAAAGCCGGAGGAGCTGGCAAAGCCGGACCGGCGGGAAAAGCCCCGGGGCGGTAACTTCCGCCACAAGCGGCCGGAGAATCCGGGCCAGAAGGGGAAAATGCCCCAGCGGAAGAAGGAGGCCTTTGCCAAGAGGAGAAAAGGGAAGTGAACCGGGCCCGGCGGCCCTTGAGAACGGCAGCCGGGTGTGGTACAATATGCTGAGAGAATCGATTGAGGAGGAGTTCCTTTATGAAATTAGGTATCGTGGGCCTGCCCAATGTGGGCAAGAGCACTCTGTTTAACGCCATCACCAACGCCGGCGCCGAGAGCGCCAACTATCCCTTCTGCACCATCGAGCCCAATGTGGGTGTGGTGGCCGTGCCGGATGCACGGCTGGACAAGCTGGCCGAGATGTATCAGCCGGACAAAAAGACCCCGGCGGTCATCGAATTTGTGGACATTGCTGGCCTTGTGAAGGGAGCCAGCCAGGGCGCGGGCCTGGGCAACAAGTTCCTGGAGAACATCCGCCGCACCGACGCCATCGTCCATGTGGTGCGATGCTTTGACGACGAGAACATCATGCACGTGGTGGCTGACGCCGGCACCAACGTCCCGGTGGACCCCCTGGGGGACATTGAGACCATCGACCTGGAGCTGATTATGGCCGACCTGGAGATGGTGAACCGCCGGGTGGAAAAGGCGTCCAAGGCCGCCAAGGGCGACAAGAAGTTCCTCCACGAGGCGGAGGTGTTCAAGGCCCTGGCGGAGCACCTGGACGGCGGTAAGTCCGCCCGTACCTTTGACTGCGACAAGGACGACCGCGCCATCATCGAGACGGCGGACCTGCTGAGCCTGAAGCCCATTATCTACGCCGCCAACATGGACGAGGCGGGCTTTGCCGACTGTGACGCCAACCCCTATTTTAACGACGTGAAGGCCCTGGCCGAGAAGGAGGGCGCCCAGGTGCTGCCCATCTGCGCCAAGCTGGAGCAGGACATCGCCGAGCTGGACGACCCCGAGGAGCGGGCCATGTTCCTGGAGGAGCTGGGGGTGGAGAAGTCCGGCCTGGATAGGCTGATCCAGTGCAGCTATGACCTGCTGGGGCTCATCTCCTTCCTCACCTACGGCAAGGACGAGTGCCGGGCCTGGACCATCAAAAAGGGCACCAAGGCCCCCCAGGCCGCGGGCAAGATCCACTCCGACATCGAGCGGGGCTTCATCCGGGCCGAGACCATCAACTTCGACGAGATGATGGCCTGCGGCGGCAGCGTGGCCGCGGCCAAGGAAAAGGGCCTGCTGCGCTCCGAGGGCAAGGACTATGTGGTCAAGGACGGCGACATGATCTATTTCCGCTTCAACGTGTAAAGGGAATAGACTTTGCGGAATTTGCAAATAAAAAAGACGCACTATAGTGCGTCTTTTTTGTTTGGTTTGGGCTTATTCCGACAAAAGGATACGGTCGTTATCCAGGGCCTTGCCGGCGCCGCTCTTGAACTTATTCAGCAGGTCCTCCACGGTCATGCCTGCCCGCTCCGCTCCGGCCACGTCCAGGACGATATGGCCGCTGTCCATCATCAGGGTGCGGTTGCCCAGCTCCAGGGCCTGGTGCATATTGTGGGTGACCATGAGGGTGGTGATGTGGTTCTCGGCTACGGTTTGACGGGTGATGGCCAGCACTTTTTCCGCCGTGGCGGGGTCCAGGGCGGCGGTGTGCTCATCCAGCAGCAGGAGCTTGGGGGGCTTGAAGGTGGCCATCATCAGCGTCAGCGCCTGGCGCTGGCCGCCGGAGAGCAGGCCCACGGGCTGCTTCATGCGGTCCTCCAGGCCCATATCCAGCTGGGCCAGCTTCTCCCGGAAGGCGGATTTCTCCGCCCGGGTCACATGGCTCAGCCAGCCGCCGGAGGCCGCCGCCAGGGCGAGATTTTCCTCGATGGTCATATGGGGGGCGCTGCCGCGCATGGGGTCCTGGAACAGGCGGCCGATCTGCCGGGAGCGCTGATACTCCGGCTGGAAGGTGATGTTCTTGCCGTCCAGGTAAATATTTCCGCTGTCGGTGAAAAAGCTGCCGCAGATGGCGTTGAACAGAGTGGATTTGCCCGCGCCGTTGGAGCCGATGATGGTGACGAAGTCACCGGGGTCCAGGTGCAGGCTCAGGTCCCGCAGGGCTACCTTTTCGTTGATGGTGCCGGGGTTGAAGGTTTTGGAGATGTGGTCGATCTTCAGCATGTCAGCGGGCCTCCTTTCGCGCGGCCATACGGCGGCGCAGCAGCGGCAGCTGCTTTTTGAAATAGGGCGTTGCGATGGCCAGCACCACGATCACCGAGGACACCAGCTTCAGCATGAAGGCGGGCATATCCAGCCGCAGAGCGATGGTATACACCAGGCGGAAGGCGAAGGCGCCCACCACCATGCCGATGGCCCGCTTGAGGATGCTGCCCTTGCCCATGAGCACCTGGCCCATGAGCAGGGAGGCCAGGGCGATGGTCACCATGCCGGTGCCGATGTCGATGCTGACGGACTTCTGGCTCTGGGCCAGCAGGCAGCCGGACAGGCCCGTGAAGGCATTGGCTATGCACAGGCCCACGATGGTGGTGAAGGTGGGGTTAATAGAGGAGGAGCGGACCATGTCGGGGTTATCGCCGGTGGCGCGGATGGCCAGGCCCAGGCGGGTGCGCAGGAACAGAGCCAAAAACGCCACCACGGCGATGACGGCGATGACGGCCACGAACAGCTTATACTGCTCGGCAAGGAAGGTGCCCGCCAGCAGAGTCTTGGCCTTGGTGAAGACGGTGTCGGTCTTGTTCATGTTCAGCAGGGACGAGCCGCCCATGACGGCGATATTGATGGAATAAAGCCCGGTATTGACGATGATGCCCGCCAGGAGGCTGTCGATGCCCATCTTCGTTTGCAGCAGGGCGGTGATGAAGCCGGAGAGGATCCCGGCGGCCATGGCGGCCAGGATGGCCAGGTACGGATGCCCGGCGATGGCCACGGTGGCGCCCACGGCGGCGCCCAGGGTGAAGCAGCCGTCGGTGGACAGGTCGCAGACATTGAGCATGGAATAGCTCAAAAACAGCGCCAGCACCGTCAGAGAGCAGATGAGGCCCAGCTCCAGGGCGGTTTGGACCAGGGATAAAACGTTCATGGGAGGTTCTCCTTTAATTGGGATTTGCGGGGAAGGGGTACGGATTGCGAAGCCAGTGACATCGGTCACTGGCTTCGCAATGACACATTACAAAGATTGCGTTGGG
>CABMQL010000055.1 GCA_902388735.1 uncultured Eubacteriales bacterium | reverse complement strand
GCGTTGCACGTCAAGGTTTTCTTGCCGTCATACGACGATTTTTTGAAAGTAAATTTCGAAAAAAATCTATAGTGTTGAGGTATGACAAAAAGAAAGGCACCCGCAGGGGTGTCTTTCTTTTTGGAGCAGCACTTTTGCTGAGCAAAAACGCTCGCCAGCGGGTGGGCGATTGAGCGGGCATGGGTGCCCCGACTAAGGTTTCCCTTACACGCTTTCCTCTCTTGGCAATATGCGGAGGTGTCGACAGCAAAACCTGCGGGCTGCTGTATTCGGCGATATAAATGCGTTTGGCGAAAAGCCAGGGCAGCGCCTTGACAGATGGGCGGGTTTTTGCTACTATCTTTTTGATCATACGATGCTTTTGCACCGGTACCGCGAAGGGCGGATTTTTTGATGTGCGTTGGTTAGCTTTATCTAACCTCTTTGCGGATATGGATTTTAGATTTTTAACGATGCAGCAGGGAGATGATAAAATTGAAAGAATATTCGGATTTTTGGGACAGAAATGCGAAGCTTTATGATCGCTTTATGCGCAAGGACCAGGCAGCATATGCGCAGATGTATCAGCTGCTCCGGCCGGTGGTGCAGCACAAAACCGTGCTGGAGTTAGCCTCCGGCACCGGGCTTATCGCCAAGAATATCGCCGGCTGGGCAAAACACATTGAGGCCACGGATGCCTCCGCGGAAATGATCACCCAGGCAAAGCGGGATACCCTCTCTGACAACCTGTGTTTTTCCGTGCAGGATATGTTCCATCTGCCCTACGCAGACCGATCCTTTGATGTGGTGATCGTGTCCAACGCCCTGCACATTGTTCCGCAGCCCGAAAAGGCATTGCAGGAGATCGGGCGGGTGCTGAAGGATGACGGCGTGCTGGTGGCGCCAACCTTTACTCATGCAGAGAATTCACTTTCCGGCAAGATCAGAGCTTTTTTTATGAAGCTGGTGGGGTTTCCTCTGCGCAGCAAATGGTCTGGGAAAGAATATCTAGCATTTCTGCAGGAAAATGGCTGGACGGTGCAAAAAAGCGCAGTGCTGAAGGCGTCTTTCCCCCTTTGCTATGCAGAATGTAAAAAAGCGGAAAAAGGGCCGGATGCCCTGTGACAGAACCGGCCGCACGGAGTATAGCGGCTTGAGCCTGCGGCCATAGACCAATAGCAAAACACCCGGGAAATCCCCGGGTGTTTTGTTATTGGATCCAATCCTGATATTGGGAAAAGCCAAACAGCAGGTTCTCCTTGGCGTGGCAATCGGAGGACAGGATACGCTTTACTCCCCTTCTGCGCAGCTCCTCCACGATCCAGCCCGCCGGGTACGGCTCTGTGCGGTAGCCCCGAGAAATGGCCCCGGTATTGATCTCGAAGACCACAGGCGCGGCAGCCAGGGCATCCAGTGCCCGGAGGACCGCCCGGCGATAACGGGGATGGTCCGTGGAAAAAAGCGCGTCCCCCTCATTGAACTTGGTCACAAGGTCAAAATGCCCCACCACCTGGCAGCGGGTCCGTTCATAGACCTGGGCGACGGCGGCAAAGTAATCCTCGGCAAAGGCGTACCAGTCGCCGCCGTAGTGCGCCTGCACCGCCTGCTCCTGGGCGCTCTGGGAGGCGTCTACGGGCAGATATGTGCCATCCCTATACAGATAGTGCACGCTGCCGATGACGTAGTCATAGCCCACCGTAGGGCTGGGAGAGTAGAAGTCCTGCTCGATGCCCATATAGATGCGGATGCGGCCGGCGTACTTCTCCCGCAGGCGGCTGATCTCCGCTTTATACGTCTCCGTCTGCGCCGGGGACATGCAGTAGGCCTCGTCATAGGGGGCATAGGAATGGCCGCTGAAGCCTATGGCCGGACAGCCCAGGCGCAGCGCTTCCAGCACCAGCTCCTCCGGCCGGTCCTTGCCGTCGCAGAGGATGGTGTGGGTATGATAATTGGAAAACGGTTCAGCCATGGTGATAGATCCGCTTGTCCAAGGCAAAGATCCTGCCGCTGAAGGTGCCCGCCGGGGTCTCCTCCATCGCCTCGGTATAGATTTCCATACGGCTGTCGATCAGGTCCAGGTAGCTGAGAAGCTCCGCCTCGATGCACATGGGCCGCACCGCCGCGCCGAACTCCGGCTCCCCGTGGTGGGAGAGGATCATGTGCTGTAGCAGCACGGACTTCTCCTCCGGGATGCCCAGGGACGCCGCCGCACGGCTCACCGCCTCCGCCCCCAGCACCAGGTGGCCGATGAGCTGACCCTTCAGCGAATATTCCGCCACCAGGCCCAGGGCGGAGGTGACAAACTCCTCACACTTGCAGAAGTCATGGAGCAGCGTGCCCGCCAGGAGCAGGCTGCGGTCCACCGCCGGATAGAGCTCAGCGTAGAAGTCGGCGGCCTTCACCATGTAGGCCGTGTGCATGAGCAGGCCGCCCACAAAGCCGTGGTGCATGCTCTTGGCCGCGGGGATAAGCCGGAACTGCTTGCCGTAGATCTTCAGCATCTCCCGGCAGACAGACCGATAATCCTCGTCCGCAATGGAATCCACCGTCTCCTGCAGCCAGGCCCAGGTCTCGTCCATTTCGATGGGCGCCGTGGCCACCAGGTCACTGATCTTGTAGCCCTCGTTCTCCTCCGCCAGGCGGATGCGGTACACCGTCAGCTGCGGGGCGCCGCGATACTCCGAGGCAAGGCCCGCCGCCCAGGCTACCTTGCCCACATCGCCTGGGCCGATGGGGCCCGTGTAATCCCACACCTGGGCCGTAACGGCGCCGCTGCGGTCCGCCAGGTTCAGGGTCAGGAAGGGCTTGCCCGCCGCCGTGGTGCGCTGGGCGATGTTCTGCAGGATATAATAGCCCTCAAACCGGTCGCCGGTATTCATATCATGGATCAGCATTCTTTCTCTCTCCTTTTACATCCACATGGCAAAGGGACGCAGCACAGCGCCCAAAATCTTCACATACCACTTGCGCTTTCGCCAGGAGGCCAGCGTCACCCGCCGGCTCTTTTCCAAAACGCCGTTCATATCCTCCTGCACCGCCGCCACGGCGCTGCCGGTAAACAGGGTGCCGCACTCAAAATGCAGCTGGAAGCTGCGGTAGTCCATATTCACGGAGCCCACAAAGCCCATCTCGCCGTCTGCCACCACGGACTTGGCGTGAAGCAGGCCCGGGGTATAGGTATAGATCTTCACGCCGTGCTGCAGCAGCTCCCCAAAATAGGACTGGGCCACCATGTAGGCAAACTTATGGTCCGGGATCCCCGGCAGCATCAGCCGCACATCCACGCCGCTGTCCGCGGCGATGCACAGGGTGCGGATCATGGGCTCATCAATGGCCAGGTACGGCGTGGTGATCCACACATAGCGGCAGGCATTGGCAATGAGCTGCTGGTAGGTATCCTCCACGGTGCTGACAGGGTTATTATCCGGCCCATCCACCAGCGGCTGACAGAAGTCACCGCCATGGGCCGCCGCCTGGGGGCGATAGGAATCCCACGGGTCACGGAGCTCGCCGTTCATACGCAGCCACATGTGCATGAACTGCCGGGTCAGGCCCCAGGCCCCCTCCCCTTCCAGGCGGATGCCGCAGTCCTTCCAGTAGCCGAAGCGGACGATGAGGTTGGCATATTCATCCGCCAGGTTCGCCCCGCCGGTGTAAGCAATGTCCCCATCGATGACGGCGATCTTGCGGTGGTCCCGATAGTTGAAGTACAGCCGGTTCACATACTGGTGCACCGGGTTGAACATCTGCACCCATACGCCCTTTTGCCGCAGGGCATAGATATCCTCCTGGGGCATGGTCATCATGCTGCCGAAATCGTCCAGGATCAGGTTCACCTCCACCCCGGCGGCGGCGCGCTCGGTGAGGATCCGGCAGATGCGCTCCCAAATCTGCCCCTCGGAGGCGATATAATACTCCAAAAAGATGAAGCGCTGGGCCTTTTCCATCTGGGCCAGCAGATCCTCCAGATACGCCTCGCCCGTGGGGAAATAGGTCATCTCCGTATTGGCAAACAGCGGAAAATCCTGCCGCTGCAGATACTCCGTCAGCTTGCCCCACCGGGGCCAGCGCTCTGTCAGCGCCGCCTGGGCCCGAGCGCTGCTCTCCAGCACCGCCGGAGTCTCCTTCGGCATGTCCATAGCCTTCAGCGCCAGCTTCTTTTTCACCTGGTTTCCGTTCCACAGGAAATAAAGGATCAGGCCCACCACCGGTACCAGCATAATGAGAATGATCCAGCCGGGCTTATAGCTGCTGCTGCCCGGGCGCATATACAGGCGCAGGACGCACAGCACACCCAGCACCTGCAAAACCATGTAGCCGATGTACATCTTTTGCCGGAGCACCTGGACCAGCGCTATCACCACGGCGATCTGCAGCAGAAGCAGCAGCGCCACCAGCACCAGGCGCAGAGCGGCCGATATTCTTCTCTCTGTTTTGCGCTGAACTCGTTTCATAGGGAAAATGATCCTTTCTTAAAAGGCCGGCAGGACTGCACGCACCGGGCAGTCCTGCCATAGGCTTTTACTCAATGCTTGGAGCGCAGCAGATCCTGCTGGATCTGCCACAGCTTCTGAGAGAGGTCCACATAGTACTTATGGGGATAGTCAAACCGCTTCACTTCGTCCCAGAGGGTATCCACCTGTTGGCGGCAATACTCACGGATCTGCTCCAGAGTCGGGCGCTCATACACGCACTTGCCGCCCAGGAAAATGGGCACCTGCAGCTCCCGGGCTGTGAAGTTATATACGGTCTTGGTCTTCCAGGTGGCGCTGGGGTCGAACAGCTCTATATCCTTCTCGTCGTCCACCTGCTCGTCATGCACGGTCATATAGTCAGCAATGGCCTTGCCGGTATCCCGGCCATAGAAACGGTACACCTTCTTGAAATGAGGCACGGTGATCTTTTCCACGTTCTCGCTGACCTTGATCTTGGGGATGATGGTCCCATCCTCAGCCTCCACGGCGGCCAGCTTATACACACCGCCGAACACCGGCTCGCTCTTGGCGGTGATCATCCGCTCGCCCACGCCGAACATATCGATCTGCGCCCCCTGGAGCAGCAGGTCCTGAATGAGGTATTCGTCCAGGGAGTTGGAGACGGATATCTTACATTCCGTCCAGCCGGCGTCATCCAGCATCTTTCTCGCCTTGCGGCTCAGGTAAGCCATATCGCCGGAGTCCAGGCGGATGCCGCACTTGGTGATGCCCAGGGGCTTGAGGACCTCGTCAAAGGCCCGGATGGCGTTGGGCACGCCGGAGCGCAGGGTGTCATAGGTGTCCACCAGGAGGGTGGCGTTGGTGGGATAGATCTCACAATAGGTCTTGAAGGCGTCATACTCCGTGTCGAACATCTGCACCCAGGCGTGGGCCATGGTGCCGCCGGCCGGCACGCCGTACAGCTCGTCGGAAATGGCGCAGGCGGTGCCGTGGCAGCCGCCGATATAGGCCGCCCGGGCGCCCACGATGGCCGCATCCGCCCCCTGGGCCCGGCGGGAGCCGAACTCCAGCACCGTGCGGCCTCTGGCCGCCCGGACGATGCGGTTGGCCTTGGTGGCAATAAGGCTCTGGTGATTCACCGTGAGCAGCGTGAAGGTCTCGATGAGCTGGGCCTCAATAGCCGGGGCCCGGACCGTGACCAGCGGCTCCCGGGGAAACACCGGCGTACCCTCGGGAATGGCGTAAATGTCGCCGGTGAAGCGGAAATTCTCCAGATAGGTCAGAAACTCCTCGTCAAAGAGCTTCCGCCCCCGGAGATAGGCAATATCCTCCGGGGTGAAATGGAGGTTCTCGATATACTCGATGAGCTGCTCCAGCCCGGCGGCAATGGCGAAGCCGCCTCCGTCCGGCACCCGGCGGAAAAATACATCAAAGTAGGTGATGCGATCCTTGTAGCCGTTTTTGAAATACCCATTGCCCATGGTCAGCTCGTAAAAATCGCAGAGCATGGTCATGTTCAGCTTTTCCTGTGTTTTCATCCTCATACCTCAAAGCTCATTATGTAGTGGGGGTATACTTTTTCTATTATAGCCCTCTTTCCCGGTTTTGGCAACAGGAAAAGCCCAGTTTGCCCGGATTATCCGGTGTAGGGGCCGATTCGGCGAAAAAAAGCTTGCTGCCTGCAAAAGCAGGCGGCAAGCCTTTTTTTTGGTTATTTGCTCCTTAGGCCTTCTTGGCGATGTCGCACAGGGCGGCGAAAGCCACGCTGTCGTTGATAGCCATCTCGGAGAGCATCTTGCGGTTGATCTGGATGCCGGCCACCTTCAGACCGTGCATAAAGGTGGAGTAGTTCATGCCGTTCTGCTTGCAGGCGGCGGAAATACGGGTGATCCACAGCTGACGGAAGTCACGCTTCTTCAGCCGGCGGCCTACGTAAGCGTAGGTCAGGGACTTCATGACCTGCTCATTGGCCATCTTGAAGTGCTTGGACTTGGCACCCCAGTAACCCTTGGCCAGCTTCAGGGTCTTATTTCTTCTTTTACGCGCCATCATTGCGCCTTTAACTCTTGCCATTTGTTCTTGCCTCCTATTCTAACGCTTCCGTCAATTATTTGTAAGGGATCATCTTGCGGATGGTCGCCTCGTTGGTGCAGTCGGCATAGGTGCCGGAGCGCAGGCGACGGCCACGCTTGGTGTCCTTCTTGGTCAGGATGTGGCTCTTGAAAGCGTGGGCTCTCTTGACCTTGCCGGACTTCGTCAGATTGAAGCGCTTCTTTGCGCCGCTATGGGTCTTCAGTTTAGGCATGATAAATACTCCTTCCGTATGTTCTCCGCCCGCGGCGGAACAGTGAAATTACTTGCCTGCTTTGGGAGAGAGGAAAATGGACATGTTCCGCCCCTCCATCTTGGCTGCCTTTTCCAATGTCGCTGTTTCGGCACACTGCTCGGCAAACTTGTTCAGCAGATCCCGGCCGATATCCGTATGGGCCATCTCACGGCCGCGGAATCGCACGGAAACCTTCACCCGGTTGCCGTCAGCCAGGAATTTCTGGGCGTTCTTCAGCTTGGTGTTGAAATCGCCCACATCAATGCCCGGGGACATCCGGATCTCCTTGATCTCCACCACATGCTGGTTCTTTCTGGCTTCCTTCTCGCGCTTGCTCTGCTCGAACTTGTACTTGCCGTAGTTCATCAGCTTGCATACAGGGGGCACTGCCTGCGGAGAAATTTTCACCAGGTCCAAACCACGTTCGTCAGCGATGTGCAGGGCCTCCTCCGCGGATACGATGCCCATCTGCTCGCCGGTCTCGCCGATGAGGCGGATCTCCTTATCGCGGATCTCCTCGTTCAATTCATGCTGCAGCTTGCTAATGGCCGAAACACCTCCATTCAAAAATAAAAACACGGATGCCGAAAGCACCCGCATAGCCTAAACCGCCCCTAAAACCAGGAGCGCATTACGCTATTGACCTCTTTGCCAAAATGCTGGAGGTGAGGCGGATGCATCCTGCCTTCTTTGTTTTCCTATGGTATTGTAGCACCCGGGGAAGGCAATGTCAATATTTTTTTGAGGAATTTTTGTATATTTTACCCGGCTCATGGCACACTAAGGGCGTACGCAGTAAGGAAAAGGAGGTGCTCAGCATGGCTAAGAACAATCAGAACAAGAATCAGAACCAGAACCAAAATCAGAATCAGAACAAAAATCAGAACCAGGAGCAGAACAAGCAGGCCAAGGAGTGCAACTGACGCTCCATACGGACA
>CABMQL010000054.1 GCA_902388735.1 uncultured Eubacteriales bacterium | reverse complement strand
CGATGTTTTTATCTTTATATTCTGTCATTTGGGAATCCCCTACGCACCAAACGGACGCATACCGCACCGGACGGACAGGGTCGTCCGCCCCTACAAGGCACTCCGTAGGGCGGGATGTCCTCACCACGCCGCCCTGTCTTATACCGCATTGGCTGTAATGTGTCATTGTTAGGCCAGTGACTGCTGTCACTGGCCTAACAATCCATACTTTTCCTATCGTCTCACGCTCACCGTACGATCTTATAGTACGTCCGGGCCGTGGCCGTGTAGATCAGCGTGTACACCGCCGCAAACACCCCGAAGGTGATGAGCGAGCAGATCACAAACAGGCTGGTGCTGGACAGCAGCAGCACATGCAGCAGCTTTTCCAAAATGGGGAAGGCAAAGGCCAGGTGGATACCTGCCACCACCAGGGGCAGGAAGAACACCAGCAGCACCTGGCTGTTGATGGTCTGGCGCACCTCCCGGCGGCTCATGCCCACCTTCTGCAGGATCTGGAACCGGGTCCGGTCCTCATAACCCTCGGAAATTTGCTTATAATACACGATCAGCGCCGTGGCAAACAGGCACACCAAACCCAGCAGGATGCCCAAAAACAGCAAGGAGCCGTACATTCCCATGACCGAATCCCTGGCATCCCACACGGTGCTGTAGGTAAAGGACAGGCTGCCCTCCTGCCGCCAGGAGGAGGCCTCCTCGTTCAGGGCGTCACCCACGTCCTGTTCCAGCTGGTCGCCCACTTCGCCGCTGATGGTCCGGTCTTCAAAGCTCACTGCAATGCGCTGGGTATAGTCCGAGGCCGCATCGCCGTAGGCCCGCTTCTGCTGCTCGTACAGGTGCTCCAGCACGCTCTCGTCCGCCACCACGATGCCGTAGCAGTTGGTGGCCGCCGCATCCATGCCGGACTGAATGGGAAACAGGGGCACCGTGGTCTTCACCCGGTAGGTGTCCTCCTCCACGGTGATCTCCGGCCGGTCAAAGCCGCTCTTGCGGATGTCCATGGGGCACACGGCCACCTCATCGGCCGCCAGATTCAGCGGCTCTCCGCCCAGGCTGCGGTACATGTCCTCCGTGATATAAGTGATGACGCTGAGGCCCTTGAGGTCGCTGGCGCTGCGGTCCGCGCGCTTGCAGATCAGGGTGTCGTTTTCATACAGGTAGGTGACCATCAGGTACTCCTGCCGCTTGATATCCTGCACGGTCAGGCCGTTCTTCTCCGCCTCCTGCTTCACCACCCGGGTCAGGGTGTCCAGGGGAATCTCCTGGGAAAAGGTCAGGTCCCCCTCCTGGTTCCACTCCACATACCGGGCGGAGAGGTAATAGTCCTGGGGATAGTTCCGCCGCAGCGTCTCCTCCTGGCCGGCGTACAGGCTCACGGTGGTGGAGATCATCACCAGCACTCCCGTGGCCAGGATGGCGATGGAGGCCAGGCCCACAGCATTCTGCTTCATGCGATACAGCAGGCCCGACACCGCGGGCATCCGCTTCTTATTATAATAGAACTTCTGGTTTTTCTTCAAGGCCTTCAGCACAAAAATGCTCCCGGCCACGAACAAAAAGTAGGTGCCGATGATGACCAAAATCACTGCCACGAAGAACAGGGCAATGGCCTTCAGGGGGCTTTCCGTGGTCACGGAGATATAGTAGCCGCCGCCCAGGGCCAATACGCCCAGCACCAGCAGCAGCCACTTGACCTTGGGCTCCCGCTCGCCGACATTGGCGGAGGAGAGGAGCTCCACCGGCTTCAGCTTAGCGATGGTCACGCAGTTGATGCCATAGGTCAGCAGGTCCAGGGCCATGAACAGCAGTCCCGAGATCGCCAGGTTCCTCACAGAGATGAAGTAAAAGCCCAGCACGATCTCGGCCCCCAGCAGCCGGCAGATGAGCAGCGAGCAGGCCTTGTAAAACAGCACCCCGGTCAGAAGGCCCAGGGCCACGGATACCAGGCTGCTGATGGCCGTCTCGTGGAACAGCACCCGGTCAATGTGCCGCTTTTCCAGGCCCAGGATGTTGTAAACGCCGAACTCCCGCTTGCGCTGCTTCATAAGGAAGCTGTTGATATACAGCAGCAGGATCACCGACAGCAGCGTCATCACCGCCACGCCGATGGACATGAACATGCCGATGTATTCACCGCCCCGGATCTCCAGGAGCCGCTCGTCGGCCCGCAGGGTGAACACGATGTAAAACACACACAGCAGACCCGCCTCGGACAGGATCCGCGGGATAAAGAACCGGCGGTTCTTGCTGATGTTGCTCCGGGCCAGTTTCAGAAAAAAGCCGGTTTTCATTCTGCGTCCCTCCCTGTGCGGAGCATGGTGAGGGTATCGCTGATCTTCTTATAGAGCTGCTGATTGGTGCTCTCTCCCCGGTAGATCTGGTGGAACACCACGCCATCCCGGATGAACAGCACCCGTCCAGCGTGGGAGGCGGCATCCACGGAGTGGGTGACCATGAGGATGGTCTGGCCCTGGTTATTCACCTTTTCAAACATCTGCAGCAGGTCCGCCGAGGAAGCGGAGTCCAGGGCGCCGGTGGGCTCATCCGCCAGCAGCAGCTTGGGGTTTGCGATCATGGCCCGGGCCACCGCCGCCCGCTGCTTTTGCCCGCCGGACACCTCATAGGGATATTTTTTCAGAAGGTTGTCGATGCCCAGGGAGCGCACCAGGGGCTCCATAGCCGCCTTCATCTCCCCCACGCTCTTTCCCGCCAGCACCAGGGGCAGCAGGATATTGTCCTCCAGGGAAAACGTATCCAGCAGGTTGAACTCCTGGAACACGAAGCCCAGGTTATCCCGGCGGAAGGCCGCCAGCTCCCTCTCGGGGATGCTGTCCAGCCGCTTGCCCGCCAGCAGCACCTGGCCGCCCGTGGGCTTATCCAGGGCCGCCAGAATATTCAGCAGGGTGGTCTTGCCCGAGCCGGACTCACCCATAATGGCCACATACTCCCCCTCCTGCACGGAGAAGGACACGCCCTTCAGGGCCTGCACCTGGTTGCCGCCGAAGCGGGTGGTGTAGGTTTTTTTCACGTCGCTTACCTGTAAAATTTCCATATCGTACCTCCGAAACTCTTTTTTACAGGCTTATTCTACCGCGCTTTTCGCTCCTGCGCCATCGCATGGGGTGACAGCCCTGTGACAAATTTGTCATGGCCGCTTATACGCCTGCAGGGCCGCCGCTGCTGACCACCCGGAACCTGCCCACCCGGTTCCGCACGCTTACAAGGCCCGTGTGCCGGATGCCCAGCAGCCCGTCCATCTCCCGGGCGGCGTTTTCGTAAACGCCCCCGGTGTGGTGGACCAGGATGTAATCCGCCTTTTTTATGCGCCCCGCCGCCTGGCGGCAGAAGGCCCGGACCGGCGCCGCCAGGGAAAAATCCCAAATGGGCGCGCAGATAGTCACTTTGTCATATTTTTCCAGGCCGATGGAGATAGGCTCAATGGGCATATCCCAGCGGTGCATGGCAAACCGACCGCACCACCAAAAGCCCAATGTCCCCTCCGTCCGCTCTGTGGCGCGGATCTCGTAGATCGCCGCCCCGGTCCGCTCCGCCCGCTCATAGGCCAGCTTTTTGCCGTAGCCCAACCGGGAGAAATACACCACCAGTTCCCTGGGGTTTTTCCCCACGTGGGGGTAGTCCGCCTCCCGGACGGAGAACGCCTCCTGCCCGGCAAATACCCGGGCGGCATAGCCTGTGGCCGCCTGGGCCAGACCGAAGATGAAATAAATGGTGGACATGAAATTGGGCGGGAACATATAGAACTGGATGCAGATCCACAGCATCAGCGTCACGCCGAATAGGCCGCCCAGGGTCACCCCCAGGGGCTTGTTCTTCAGCAGCAGCACCGCCGCCGTCAGGTTCGTGAGGCCGTTGACAATGAGCAGCGCCATGCCGGAGAAGAAAAGATCCTGAAACAGCACATCCGCAAAGGGCAGCACCTGAAAATACGGCAGCATGGCATCCATGCCCATGATGTGCCCGCTGGGGTCAATAAGCATCATCGCCGCCCCGGCCACGGCGCCTACGCCGATGAATACCGTCCAGAAAATCAGCAGCCGCCGGGCGGCCCGATAGCGGGAATGCCCTGCTTTTATCATAGTATCTGACATAGTACGTCTCCCCGAATATGTATTACCCAATATATATCATTCAAGATTATATGCTAAATGTGCCGTTTGTCAAGTGCACCCCAAAAAACAGCAGGGACGGAGCATAACTCCGTCCCTGGGACTGTCGGCAAAATGGAGCCGCGCTCCACTCTGATAAAATTTCTTCACCGGCCGCCGCGGCTGTTGAGCTTGCCCAGGTAGCGGTAGATGCTGGCCTCGGAGCTGTGCAGCTCCTTGGCCACAAAGCTCACGGAGCCCTTCAGCAGGAACACACCCTTGCGGTCCAGGATCTCCATGATCTCCATCTTTTCATCCTGGTTGAGCCGGTCCACATCCACGGGATAGTTGGCCACAACGGCGGAAACGATGCTGGCAGTGGCGCCGGCGATGGAGGTGGGGAAGCCCTGCTCCCGGGGCGACTCCGAGGGGTCGTTTTCATCCACGATGAGGCTGGTGCCGCTGGGCTCCGCCGGGGTCAGAGCCCCGCCGCACAGGTCCATCACCTGCTTTGACAGGGCCCGGTAGCGGCTGCTGTCAAAATTGATGCAAAGCAGGCCCACCACGCTGCCGGTGCGGTCCTTGATGAACATACTGTTGGAGTGCATCTTCTTGCCGGTGACGGAGGTGCTCTCAAAGGAGAGCACATAGTCCTGGGTCTCATACAGCTGGCCGGAGAGGAACTCCAGCATCTTATTGCTCAGGGGAGAGCCCAGATGCCGGCCCGTCAGCTCGCCGTTGGAGATGGCGATGATCTGGTTGGAATCCTCTGTCAGCTCGTGAAGAGCCACCTCATAGTCCGGGCCCAGAATATGGCCCAAAAAGTCTACCAGCAGTGTATAGTGCCGCCGAATCTCTTTATCCATACAATCTTCCTCCTGCTCCGCGGATGCGGATCAATCTTTCTCCCCAGTCTGCGCGGGTGCGTCCTGTGCACTCTCGGCGGCGTGGATCCGCTGGAGCTCTTCCTCCTCCAGCATGCGGTAGGCCACCTTGCCCACCAGGGTCTTGGGCAGCTCGTCCCTGAACTCGATGTCGTAAGGCATGGCGTACTTGGCAATGTGCTTGCGGCAGTAGCTCATGAGCTCATCCTTGGTGGCCTGGCTCTTTTCAACGCCGGGCTTGAGCATGACAAAGGCCTTCACCTTCTGCATACGGTAGGCATCCGGCACGCCGATGACGCAGCTCATCTGCACATCCTCATGGGCGTCCAGAATATTCTCGATCTGACCGGGATAGACATTGTAGCCGGAGGAAATGATCATCCGCTTGGCCCGGCCCCGGAAATAGATGAAGCCCTCGTCGTCCATGGTGCCCAGGTCGCCGGTATACACCCACGTCAGGCCGTCATCGTGCCTCCGCAGGGTCTGGGCAGTCTCCTCGGGATGGTTCATATACTCTTTCATCACCGTGGGGCCGGCCAGCAAAATCTCGCCCTCCGTGCCGTAGGGTACCTCCTCATCGGTGCCGGGCTTGACGATCTTGATATAGGTATCCGGGAAGGGCAGGCCGATGGAGCCCTCCTTATACATATTCACCGGCGTCAGGCAGCAGGCGGTGACGGTCTCGGTGGTGCCGTAGCCCTCCCGCACCTGCACAACGGCGTGGTGGTCATAGAGGAACTTATCAAACTTTTTCTTCAGCTCAATGGACAGGCTGTCACCGCCGGAGAAAACGCCCTTGAGGCTGGAGAGGTCGGCATTGTCCATGCTGGGCAGGCGCAGCAGCGCCTCATACAGAGTGGGAACGCCGGCGATGAAGTTGCACTTATATTTCACGATCTGCTTGGCATAGCTCTTGGCGGTGAACCGGGGAATGAGAATGCACCGGCCGCCGCTGGCCAGCATGGAGTGGACGCACACACCCAGGCCGAAGCCGTGGAACAGAGGCATGGCCGCCAGCATCCGGTCCCCGGGACGGAACATGGGGTTGGTGGCGATGATCTGCTTGGCCAGGGCATTGAAGTTGCCGTTGGTGAGGACGATGCCCTTGGTGGTGCCGGTGGTGCCGCCGGAATAAAGGATCACGGCGGGATCCTCAGCCTTGCGGTCCACCCGGAAATTCTTATAGAAGCAGTGGCGGCTCAGGTCCATGAACTCCTTCCAGCGGATGACGGGGGCATCCTCGGGGATCTTTTGGATCTTGCGGCCCTCGGTGAGCATATAGCCCGCCCGGACGGGCTGGCTCAGGGCGTCCTTCACGGAGGCGATGATGATATTCACGATGCCGGTGTTCTGGCGGATATGCTCAAACTTATTATAGAACTGATCCAGAGTGATGGCGGTGATGGACTGGGACTCATTGAGATAGAACTCGATCTCCTTCTCCGCGGACAGGGGGTGGATCATGTTGGCGATGCCGCCCACCAGGTTCACGGCGTAGAACATATAGATGGCCTGGGGGCAGTTGGGCATGGCGATGGTCACCTTGTCCCCGGCCCGGATGCCCAGCACCTTCAGGCTCTTGGCGCAGCGCTCGATCTCCTGGATCATCTTTTTATAGGTGGTGGACTTGCCCATAAAATCAAAGGCAACGCTGCCGGGATACGCCTGGGCCACCTGCTCCAGCGCCTGGAACATGGAGCCGCCGAAATACTCCAGATGCATGGGTACATCCCCCATATGGGCGGCCCAGGGGGTCTTGACTTCACTCATACTGCACTTCCTCCTTCATAGGCTTTTCCAGCTCCCAGGGATGCTCCAGCAGATATTTCAGGAGCCGGACAGATTTGGAATAATAATACCCATCGGCCAGACGCTCATCGATGGTCAATCCCAGGTCCAGCGTCTCTCTCATGGTAGCCTGCCCCTGATCATCGAAAAAGGGCCGCAGAGCCTTTTCACCGATGATGCAGAACAGGGAGCAGGTGCCCCAGTTGGTCAGGTGGTGATAGCCGCACTTGAGCTTGATAGACCCCAGGTTGGACAGCACCACCGAGCTGTAATAGGGATCGGTTGCAATCATGTCCTGGGGAACCCAGCCGTGCTTATCCAGGAACATGATAAACTTCACGGCGGCCTTGCCCAGCCAGCGGGGCAGCTTATTAAGAATATCCATATTCTCCGTGGAGGAGTCCACCTTCTCGCTGCGGCACTCCGTCACCTGGCTGCGGATGTATTGGTGTACATCCTGCAGGCAGAAATCCTCCCGGCTATGCAGGAAGGCCAGTGCCTCGGCACCCTTGTCGGAAAACTGCTTTTTCACCACGAAGGAGGCGGACACCTCGTTGCGCTGGTAGAAATTGCTGTTGACTATGAATCGGTTCAGCTTAGGCCGCAGCGTGATGGTTTTGATGAGGGCCGCCACCACAATGTGAAACATGGTGTAGGGGAACTCCGTTTCCGTCTCGTTGAGCCTTGCCAGGTACTCGTTTATGGCCGTCAGGTCCACCCGCAAGGAGATGTATGCCTCGTTGTCGCAACGGTTGGGATAGATGATGCCGGTGATAAAATGCAGAGAATCCAATTCCCGCAGCAGGCGGCCGTCCCGACGGTCGCCCCGGCGCTTTTTCTGTGTTTCCATATTTTCTCCTATTTATTCTCAGATTGATAATAATTTTTTCCCACTATAAAACACAGTATAGCAAATTTAAAACCGTTTTTCCAGTATAAATTTTAGAATAGGCAAAAAATCCGCCTGACGGCCGCGCGGCGGGGTGTGGTCACCCCGCCCTACGATCCGTTCCGTAGGGGCAGCCCTTACGGTCGCCTGTGGGCGGGGAAATCGCCGAAGCGCCGCCGGCGGCGGGAGAAGCGAGGTGATTTCGAGGAAGTGCCCCGATT
>CABMQL010000053.1 GCA_902388735.1 uncultured Eubacteriales bacterium | reverse complement strand
GCTGGGCAAAGGATTGGATGATGGGAACGATCTGCAAGCGCCTTGAACGGGAGGCACTGAACATCATCTCTGCTGACTCTATCTTTGGCAAGGTTCCAAACTCATCACAGAAGAATAGGCTCGTCCTGATATAAGATGTCGAGCAGGCTTGTGTCGGTGTCGTTGTAGATAAAGCCGCCGTCGACGAATTTCCCGTAATATATTTCGCCGATATACTCACCGAAGGCTCTGTAATCGAAAAACCTTGCCACGGCCGGATTCACAGTAAAATCCTCGTTGTTTTGTGTTACATACTCTCCGATCTCCTGAAAATAGTTCGCACCCTCAACAAAGGTGAAGCAGTCGATACTTTTCGCAAGCCGTGCAAGCTGCTCTGCGTTCTCGGCTTCGGCGTATTCGGCAACCGCCCACAGCTTTTCCAAGTCCATATCGGCGCTGTTGACGGCGGCTGCGAGTTTGTTCAGTTCGTAAATACCTTCCTCGGTGGCGATCTCCTTGAATCGTCCGACCCACTTGTCGCTATCAATGCAAATATCCTCCCATGAGAGCTCCACATCGTCCGGTGTGGGTGCGCCGAGTCGGGAAAGCGCCTTGTCGATGGCTTCTTCCTCACAGGGCAAATACAGGAATTCGGTTTTTCCGTTGTACTCAGCCCGCAAAAAGCAGAGCATTTCCTCATACACATACGCCGGAAAATTCTGCCCGTCATAATCCCTTATGAACGGTGTGTCCTCGTCGACAAACAGTAAGCCGTGTTCGGTAAAAACGCCCTTGCCGGATCGGATCAGCTCTCGCCCGAATTCTGCATATTTCGGATCGTCCGCATCGTCGGCAGGCAGACAGCCCTTGACCGTGAGCAGATACTCTCTGCCGATCTTGCCCATATCGCCGATGTCCTGAATCAGCGGATAGCGATTGAGGTTGAAGCTCAGATTGATGAGGTCGGGCAGAGTGTCGAAACCCTCAAACTTCATCGCCTTATAGAACTGATATTCCTCATCGCCGAAAAAGCTGTCCATCCGTTTCCCGAGGAAGTTGACTTCATCGAGGTTGACGAATCGGTCTTGGAGGCAGCCGAGTTCCTCGGGAAATATGACCTCGCTTACATAGAATTCAAGGGGTGTGACATCCTCGGCATGGATTCTTTCGAGTGCCGCATTCATTTCCTTTTCGGTGCAGGGGAAGCGGAGGTCGGTCTGACTGTTGCCGTATTTGATTTTCAGTTTAATCATGGCAGTTCTCCATTATGGCTGCGAGTCCGAAGCGGCGAATCGCCATAGCGTTGCAGATAGTCCGAAACAGCATAGGCGGCACAAGGTCGGCGTCCGACAGATCCGACACGGTAATGTGCTTTGTACCGAGAGTCAAATCCTTTGCCGCACAGTAGAAAGTGTAGGCTCGTTCGGTGCAATTATGGAGCTTAATGTTCTCAAAAAACACACAGCCGTTATTTATATGGTGCTTGCAGCAACTCCACAGCCTTTGGTCGGCGGTGAGCAGATACAGAGCTGAAAGCAGTGCGTAATTCTCTCGGTGTACATTCTTTGCGGCAAGTGTAAATCTTGTCCGGTGCTTTTCATTTATATATGTCATGGGGTTTTCCTCGCTTTCTATATATTCGTTGAATCTCTTGCGGAAGGGCGGACAGCGTATCTGTTGCATGGTGGCCGTCAGTATCTCCGTGGGAGTGGCGGCGGTTGCCGTGATGAATATTTGTGCTTCGGCAAAACGGAAGCCCACACCTCTCGGTGCAAAATTCGGAACGGTCATCATCAGCTGTTCCATGCGTCTGTCATATGGGTTATCTGAAAATATGGTCATTTCTGTTCTCCTTGTGAAATAGAAAAAGCCCTCCGGTTTTTGTGTAACCGAAGGGCGATTGATAGTATTACATACTCTGTTGTGGGGGTGACACCTGTTCAAAGGTCGGCGGCTCGGCTTCGAGGGAGGGATATCCGTCCGTGAGCTTTTCTTGGAGCTTATCGAGCTGCCGTTCCAGCTCATAGGTCAGCGTTTCGCAGTTGCCTTTGGCAAAGTCCACACAGCGGCAGAGGTTTGCGGTTTCCTGCTCGGAGAACAGGCGGCTTTCAGGGATCAGTCCTGAGCGCACGGCAAAGGACTCCTTGGCATACTCATAGCTCGGAGAATAATCTCCCCAAAACACGGCATTACCGTCTGCGTTCTGTTTCCATGTGACAAATTCAAAACCGTGGCTTTCGCTGTACTTGGCTGCCAGCACCGTATCTCCGAAGGAGGCAAGCTGTCGGTATTCCGAAACATCCGCCGCCTTCATCTGCTGCGCGTGTTCGTAAAGAGCGACATAGTCCTTTACGGTGAGCAGCTCATTTTGAACTTCAGCGATTTTGCCGAGGTATTCCTCCGAGAGGTAGGGGTTGTCGTTGACGATGCAGTTCCCGTTGTACTTCACCCGGCACAGCGGCATCCCATCCGAGGACACCGCCAGCCAACCGTCACCGTCCATTTCGGTTTCAAAGCGGCCTCGCAGTCGCTTGGCTAATTCTTTTTGAAGCATAGTCATTTTCTCCTTTTTCGGTCAACAAAAAAGGCAGGTAGATTTTTGATTTCTACCTGCCTATGCCGTCCATATTCTGTTGTGTGAGAGTTCAAGACCTTCTACAAAGGGAAAATGCCCGATTTACATCTACAAAATCGAACACTGAAATTTTGCCCATAAAACGGCGAAAACCTCGATAAAATCGAGGTTTTCACGGGCTACATCTATTTTGTAGCCCTTTTATGGCAGCGGGAGAAGGATTCGAACCCTCGGCGCAAGCGCCGAGGGCTGCGCAGGGGATTTAAATGCTGTGAGGCTTCGAATCCCGCCTACCGCAAATAGAGCGAAAAGAAAAAGCCCCCGGCTATTGCCGAGAGCTTTTGTGGCAGCGGGAGAAGGATTCGAACCCTCACATACGGAGTCAGAGTCCGCTGTGCTACCTTTACACAATCCCGCTGTGTCCCGAAGAACAAAAACTATTATACAGGATTTGGGAGGTTTGTCAACAGTTTTTTTCTTCGGGGACGGATTTTATTTTTGCGCCAATAGGTCGGCGGCGGTGAAATACTTCTTCAGCGGCTTATACAGCAGGGCGAATACCACCACGCACAGGATGATGCTGGGCAGCATATAGCTTCCGTTGTAGAGCAGGGAGTAAAACCACGGGCTGGTCATAGTCATGCCGAAGAACTCGTCGGGCATGTAAACGCCCCAAACGAACACACCGATGAGATAGTGCACCAAAAAGCGCATCACGCCGCCGATGACGGTGCCGTAGAACACGCTCCACTTGCGCTTGGCCAGCAGACCCGCGCCGAAGCCCAGGGCCACAAAGGCCAGGAAGTAGTCGCAGATGATGGTAGTCCAGTCGATGGAGAACTTGTTGCCGATGAGGTAGGTGATGGCGCCGTATACCAGGCCTGCGCCGGCGCCCCAGCCGCAGCCGTACCGGGCGGCGAACAGGATGATGGGCAGCATCTCCAGGGTCACGGAGCCGCCGTTGGGGAACTCGTAGAGCTTGATAAGGCTCAGGATCTCCGCCATAGCGATGAAAATGGCAGCTTCGCACAGCATTTTGGTTTTCGTGTTTTTCATGTCGTATCCTCCGATAAAAAATTCCCGCATGGCGAGCCACGCAGGCGTCGCAATGCGGAAAAACGATCGCTCGATATGTCGCATTCCTACGCCGGCATTACCCGGATCAGGTTTGAGGGACCGGGCGGCTATACGCCCATCTCAGCCGGCATGCGCCAGCACCCCTTGGATTGTGGCACCAATATAGCATGGTTTTTTCCGGTTGTCAATAGGGCATCGGCGTGTTATACTGCAGGGGAAAAGGAGGTAAGATCTATGAAAAATCTGAGAAAAATCATGGCTGTTCTGCTGGCGCTGCTGATGGTCCTGGCCTTGAGCGCCTGCGCAAAGAGCGCGTCCATCCCGGCGGGCAAGACCACCGTGGGCGTGAAGGACGGCGAGACCCTGGGCCAGGGCAAGACCACCTTCACTGTGGAGGTGACGGACGCCGAGGGGGCCAAGACCTCCTTCACCGTCAAGACCGACGAAAAGACCGTGGGCGCGGCTCTGCAGGCCCTGAACCTCATCAGCGGCGAGGAGAGCGATTACGGCCTGTATATCAAGGAGGTCACCGGCATCACGGCGGACTACGACGCGGACGGTACCTACTGGGCGTTTTATGTGGACGGCCAGTATGCCCTCACCGGCGTGGACATGACGGATGTTCAGGACGGCGCGGTGTACGGCTTCGCCGTGGAGAAAATGCAGTAAAACATAAGCGGCAAAAATAATGAAGCGGCCTCCGGTCACCCGGAGGCCGCTTTTTACTTATTGGAGAGAAGGTGCCGCCCAAACTTGCACGGCACTTTCTGCCATTGCGTAGGGGCGGGGTTCTACCCCGCCCGATAACGGATGCGTTTCCCACAAAATATTTCTGTAGGGCGGGCCCCATGCATCCCGCCGCCTGGTCGGGGATGCCGTCCCTACGCCACTCTATCGGTAAACGGCGTGTAGGGGCGGACGACTCTGTCCGCCCGGCGGATCGGAGCCCATGCCCTGCACAGGGCCGGAGCGTTTACAATACCTCTGCCGCCGTGCGCAGCACCTGGGCGGCGGCGCTGCCGGCTACGGCGCTGCCGCCGCCTCCGTTTTCCACCAGGGCCACAAAGGCCAGGGACAGGTCATCGCTGTCCACAAACCCGGCGAACCAGCTGTGGGGCGCCTTGCCCTGCCCCACCTCGGCGGTGCCGGACTTGGCGCACACCGGCAGGTCGCCGAAGCGGCTCTGACCGTAGGTTTCCGTGACGTTGTTGCGCAGCATATCAGCCAGGGTCCGGCAGGTGTCGGCGTTCCACAGGTGCATCGTCCCGGAGGAACCGGTGCTGCGGGCTGCCGTACCGGTCATGGACGTGACCTTCTCCAGCAGATACGGCTCCCGGGCGCTGCCCCGGCCGCCGATGGCGCCCATCATGGTCATCAGGGCGCAGGGATTGGCCAGATCCTCGTATTGTCCCACGCCGGACCAGCCTACCTCGCTGTCGTTTTCACTGATAACGTAGGTCCCGGCGGCGGTGTCGATGCCGCTGACGCTGCCGCCGCTTAGCAGCCCGGCCTGCTGCGCGTAGCTGCAGAGGGTGTCACCGCCCAGCTCCACGGCCAGCTGGGCAAAAACGCAGTTGCAGGAGTTGGCCATGGCCCCGTAAAAGTCCATGTCTCCGTGGACGTAGGGGCAGGTGATGGTGTCGCTGCCAATGGTGACGCTGCCGCTGCAGTGGAAGGCCCGATCCGCCACCCCCTCCAGCTTTTCCAGGGCGGCAGCCGCGGTGACTACCTTAAAAACGGAACCGGGTGTGAACGCGGAGGAGAGGAAGCGGTTCAGATACACGCCGTCGTAGCGGCTGTCCCCGTCCCGGATCTCCGGGGGATCGGCGGGATCAAAGCTGGGAGTGGATACCATGCACAGAATTTCCCCGGTTTTGTAGTTGTATACGCCGATGGTACCCTTGTAACCGTCCAGGGCCTCGTAGGCCGCCGTCTGCAGCCGGCTGTCCAGGGTCAGATACACCCGCCCTCCGCCGCCGGCGGTGCCGGTGAGCAGGCTGTAGCCGATGAGCTGCTTCTGAAAGCTCTGCAGGGCGGAGGTGGAGATGTTCCCCTCCTTGTCTCCCACGGCGTGGAGGGTGGCCCGGCGGAGCTCGCCGTCGTCGCTGTATGCCCCCTGGGCCGCATCGTACAGTACAACGCCGCTGCGGTCCAGGATCTGCCCCAGGGCCGGTATGCCGCCGTCATAGGCGCTCAGGTTTCCGGAGAAGGAGGCCCATCGGCTGCCCAGGACCGCATAGCGCACGGCGTACAGGACCAGGCCCGCCACAAACAGAACCAGCAATATATAAATAAGGAGTGTCCGCTGCTTGACCTGCTTCACTTGTCCTCCTCCTTTCCGAAGATCTCATCCACCGGGATGTCCGGCCGGTCGGCGAAGAAGCCCTCCTGGGCGGCCTTGGGTCGGGCCTTGGGCGGCGGTGCAGCTTTCTTCTGCTGCTGCGGAGCCAGTTTGCTCAGCCGCAGGGCAAAGCTGGCGTTCTGTCGGGTGTCGGCGGCCTTCAGATAGGCCATGAGTCCCCAGCAGGAGATCATGCTGGACCCGCCCATAGACACAAAGGGGAAGGTCACCCCCGTCAGCGGCAGCAGATCCACCGCACCCAGCACGTTCAGCGCCATCTGGCACACCAGCATGGCGGCGGTGGCGCAGGAGAGAATGGTGTAGAAGGAGGACCGGGCCGCGGCGGCGCACCGCAGGGTGAACACAATGGGGATCACCAGGGCCGCCACGCAGCACAGGGCCAGCAGGAAGCCGAATTCCTCTCCCACCACGCCGAATACCAGGTCCGTGTTGGCCGCGCCCACATATTTGAGCCAGCCGTCCTTCGGCCCTGCGCCGAACAGCCCCCCCGAGGCCATGGCGCTCATGGCCCGGGTCTGCTGGTAGCCTATGTCCTGGGCGTAGTCCCAGGCATGCCGCCAGGCGGCAAAGCGGTCGGCGATATAGGGCTTGAAGCGCAGGATGATCCCGCAGCCAAAGGCCGCCGCTGCCGCCATCATGGCGATGGAAGGCAGGTCGCCGGTGCGCAGGAAAGCGATACACAAAAAGGCCACAAAGAAGATCAGCGCCGTGCCGAAGTCGCTCATCAGTGCCAGGCACCCCACACAGTAGGCGGAAAACAGGATGGTAAAGATCAGGTTCCGCTTGGCGAACAGCCGGTCCAGAGTGGCGGCCCCGGCCAGAATAAAGGCGATCTTCACCAACTCCGAGGGCTGGAAGGAGAGGGGGCCGATGGAGATCCAGTTTTTTGCGCCGAAGATGCGTTCGCCCAATACCACGTTAAAGGCCAGCAGTGCCCCGGCGGCAATAGCCACCGGCCACCGGGCCCGGATGGACAGATGCAGATCCCGCAGCACCCCGCTCATTATGAGAAACAGCACCATGCCCATGACCACGGTAATAAGCAGCTTGTAGAGGGAGCCCGGGTCATAGGCCGCCGTCACCGCCGCGCCCACGCCTATGAGCAGGAACACCAGGGACTCCAGCTCGTATGCAGATCGCTGGGCCGCCCGGTAGATACCATACAGAACCCACGACAGCAGGACCAATCCGCCGAAGGCGACCCCTATGGGCAGCCGGTCCTCCGCCTGCGCCGTGGCAAACACCTGCAGAAACAGGAGGACCTGACACACATTCACCAGCACCAGGGTCCCTGCCTGGGAGGTGTGCCGGCGCTGCTGCTCCTCCACCCGCCGCCGGGCCACCTTGGCCTCGTCGGATTCCGTGGCGGGGAAGAAGTACATCTCCACGCCGCCCACGGCGATGCAGTCCCCGGCCTTCAGCGGCGCCGCGCCCAGGGTGCGCTCTCCGTTGAGCAGCACCCCGCTGCTGCGGTTCACCGGATACACCGTCCATTGGCCCCGGTCATCCCGGCAGATGGCGGCGTGGCACCGGGACACGGAGGGAAAGTTCACCCGCACGTCGGCGCTGCGCATCCGGCCGATCATGTTCTCCCAGTGGGTCAGGTCATACCGGGCGCCGTTGGACAGGCTGACAAAGCCCCACACCTCCGGAGCCTCCTTCCGGCCGAACAGGGAAATGCCGCAGCGCAGCAATACCCATACTGCCGCTGCTGCCAGCAGGATCCGCCCCGCCCACAGCACCGTGGGCAGCGCACTGGTCAAGTTTGAAAAAAATGCAGCCATAAAAACCTCGCATACATATGGAATGCTATTATAAATACCATTATATAATAACATCTTTTTACCCAAAATGGAAGAGAGCAGCGTGTGACATTAGTGTAAGTGAAGGCAGGGATTAAAAAAAGTAAAAATAGGGGTTGACAGGAGGGGCGGGGGTG
>CABMQL010000052.1 GCA_902388735.1 uncultured Eubacteriales bacterium | reverse complement strand
CTATATAAATTTCAATTACTGTTCAGGCGTTTCCTTCGTCTCCTGGACAGGAGCACTCTCCACCGGAGCTTCCTGCGCCTTGGCCGGCTGCTCCTCCTTCACCCCGAAGGCCTCCTTCAGGCTGCTCATGTCGGGATCAAAGATGTCCGTGCCCGCCGTGCCCTCGTTCTGGTTGCGGAGCTTGCTGTTGATGCTGATGATGTTCTTCACCGCCAGCACCGCCATCATCACCAGCTCATAGCTCAGACGCACGGCGATGGGCCCCAGGATCATCAGCAGAATGCCCTTGCCGCCCATCCAGCCGCTCCAGTCGGAGCAGAACAGCATGAAAAAGCCCACCAGGATCACCAGCGCCGTGAAGAAGATATACAGCGCCTGCAGGATCTTCTCCACGATCAGGAACTTGAAGTTGCATGCGTCGTGGAGGAATTTGCCGAATTTGCCCATTTTCTCCCGCCGCTTGGCCGGCACAATGAAGACAAAGGCCAGCACCGTGGCGATGATGGCCAGCAGAATGGCAATAATGCCCAGGGTGCCTAAAGTGCTGACACGGGAACCATATAAAGCGTAATCGTACATGGAAGTTCTCCTTTCTGGTCTGTTTCGCGCCACCCTATCCGGCGGCATCCGTCAAATTTCGCTGGCATCATTTTACCGTATAATAAAAGTGCCGTCAAGAATTTTTCCTTCCCGGCATAGGGGGCTTGACAATGCGGCATGATTTGTATAAGATAGGAAAAACAAATTGATTTCCGCATTGAGGGAGTAATTCCATCCTGCCCCGCAGGATGAGACAGACCCGTCAGTACGGCCCCCCGGGGCCCGGGCTGTCTTGAAAGAATGAGACTCATACATAGGCCGCATTGCGCCTGTGTAGGGGTCTTTTTGTTTTGCCCATGGGGCAGAAAAGGAGGAAACTATGAAACCGGAATATCTGCAAACCACTGAAGAAGTGCTTTCCGCCCGGGGCAGCTCGCCCCGGGGCCTGAGCGGGGCGGAGGCTGCCGCCCGCCTGGCAAAGCACGGCCCCAACCGCCTGCAGGAGGCCAGGAAGATCACCAATTTCCAGCGCTTTGTGCAGCAGCTGAAGGACCCCATGCTGCTGATCCTGCTGGCCGCCGCCGCCGTGTCCGCTGTCACCAGCATCCTCTCCCACGAGAGTCTTACGGAGGTGTTCATCATCCTGGTGGTGGTGCTGCTCAACGCCGTATTGGGCGTGGTGCAGGAGAGTAAGGCCGAGGCCGCCATTGAGGCCCTCCAGACCATGACCGCCGCCACCAGCAAGGTGCTGCGGGACGGCAAGGTCACCGTGCTTCCCAGCGCCGACCTGGTGCCCGGGGATGTGGTGGTCCTGGAGGCCGGGGACGCTGTCCCCGCCGACGGCCGTCTGCTGGAGTCTGCCTCCCTGAAAATGGAGGAGGCCGCCCTCACCGGCGAGAGCGTCCCGGTGAATAAGACCGCCGAGGCTATCACCGCCCAGGGCGATGTCCCCCTGGGCGACCGGAAGAACATGTGCTACATGGGCTCCACCGTGGTCTATGGCCGTGGCAGCGCCGTCATCACCGCCACGGGCATGGATACCGAGATGGGCAAGATCGCCGGCGTCCTGGCCCGGACGGAGCAGGAGGAGACGCCCCTCCAGCGCAAGCTCACCCAGTTGGGCAAGACCCTGTCCTACCTGGTGCTGGCCATCTGCGTGTTCATCTTCATTTTTGACCTGCTGGTGGAGGGCGACTACTCCCTGGAGGCCATTCTCAAGACCTTCATGGTGGCCGTGTCCCTGGCCGTGGCCGCCATACCCGAGGGCCTGGCCACGGTGGTGACGGTGGTGCTGTCCATCGGCGTCACCAATATGAGCAAGCGCGGCGCGGTGATCCGCCGCCTGACGGCGGTGGAGACCCTGGGCTGCACCCAGGTCATCTGCTCTGATAAAACCGGCACCCTCACCCAAAATAAGATGACCGTGGTGGACCATACCGGCGAGACCCGCCTCCTGGCCACGGCCATGGCCCTGTGCAGCGACGCCGCCTGGGCGGAGGAGGGCGCCCAGGGTGAGCCCACGGAGGCGGCCCTGGTGAATTTCGCCGCCGCCCAGGGCCTGAAAAAGCCCGCCCTGGAGGCGCAGCAGCCCCGGGTGGCCGAGGCCCCCTTTGACTCCTCCCGCAAAATGATGTCCACCGTCCATGAGATCGACGGCGGCTTCCTCCAGTACACCAAGGGCGCCCCGGACGAGGTGCTGCGCCTTTGCACCGCTTATGTGGAAAATGGCGCAGTACACCCCATGACCGAGGAAAAGCGCCGGTCCATTTTGGCCGAGAACAAGGCCATGGCCGACCGGGCCCTGCGGGTCCTGGCCGCTGCCCAGCGCAGCTGGGGCGATGCCCTGCCCGAGGACATCAGCCCCGAGACCCTGGAGCGGGACCTGTGCTTTATTGGCCTGGCGGGCATGATCGACCCTGTCCGTCCGGAGGTAAAGGACGCCATCCACCAGTGCCGCCGTGCGGGCATCCGCCCGGTGATGATCACCGGCGACCATAAGGATACCGCCGTGGCCATCGCCAAGGAGCTGGATATTCTGGACTCCGCCGACCAGGCCATCACCGGCAGCGAGCTCAACGCCTTTACGGATGAGCAGCTGGCGGAGATCGTACCCAAGTACAGCGTCTATGCCCGGGTCCAGCCGGAGCACAAGGTCCGCATCGTCACCGCCTGGAAAAAGCGCGGTGCCATCACCGCCATGACCGGCGACGGCGTCAACGATGCTCCCAGCATCAAAACCGCCGACATCGGCGTGGGCATGGGCATCACCGGCACCGACGTCACCAAGAACGTGGCGGATATGGTCCTCTCCGACGATAACTTCGCCACCATCGTAGGCGCCGTGGGCGAGGGCCGCCGCATCTATGACAACATCCGCAAGACCATCCAGTTCCTCCTGGCTTCCAACATGAGCGAGGTACTGGGGGTGTTCACCGCCACCCTCCTGGGCTTCACCCTCCTGGGGCCGGTGCACCTGCTGTTTATCAACCTCATCACCGACTGCTTCCCGGCCCTGGCCCTGGGCCTGGAGCGGGCAGAGCCGGACGTCATGGACCGTCCGCCCCGGGACAGCCATGACGGCATCTTCTCCGGCGGCCTGGGCCTTGATGTGGTGTACCAGGGCGTGCTCATCACCGTCATCACCCTGGCCTCCTATATCATCGGCCACTGTGTGGAGGTAGGCTGCTTCGAGATGCCCTCCGGCGTCTCGCCCCACGGCATGACCATGGCCTTTTTGACCATGAGCATGTGCGAGATCTTCCACAGCTTCAATATGCGCTTCCAGCGCCGCAGCATTTTCTCCGGCCGCAGCCATAATAAGGTCCTGTGGGCGGCCATGATCGGCAGCCTCCTCATCACCACCCTGGTCCTGGAGGTAAAGCCCATCGCCGATGCCTTCGGCTTCACCCCCGTGGGCTGGGCCGAATACGGCATCGCCCTGGCCCTGGCCGTGCTGGTGATCCCGGTGGTGGAGCTGGTAAAATTCTTCCAGCGCCGCGCCGCCAAGAGAAAGCACCGCTGATTTTATGCGAAAAGAAGACCGCCCCCAGGCGGTCTTCTTTTTCGTGTTATTTCAGATGATAATTTACGCCAAAAATCCCTTGAGAATGGTCTCCTCGGCCTCCTCCGGGGTCAGGCCCAGGGTCTCCAGCTTCAGCAGCTGGTCGCCGGCGATCTTGCCGATGGCGGCCTCGTGGATCAGCTGGGCATCGGGGCAGTTGGCGGTGATAGCCGGGATGGACTGGATGTGTGCGCTGCCCATGATGATAGAGTCGCACTGGACGTGGCCGAAGCACTGGCTGTTGCCCACCATCACCGGGTGGAACACCTGCTTGCTCTCGTCCTGTGCCACGGACCGGGAGATGACCCGCCCCTTGGCGTCCTCGCCGTTGAGCTCAATGAGCATGTCGCTCTCGGCTTCCTGTTTGCCGTGGGTCAGCAGCCGCTCGGTGACCACCACCTCGCTGCCCTTCTCGCAGTAGAAGCGGGTGTCCCGCTTGGTGGAGTCGATGCCGCGGATCTGGATGGTGTCCATCTGCATGGTGGAGTTCTCCCCCAGGTGTACGATGGTCTGGGGATTCATGATGTTGCGGCCGGTCTCGCCGGGGGCGTCCTCGCCGTAGTGCTTTTCGGAGTAGTGTACCCGGCTGTTCTTGCCGATGTAGAAGGTATGCACGCCGTCGTGGCGGCTCTCGTTGCAGCCGGAGTTGTGGATGCCGCAGCCGGCCACGATCTCCACATCGCAGTCGTCGCCGATGTAGAAGTCGTTGTACACCAGCTCGGACAGGCCCGTCTTGCTGATGATAACGGGGATGTGGCACTGCTCGCCCTTGGTGCCGGGCTTCACGCGGATGTCAATGCCCTGCTTGCCGTCGGTCTTGGGGGTGATCTCGATGTGCTCGGTGGACTGCCGTGCCTCGCAGCCGCTGTCCTTGCGGATGTTGAAGGCGCCTGCGGGCTTGCCGGTGAGATCGGCGATCTTTTCCAGCAGCTTGGCGTCGATGTCGGTAATCATAGCTTGACCTCCTTTTTCTCCAGAACCGGGCAAGTACCCAGGGTGTCCGCCAGGATCAGGGGGAAGATCTCCTCCGTGGTGCCCCGGTGGGCGATGGAGCCGTTCGATACCACGATGATCTCGTCCGCCAGCTGGATGATGCGCTCCTGGTGGGAGATGATGATCATGGTGGACTTGCCCTCCTGATGGATCTGCTCAAAGGTCTCCGTGAGCCGGGCGAAGCTCCACAGGTCGATGCCCGCCTCCGGCTCGTCAAAGATCATCAGCTGGCTGCTGCGCGCCAGGATGGTGGCGATCTCAATGCGCTTGACCTCGCCGCCGGAGAGGGACACGTCCACCTCCCGGTCCAGATAGTCGTTGGCGCACAGGCCCACCCGGGTCAGATACTGGCAGCACTGGTCCTTGGAGAGCTTTTCGCTGCCCGCCGCCAGCAGCAGCAGGTCGTGGACGGTGATGCCCTTGAACCGGGGGGGCTGCTGGAACCCGTAGCTGATGCCCAGCCTTGCCCGCTCCGTGATGGACAGGCCCGTCATGTCCTGACCGTTGTAGAGGATCTGCCCCTCCGTGGGCTGTACCAGGCCCATGATGACCTTGGCCAGGGTGGTCTTGCCGCCGCCGTTGGGGCCCGTAAATACCACCAGCTTGTGGTCGGGGATCACCAGGTCGATGTGGTTGAGAATATCCGCCTCGCCCTCCGGGGTGGAGACGCGGTAGCAGATGTTTTTCAGCTCTAACATGAATCCTTCCTCCTTCTGAGGTTTTCTCATCCGTACTATATCAAATATGGTTTCTTTCGGGTGTTGCAATTGCACCAAAAGACATATTTCGACTCATACGTACCCTATTGTAGCAGAATCGCCGGGCAAAAGCAATCCGCCCCGCTCTATTTTTCCCTGCCCAGGAAAAATTTACACCCCAAATGCGCGCCCATCGTCCCGACCGTGCCAGGTTCCGACCCATCCGTAGGGGGCGATGCCCACATCGCCCCGCCCGGTAGGCGCAGAAAGCCCGTAGGGCGGGGCACCCACACCCCGCCGCCCGGTGGGCGTACATCTTATCTCCCAACGTTTTGTAGGGGCGGATGCCCCTGCCCGCCCGGTGTGGAGCGTTTTCTTGCCCCGCCCGCATGGATGTATGCACTCAACAGGCTGCAAAGGTAAAATGGCCGCAAAAAAGCCCGGGGAGCCGAAGGGCTCACCGGGCAGGGGAGAGAGGAAGAGAAGCGGTGTCAGAGCAGGGAGCATACCAGGCTCAGTTCGCCAAACAGCATAAAGCCGAACAGCAGACCGGTGACCTGAGTGAAAACGTTGTGGTTCCCGGTCAGCAGGGATACCAGCGTCAGAATGATCACGGCCAGCAGAGCCACAGCGGCCACCGCGCGAACAGCAATATTTTTTTTCATGATTTCAGATCTCCTTTCAGCATTTTGTTTCGTTGCCTTCAGTATAAGGAAAGATCTGTTATTTGTAAAATACGCAAAAACTAAGTTGCATATAGTTTTTACCTATACCGACGCCGCTTCCTGCAGGGCCGCGATGTACTCCAGTGTCATGGGGGAGGGGGTCATATCCTTGCGCAGGATATAGCCGATAGAGTGATATTTCTCCGGCAGCAGTGGTACGCTGATAAAATTCGTCATAGCCGGGGAGTCCAAGCCCACATCCGGGCAGAATCCGTTCAGATCCTGCAGAAGCTGGTACTCGGTGGCCCGCTCCCGGACGCAGATGCGGCGGGGGGACTGGACGGCGGCGGCAGAAAGTCCCTCAAAAAAGAACAGCTCATTGTGTTCTCCTTGCTCAAAGGTGATGCAAGGGTAGGGGATCACATCCTCCACCGTCACGGACCTGTGCCCGGCCAGAGGGTGTTCCGCAGACATAATAATGGATGCGCGCACACGCTTTAGCTCTGTGAACTCCAGTTCCAGCTTGCTGAACAGGCGGCGCAGGTAGCGTTCGTTGTCCTCGTTGAGGGCCAGCACACCGATCTCACTGCGCAGCTGGCTCACATCCTCCAGCACCTCGTAGGTGGTGGTCTCCCGGAAGTGGAGGTTGTATCGCTGGTTGGGCAGCCGCTGCACAAGCTGGGTGAAAGCCCAGACCGTGAAGTTAAAGTGCTGGCTGGACACGGCAAAGCGCTTTTCCCCCTGTTCCTGGCCGCCGAACCGCTCCTGCATCAGCTGGGCCTGGGAGAGGATCTGCCGGGCGTAGCCCAAAAATTCCTCCCCCTCCCGTGACACGATAACGCCCCGGTTGGTTCGGGAGAATATGGTCACGCCCATTTCCGTCTCCAGCTCCCGTATGGCGGCGGTGAGGCTGGGCTGGGAGATAAACAACTTTTCGGCGGCGGCGCTGATGGTGCCGCACTCGGCCACGGTCACGGCGTACTTCAGTTGCTGCAATGTCACGGCAAACACACTCCTTTTCCCCAGTGTATCGGATTTTTCTCAAAAAGTAAAGCGTCCATCCTATGGTGCATACAATGGATGGCAGAGAAAGGGGTGCTGGCATGGAGAATCATCAGACCGTAGAGCAAAAGAGGGCGATTTGGCAGCGGGTGAATCCCACCCTGCAGCCATATCCGACGGATGCGGCCCAGGACGCGGTGAATGTGTGCTGCATGGGGGTGAACGCGCAGCAGGATGTGGACGTGATCCGGGGCTTTATCGAGGAGGAGTTATCGGACCGGCGGGGCTACCTGACCTACGCCGCCATGGCGCCCTCCCCCATGGCCCGGCAGCTTATGCGCCGCCTGGCGGCGGAGGAGGGGGGCCACGCCCGCCGGCTCATGGGCGTATACTATCTCATTACCGGCCAGGTCTATTGCCCGGCGGTGCCGCAGCCGGGGGAGAAGTGCGCATCCTCCTGGCGGGAGATTCTGCGCCTGCTGTACCACGAGGAGAGCTGCGGGGGCCTGAATTACCGCCGGGCTTCGGAGGAGACCACCGACGAGTGCCTGACGGAGATCTTCCTGGAGCTGTCCCGGGATGAATATCGCCACGCCCGGCAGATCCTGTCTCTTTTGGAAAAACAAATGTCGATTTAAAAGATAGGTCTTGCAATGAGCGAAATTTACTGCTACAATAGGGCAAAATCCATATAAGGAGGATGCCCTTTATGAAAGAGTGTATCAGCAGAGATGCGGCTCTTGCCGCACTGAAGAAGTATAACAAGGAGCCGTTTCACATCCAGCACGGCCTGACCGTAGAGGGTGTCATGCGCTGGTACGCAAACCAGCTGGGCTATGGAGAGGATGCGGATTTTTGGGCCACCGTGGGCCTGCTCCACGATATTGACTTTGAGCAGTGGCCGGAGCAGCACTGCGTCAAGGCCCCGGAGCTGCTGCAGGAGGCCGGCTGCAGTGAGGAGTTCATCCACGCCGTGTGCAGCCATGGCTATGGCCTGTGCTGCGATGTAGAGCCGGTTCATGAGATGGAAAAGGTGCTCTTTGCCGCCGATGAGCTTACGGGCCTCATTGGCGCCGCCGCCCTCATGCGCCCCAGCAAGAGCGTGCAGGACATGGAGCTCAAGAGCATCAAGAAGAAGTTCAAGGATAAGAAGTTTGCCGCCGGCTGCTCCCGGGATGTGATCATCACCGGTGCCGAGCGCCTGGGCTGGGAACTGGATGAGCTGCTGGAAAAGACCCTGGAGGCCATGCGCTCCTGCGAGGAGAGCGTCGCCGCAGAAATGGCCGCTCTGTAACCCTGTCCATAGACCGAAATAAGAATAGATCCCAAGCAGGCGCCCCACCGGGACGCCTGCTTATGTTTAGCGCCTCGCAGAGTTCGCGTCCGCAGACGCGAAAAGTTCAAATCATTTTTCACCGCG
>CABMQL010000051.1 GCA_902388735.1 uncultured Eubacteriales bacterium | reverse complement strand
GCTCTTCCCGATCTATCCCGCTCCGGCCGGTGGGCCGGCGCCGGCATAGGCGGCGGCCCGGGGGATGGTTTCGGCTCTGGGGACGGCCTGGGTCCTGTGGACGGCCTGGACCCGGGCGGGAGAGGGCTGTGCGGACCGCCCTGTGCGGAACCCCCGGCGGGCAGGGGCGCGTCGCTCTGCGGCATCCGGGTATAGACGCCGCTGTCATTGCGCATGTAGCGGTTATACATCGGCTCACCCCTCCCATTCCGACAGGAATCGCTTGCCCACGGTGATGAGTCTTGCCAGCCGGGCCGCCCGCTCCACCTTGGCCTGTTTTTCTTCCTTCAGATACGGTTTCAGGGCGTTCAAAAGCTGCATGGAGTGGCTTTGGTCGGCGGTGAGTGTCTGCAGCACCGGCAGGAATTTGGCGATGACCTTAGGGTCCACGCCCCCCAGCAGGGAGTTGAGTCCTGCGGGGCCTGGACCCGGTGCGGCAGGGGAAGGGCCCGGGGCGGCATTGGGCGGCGGCTGGGGAGCGGACTGCCCCATAGTGGAGGAGAGCTGTTGGGCCAGCTGCACCACCTGCGCCATGCCGGCGGGATCCGACAGAAGGGAGTTGAGCTTGTCTTCCAGTTCCGACATGGCCGCACCCCCTCTTACCGCTGTATCTGGCTGCCCAGGCGGCCGATGAGCGCCGCGCCCTCGGGGGACTGCATGACCTTCTTCAGCATGGCGACCATTTGAGCGGTGCTGCCGCTGTTTGCCGCTGTGGCGGCCTGGTTCAGCGTGTTTCCGCCGTCGGCGCTTGTGAGCAGCTGCATCAGCTTCTGCCCGTCCGGGGACTGCATGACGCGCTGCACCATCTGCGGATCATTTTTAACCTGCTGCAATACCTGCTGTATGTCCACGAGGCATCATCCTTTCTGCTTCATTCAAGGCAGTATATGATGCCGCGCGGAAATTAGTACCGCAGGGGACTCGTCAGAACAGCTGGGCCAGGATGTCCACGCACTTGTCGATGCCCAGGACACCGCTGTTGAGGGTGATGTGATAGTTCTGGGCGTGGCCCCACTTCATGTCGGTGTAGAAGCGATGGTAGGCGGCCCGGCGCTTATCCTTGTCCTTCAGCCGCTCCTCCGGGGACTGGTCCCGCTCGCCGTATACCTCCACAATGCGGTGGGCCCGGAAAGCCATGTCCGCGTGGATGAAAACCTTCAGGCAGTCGGCCTTATCCTGGAGAATGTAGTCGGCGCAGCGGCCCACGATGACGCAGGGGCCTTTTTCGGCCAAAGCAGTGATGACCTTATACTGGTGCGCCCAGAGAATATCTTCATTGGTGGGGCCGAACATCCGGTTGGACAGGGCCGAGGCCAAAAAACCGCCGGGGGCGTATTCGCCGGCTTCCTTCACATAGTCCGCGGCGAAACCGGTTTCCTTTTCCAGTTCCTGGATCAGCTCGGAATCATAGCAGGGGATACCCAGCTTCTCGGCGACCTTGCGGCCAATGGTGCGGCCGCCGCTGCCAAACTCGCGGCTGATGGTAATAACTCTGTTCTTCATAATACATGCGCTCCTTCCGCATTTAGTTCACGATAGGTTCTAACAATAATAAACGCTGAGGCGGCAAAAGTCAAGACGTCGGAGACCGGCATGGAGCAGAGAACGCCGTCCAGACCCAAAAACAGCGGCAAAACCAGTGCAAAGCCTACGCCAAATACCACTTCCCGCAGCAGGGACAGCAGCGTGGAGGCCAGGGCCTTGCCCACGGCCTGCAGGAAAATGAAGCAGGCCTTATTCACGCAGGCCAGCACCATCATACACAGGTAGATGCGGAAGGCCCGGACGGCGAAATCCGTGTAGTAAGTGCTTTCGTTGGCGGCACCGAAAATAGCAATGAGCTGCCGGGGAAAGCCCTCGGCAAAGATCAAAGCCACCGCCCCTACCAGGGCCTCGGCTATCAGCAGCCGGGTGAACAGGGAGCGGACCCGCCGGTGCTTCTCCGCGCCCATGTTGTAGCCCACGATGGGAATGCATCCGGCGGCCATGCCTACCACGATGGAGATGACGATCTGGAAGAACTTCATCACGATGCCCACCACGGCCATGGGAATTTGGGCATACTGCTCCTGGGAGAAAATGGGGTCCAGGGCGCCGTACTTGCGCAGCATATTGTTGATGGCCGCCATGGCTGCCACCAGGCTGATCTGAGAGAGAAAGCTGGTGACGCCCAAAGACAGCGTCCGCCCGCAGACAGGCAGGCCCAGGGCAAAGTCGCAGCGCCGGGGCTTGATGATCTTCATATGCAGCAGATACCAAATGGCCAGGGCGGCCGTTGCCGCCTGGCCAATGACCGTGGCCACCGCCGCGCCCATCATGCCCCAGCGGAAAATGAAGATGAAAATGGGGTCCAGGATGATATTGATAATGGCTCCGGCCAGGGTGGAGACCATGGCAAACCGGGGGCTGCCATCGGCCCGGATGACGGGATTCATGGCCTGGCCGAACATATAAAAGGGGAGGCCCAGGGTGATATAGAAAAAGTACTCCTGGCTGTGGCGGAAGGTCTCGGCGTTGACCGTGCCGCCGAAAAGGGTGATGATACTGTCGGCAAACAGGAGATACACCGCCGTGAGGACGAGGCTGGCTGCTGCCGACAGCACCACGGCGTTTCCCACGCTGCGGCGGGCGGCGTCCTGCTCCCCGCGGCCCAGGGACATGCTCACGAAGGCGCAGCAGCCGTCGCCGATCATCACCGCCACGGCCAGGGCCACCACCGTCAGGGGAAAGACTACGGTGTTGGCGGCGTTGCCGTAGGAGCCCAGGTAGTCGGCGTTGGCGATGAAAATTTGGTCCACAATGTTATAAAGCGCGCCCACCAGCAGGGAGATGATGCAGGGCACGGCATACCGGCCCATGAGCTTAGATACGGGCTCCGTGCCCAGGAATTGATTGTTTTCGTTCAAAATGGATCACCTTTCTTTCCAAAAAATAAATGCGCAAGTCCGAGAAAGATCTGGACTTACGCATTGCTGCAGCGCGATGGCTCATATAAAAATAAAAAGGGCGTTTCTGCAACCGGATTTACGCAGAAACGCCACTCGTTGTGTGCTTATTATAGCGGAGGAAAAAGAAAATTTCAAATGTTTTTTGAGAAAAATTTTCGCCGGGGTCATTGGGCGGCGCTGCCCGTGTCGCACAGGGGGCGGAGGGTGCAGGCGTCGCAGTGGGGGCTGCGGGCGGTGCACACGGCCCGGCCGTGGAGGACCATCCGGTGGCAGAAATCGCTGGATTTCTCCGGCGGCAGACAGGCGCGCAGCTGCTTTTCCACCCGCAGGGGATCCTTGCTGCCGTCGGTGAGCCCCAGGCGGCCGGTGATGCGGATGCAGTGGGTGTCGCAGACGTAGCCCTCCTTACCGTAAATGTCGCCTAAAATGAGGTTGGCGGTCTTGCGGCCTACGCCGGGCAGGCGGAGGAGGGCCTCCATATTGTCCGGAACCTTGCCGCCAAAATCGGAAAGAAGCATTTGGGCGCAGGCCACCAGGTCGTGGGCCTTGGCCCGCCAGAAGCCGCAGGAGTGGACGTACTCTCCCACCTCCTCCTCGCTGGCCTGGGCGAAGGACTCCAAAGTGGGAAAGCGGGCGAAAAGGGCGGGGGTCACCTGGTTCACCCGGGCATCGGTACACTGGGCGGACAGGCGCACGGCAAAGAGCAGCTGATAGTCCTTTTTATATTCCAGGGAGCACAGGGCGTCGGGGTACAGGCGCTCCAGCTCCGCAATAATGGCGTTTACTTCGGCAGGATTCTTCAAAATACATCACCTCTTGCGGCTATTATATATGCTGGGAAAGAAAATTGCAATTCCAGGAACACTGTGTTATAATGATAAATAATTTTTTGCTTGAGAGGAAAGGGGGAGATCCCATGCAGCCCTTGGCCGACGCCATCCGGCCCCAGACCCTGGACGATGTGGCGGGACAGAAGCATCTTTTAGGTCCGGGGGCCATGCTCCGGCGGATCATCGAGAGTGGGACGGCCACGAACCTGATCTTCTACGGGCCTTCCGGCACGGGCAAGACCACCGTGGCGGGCATCATCGCCAAGCAGACCAACAAGAAGCTCTACCATCTCAACGCCACCACCGCCTCGCTCCAGGATGTGAAGAACATCATGGCGGATGTGGGGACCATGGTGGCCCCCAACGGGGCGCTGCTGTACCTGGATGAGATACAATATTTCAACAAAAAGCAGCAGCAGAGCCTGCTGGAGTACATGGAAAACGGCAAGATCACCCTGGTGGCCTCCACCACGGAGAATCCGTATTTTTATGTATACAACGCCCTGCTCTCCCGGAGCACGGTGTTTGAATTCAAACCCCTGACGGCGGAGGAGACCGTCCCGGCGGTGGAACGGGCCCTGGGCATTGTGCGGGAGCAGAGCGTCCTGCCCCTGCGCTGGGAGGAGGGAGTGCCCATGGCCATCGCCATGGGCTGCGGCGGCGATGTGCGCAAGGCCGTGAACGCTGTGGAGCTGCTGAGCCGGGCGGCAAAGCCCGTGGACGGAAAGCTGCTTTTGACCAAGGAGGATGCGTCCCAGATCGCCCAGCACAGCGCCATGCGCTACGACCGGGAGGGGGACGACCACTACGACCTGCTCTCGGCCCTGCAGAAGTCCATCCGGGGCTCGGATCCGGACGCGGCGGTGTATTATTTGGGCAGGCTGCTGGTGGCGGGGGATCTTTTGTCCCCGTGCAGGCGGCTTTTGGTCATCGCGGCGGAGGACATCGGCCTGGCCTATCCCCAGGCCATGGCCATTACCAAGGCCTGCGTGGACGCGGCGGTGCAGCTGGGCCTGCCGGAGGCCAGGCTCCCCCTGGCGGAGGCGGCGGTGCTGCTGGCCACGGCGCCCAAGTCCAACTCCGCTCACAACGCCATCATTGCCGCCATGCAGGACATTGAAAAGGGCCGGGTGGGGGACATCCCCCGGCACCTGAAAAACGTCCACGCGGACAGCGCCGGCAGCGAAAAACCCCAGGCATATAAGTACCCGCATGTGTATCCCAAGCACTATGTGAAGCAGCGCTACCTGCCCGAGAGCCTGGGGGACACCACCTATTACGAATACGCCGACAACAAGACTGAGCAGGCGGCCAAGCACTATTGGGACCTGATAAAGGGCGGGGGAGAATGAAATGGACCTGAAGGTAAATGATAAAGTGGAGCTGAAAAAGACCCACCCCTGCGGCAGCAAGGAGTGGCTGGTGCTGCGCATCGGCATGGACATCAAGCTCCGGTGTCTGGGCTGCGGCCATGAGATCATGGCCCCCCGGCGGAAGGTGGAGAAGAGTATCCGCAGAATTATTACGGAGGAGGAAAACGCATGAGACCCAAGTGGACAAGATATGTAGCTATGGGCATTGCGCTGCTGCTGGCAGTGGTGATGCTGCTGACGCTGGTGGTTCCGTATATCGGGCTTTAAATCCGGTTGCGGCGGCAGTAGATCTGTGGTATTATTTATTGGAGGAAAAATGCAATGAAGAAATGGAGCATTCTTTTGCTCTTGGTATTGAGCTTTGTTCTAACGGCTTGTGGTGCAAGTAAATCAACAGACTTGGATGCATCCAGGTCTAATGCAAATTCGGATGAAACTGTTCAACAGCAAAAACCGTCGAAAGATACAACAACAGAGCCTACAACTACTTATTTTGAGTCTGACGAGGTTGTGAATAAGTTCTTCGCGGACTATAATGCATTTGCCGAGATTACTATTCCAGCAGGTGAAATTGAAAAGGGAAATATAAGAACAAAAGCACTGGTTTACATGGATGATTTGAGTTTGGAAGTAATAAATGCAGAGGAGTTTCTTGCAATTTCTATGAGTACATCTGTGGAAAATGAAAATGGAAAATTGTATTCAGTTTTTCGGGATACACTTAAAACTGTTCAAAAAGAATTAGCAGAAGAAGATATTCAATCCGCATGGAATACAGTTCACGATACTGGATATATTACTGAAGCTTATAACTTAAATGGAATCAGCATTACATATATCCCTTCAATGGAATTGTCATGGGGAACTTCAGATTTAAGAGTGGACTTAAATATTCCGTTGAATTGATATTTTATGTTATGACTAAATCAAGACCGAAAGGAGAGCTATTTGCATATGAACGACACGGTAAAGGACATTCTCCGGCGGGTGGATCATACCCTTTTGAGCCAGGGAGCCACCTGGGAGGAGATCCGCGCCATCTGCGATGACGGCGTGAAGTACGGCTGCGCCAGCGTGTGCATCCCGGCCAGCTATGTGCGCAGAGCGGCGGAGTATGTGGCGGGGAAGATCGCCATCTGCACCGTCATCGGCTTCCCCAACGGCTACAGCACCACCGCAGCCAAGTGCTTTGAGGCCCAGGACGCGGTGAAAAACGGCGCGTCGGAGATCGACATGGTCATCAACATCGGCTGGGTGAAGGACGGCCTGTATGACCAGGTGCTGGAGGAGATCAAGGCTGTCAAGGCCGCCTGCGACGGCCGCCTGCTGAAGGTCATCATCGAGACCTGCCTGCTCACCGATGCCGAGAAGATCGAGATGTGCCGGGTGGTGTCCGAGTCCGGCGCAGACTATATCAAGACCTCCACCGGTTTCGGCGGCGGCGGCGCGACACGCGAGGACGTGGCCCTGTTCAAGGCCCATGTTGACCCCCATGTGAAGATCAAGGCCGCCGGCGGCATCGCCAATCTGCAGGACGCAGAGGATTTCGTGGCCCTGGGCGCCGACCGCCTGGGCACCAGCCGCATTGTCAAGGCCGTGAAGGCCATGGAAAAGTAAGGAGGAAATTACTATGCCTACCCCCCATAATAACGCAAACAAAGGCGATTTCGCCAAGACCGTTCTGATGCCAGGCGATCCCCTGCGGGCCAAGTTCATTGCCGAGACCTTCCTGACGGAGCCGAAGCTGGTCAATAACGTCCGGGGCGTCCAGGGCTATACCGGCACCTATAAGGGCGTGCCGGTGTCCGTCATGGCCAGCGGCATGGGCATGCCGTCCATCGGCATCTACTCCTATGAGCTGTATACCCAGTACGACGTGGAGAACATCATCCGCGTGGGCTCCGCCGGGGCCATGCGGGCGGATATGGAGCTGGGCAGCGTCATGGCCGGCCAGGGCGCCTGCACCAATTCCAATTTTGCCGATCAGTATGAGCTGGGCGGCCATTACGCCCCCATCTGCGACTTTGACCTGCTCATGGCCGCTGTGGAGTCGGCCCGTGAGCTGGGCGTGAAGATGCCTGTGGGCAACCTCTACTCCTCCGACACCTTCTATGATGCCGCCCAGCGGAACATGCGCTTTGCCAAGATGGGCGTCATGGCCGTGGAGATGGAGGCCGCCGCCCTGTACTGCACCGCCGCCTACACCGGTAAGCGCGCTTTGGCCATCTGCTCCATTTCCGATAACCTGGTCAACGGCACCGAGCTCTCCGCCGACGAGCGCCAGACCACCTTCACCAATATGATGAAGATCGCTCTGGAGGTCGCCGTGAAAATGGCGGGCAAGTAAGCTATATCGGTATAAATCGCTATAAAATGCAGCCCTTTGTGCACTCTGCACACACAAAGGGCTGCGTTTTTACGCCCGGATTGTAAATTGGGACTTGCTTTTTCGGAGAAGAACTGGTAAAATGGCACCAAGCATGGTAGGGATACCATGCAAATCTATCCGCTCTCACGGGCGGAGAAAAATGAAGAAAGGTAGATTAGACATGAAAAAGTATCTTGCTCTGCTCCTGGCTCTTGTTATGTCCCTGTCCCTCTTTGCCTGCGGCAAAAAGGAAGGCGATGATAACAAGGACAAGGACAAAACCGAGTACAAGGTCGCTATGATCACCGACTACGGTGACATCACCGACCAGTCCTTCAACCAGACCACCTATGAGGCCTGCAAGGCTTTCGCCGAGAAGAACAAAATCGAGTTCAAGTATTATAAGCCCGCCGGCGATAACACCGCTGACCGTGTGGCTATGATCGAGAGCGCCGTGGACGAGGGCTTCAATGTCATCGTGATGCCCGGCTATGCTTTCGGCGGCGCCATCGTTGAGGCTGCTCCCCAGCACAAGGACGTTAAGTTCATCGCTCTGGACGTCGCTAAGGGCGACCTGCTGGAGGCCGGTGTGGCCAAGGCTGGCGAGAAGTATGACTTCAATCCCGACAACTGGGAGCTGGAAAAGTACGTTGACATGAGCAACGTGTACTGCGCCATCTACAAGGAAGAGCTGTGCGGCTACATGGCCGGTTACGCTGCTGTGAAGCTGGGCTACAAGAACCTGGGCTTCCTGGGCGGTATGGCTGTTCCCGCCGTTGTCCGCTATGGCTACGGCTTCGTGCAGGGTGTTGACGCTGCCGCCGCTGAGCTGAAGCTCACCGACGTGAAGGTCAACTACATCTATGGCGGTCAGTTCTTCGGCGATGCCGACATCACCGCTGTGATGGACACCTGGTACAATGGCGGCACTGAGGTCGTGTTCGCCTGCGGCGGCGGTATCTACACCTCCGCTGTTGACGCTGCCAAGAAGGTCAACGGCGCCAAGGTTATCGGCGTCGACGTGGACCAGGCCGGCGTGATTGCCAAGTATGCTGCCGGTGAGGGTGCCGATCAGGCTACCATCGACGGCTTCAAGGCTCTGACTGTTACCTCTGCTATGAAGGGTCTGTATCCCGCTACCTTCGACACCCTGACTGACGTCATCATGAACGGCAACTGGGATAAGTACAAGGGCAAGATCGACAACCTGGGCCTGGTGTCCGCTGACGATCCCACTCTGAACTATGTCCAGATCCCCATGGAGAGCACCCAGTGGAAGGACGGCGCCTTTACGCAGGACGACTATAAGGCCATGGTGAAGGATATGTATGACGGCAAGATCACCGTCAGCAATGACATCACCAAGACTGCCAAGGACTTCGCCACCGCCATCACTCTGGATGACCAGGGCAAGATCAAGGGCTAATCCAAACCTTACATAAAGAAAGACCGCCTCGGCGGTCTTTCTTTTTTTCTTGTTGCCTCGAAAACGGGAGACTAACCATAACGGAAAGAAAGGGAGTGTGAGGGAAACCCAAGAGGGGTGTCCCTCGCCATTGGATAATGTACAATAACTTGCGCAAATTAAAAATCGCATAAAAGAAGACATAGCTT
>CABMQL010000050.1 GCA_902388735.1 uncultured Eubacteriales bacterium | reverse complement strand
CGCCGCCGGGGACGATCTTGCGCAGGAAGATGATCTCCTCCCCCCGGGCCCGGACGGCGATGTTATAATTCCGCACGCCGGGCAGGCTATGCTCCATATCCGTCAGCTCATGGTAATGGGTGGCAAAGAGGGTCTTGGCCCCCAGCTTCTTGGGGTCGGCGCAGTATTCCAGCACCGCCCGGGCGATGCTCATGCCGTCAAAGGTGCTGGTGCCCCGGCCGATCTCATCCAGGATCAGCAGACTGTTTTTCGTGGCGGCGCGGAGGATGTCGCTGACCTCGGTCATCTCCACCATGAAGGTGGACTGGCCGGCGGAGAGGTCGTCGGAGGCGCCGATGCGGGTGAAGATACGGTCCACCACGCCCAGGTGGGCGCTTTTGGCCGGGACAAAGGAGCCGATCTGAGCCAGGAGCACAATGAGGGCCACCTGGCGCATATAGGTGGATTTACCGGCCATGTTGGGGCCGGTGATGATGGCGGCCCGGCCCTCTTTTTCGCCCATATAGGTGTCATTGGGGACGAACAGGGCGTCCGGGCGCATTTTCTCCACCACCGGGTGGCGGCCGTCCCGGATCTCCAGGACGCCGGAGTCGTCCACCGTGGGGCGGCAGTAGCCGTTGCTGACGGCCACGGACGCCAGGGAGCAGAGGCTATCCAGCTCCGCCACCGCCGAGGCGCTGGCCTGGATACGGGACACCTGGCCGGCCAGCTCCGTGCGCAGGTCGGTGAACAGCTGGTATTCCAGGGCGGAAACCCGGTCGCTGGCGGTGAGGATGTCGCTCTCCAGGTTTTTCAGCTCCTGGGTGATGTAGCGCTCGCCGTTGACCAGGGTCTGCTTGCGGATATAGGTGTCGGGGACCAGGTCCTTAAAGGAATTGGACACCTCAATATAGTAGCCGAAGACCTTGTTGTAGCCGATTTTCAGGGTGCGGATGCCGGTTTTCTCCTTTTCCTGGGCCTCCATAGAGGCCATGAGTCCCTTGCCCCCGTGGAGGATGCCCCGAAGGCGGTCCACCTCCGGGTGGAAGCCGTCCCGGATGAACTCGCCCTCCCGGACGGAAAAGGGCGGCTCGTCCTGAAGGGTATCGGCAATACGCTTTGCCAGGTCGTCCAGGGTGTCCAGGGTGCTGTAGAGCTCATGCAGGCGGCCCTTGGGGAAGGCCGCCAGCAGCGTCTTGATGGCGGGGAGCTTTTCCATGGCGGTCCGGAGGGCCACCACGTCCCGGCCCCCGGCGCTGCCGTAGACGATGCGGCTCATGAGCCGCTCCATATCGCTGATGCCGGAGAGGGCCAGGGTCAGCTCCTCCCGGGTGACGGTGTCGTTTACCAGGCGCTCCACACAGTCCGCCCGGCGGTCAATATCCTGGACGCTGAGCAGCGGTCTTTCCAGCCAGCTGCGCAGCATCCGCGCACCCATGGCGGTCCTGGTCTTATCCAGCACCCACAGGAGGCTGCCCTTTTTCTCCTTGCTGCGGAGGGTCTCCGTCAGCTCCAGGTTGCGCCGGGCGGAGATGTCCAGCTCCATGAACTGGCCCTGGTGATAAAAATCCAGGGTATCGATGTGGTGCAGGTCGCCCTTTTGGGTCTCGTGGAGGTAATTCAGGAGATTTCCCAGGGCCAGGAGAGGGGCGTAATTATCGGCGGGGAGGTCCGAAAGGGCCTGCTCCCCGAACTGGGCGGCTACGCGGGCCCGGGCGGCGGGGCCGTCGATCCCGCGGATCTCCCGGTGGCAGGAGAGCTTATCCTCCGTGAGCACCTGCAGGGCGGCGTCCTGGGCGGCGGCATCGTTGAGGATGATCTCCGCCGGGGAGAACCGGGCCACCTCGTTGAGCAGGTGGACGGCGGCATCGGGGCCGGAAAAGGCGGTGGCGTGGGTCTGGCCGGTGGAGATGTCACAGGCGGCAAAGCCCGTGCGCCCCTCGCCCATCCAGGCGGCGGCGCAGAAGTTGCTGCGCCCGGCCTCCAGGGAGGTATCGTCCAGCACGGTGCCGGGGGTGACCACCCGGATAATATCCCGCTTCACCAGGCCCTTGGCCGTGGCCGGGTCCTCCGTCTGCTCGCAGATGGCCACCTTATAGCCCTTGGCGATGAGCCGGGCGATATACCCGTCGGAGGAGTGGTAGGGGATGCCGCACATGGGCACCTTTTCATCGAAGGATTTATTCTTGTCCTTGTCCCGGGTAGTGAGGGTGAGGTCCAGCTCCCGGGAAGCCGTCCGGGCGTCCGACCCGAACATCTCATAGAAATCCCCCAGGCGGAAGAACAGGATGGAGTCCTTGTTCTGCTCCTTGATTTCCAGGTATTGCTTCATCATGGGGGTCAGTTCAGCCATAATCGGTCACATCTTTCTGCCGCCGGGCGGCTCATCTCACCGGGGAAGGTGGAAAACTTTGTGGAAAAGTGCAAAATATTTCTTTATGGGGGACGTTTTAAGCGCGCTTGAACATCTTCTCGATCTCGTAGCGGGTAAGCTTCACCGCCACGGGGCGGCCATGGGGGCAGTACTGAATTTCGCCGGACTGCACCCGGTCCACCAGGGCGCGCAGCTCCGCGGGGGCGGTGTGCATGCCGGCCTTGATGGCGGACTTGCAGGCCATGGTCTGCAGGAGGCGGTCCCGGGCGGCCCCGGGGTCGGCCCGGCCCAGGCGCAGGTCCTCGGCCAGCTCCTCCACGGTGGCGGCGGCATCCTCCAGGCGGATGTCCGCCGGGATCTGGCGCACCAGCAGCGTCCCGGCGCCGAAATCCTCACAGGAGAAGCCAAACTCCTCCAAAAGGGGCAGCTGCGCCAGGGCGGCGGCGTAGGCGTCCGCCTCCAGGTCCACGGCCAGGGGCTGGAGCAGCAGCTGGCTCATGGGCGGCTCCTGGCGCTCCTTCAAGGCGTTGAAGCGCAGGCGCTCGTGGGCGGCGTGCTTGTCGATGAGCCAGAGATTCTCGTTTTCATCCTGGCATATGATATAAGTATCCAGGGCCTCGCCCACCATGCGCCAGGGGGCGGGCTTTTCCGTGAGGGTCTGCTGAATGGGCAGGTCAATGGTATTGCGCCGGGGAGCAGGGGCCGGAGTCTCCGGGACGGAAGCCTCTGCGGGAGCGGGCTTTTCCTCCGCCGGGGCAAAGGCCGGGGCGGTGGGGGGCGTCTCCGGCCGGATGGAACTCTCCGGCTGGGTGGGCACCTGCGCAGGCGCCGGGCGGGGCTCTATGGGCCGGGGATCCCGGGCCGGGAGGGTAGCGGGGCGCTGCACGCTGTCCCGGATGGGGAGCTTGGCGTCCGGGTCCACCGCCGGGCGGGCGGCATAGCTGCCCAGGGGGCGCTTCTCCGCCGGAGGCGGGGTCTGCCGCTCCTTATACTGCTGAACGGTCATGGACTGGTAAAAGGTCTGCTGGACGGGCTTGGGGGCCGGGGTCTCCCCGGCGGTGAGCAGGTCCTTGACGGTGTAGTGCACCGCGTCGAACACAGCCCGCTCATTTTGGAATTTTACCACGGTCTTGGCCGGGTGAACGTTTACGTCCACAGTGTTTTTCGGCAGGGTGATGTGCAGCACGCAGCCGGGGAACTTGCCTTTGAGCAGGCGGTTGCGGTAGGCCTCCTCCAGGGCGGCGGTGAGAAGCTGGCTCTTGACAAACCGGCCATTGACGAAAAACAGCTGCCGGGCCCGGGTGCCGCCGCCGTTTAGGGGCTTGGTGACAAAGCCCTCCACCTGAATGTCGCCGCCGCAGCCGGAAACCGGCAGCAGGCCCAGGGCGAAATCCCGGCCCAGGGCAGCATAGATGGCCGAGCGCAGCTGGCCGTCCCCGGGGGTGTGGAGCACCTCGGCCCCGTCCCGGATCAGCTTCACGGACACCTCCGGATGGCTCAGGGCCAGGTGGGTGACCACGCCGGTGACGGCGGCCCCCTCGGCGGTGTCCTTCTTCATGAATTTCATGCGGGCGGGGGTGTTATAAAACAGGTCCCGGACGCAGATGGTGGTGCCCTCGGGGCAGCCGGTCTCGGTGACTTCGCCGGGCACGCCGCCCTCTAAGTGCAGGGCCGCACCCTGTTCCGCCCCCCGCTCCCGGGAGAAAATATCCACCCGGGACACGGCGGAAATGGCAGCCAGCGCTTCGCCCCGGAAGCCCAGGGTGCCGATGGCGGCCAGATCCTCCGCCCGGCGGAGCTTGCTGGTGGCGTGGCGCAGGAAGGCGGTGGGCAGCTGAGAGGGGGCGATGCCGCAGCCGTTATCGGTGATACGCAGATAGGTGAGGCCGCCATGCTGCACCTCCACCGATACGGCGGAGGCCCCGGCGTCCAGGGCGTTTTCCAGCAGCTCCTTGGCCACGCTGGCCGGGCGCTCCACCACCTCGCCGGCGGCGATGAGGTCGGCGACATGGGAATCTAAGCATTGAATGGTGGGCATGGGGATGGCCTCCTTTTTGAGGGATAGGGGATTACGGATTGCCACAGCCAGTGACTTCGGTCACTGGCTTCGCAATGACAGATTACATGGGGATGCGCGGGGTGCCCTTGCAATGACACATCATTATACGATCACAGCATCTCGCCGAACAGGGCCCAGGTGTTGCTGTCGGTGATCTTCACGTCCCGATACTGGCCCAGGGCATCCTTGTCCCCCACCAGGTGGACCAGGCGGCCTCCGGCGGTGCGGGCGGACAGGGGCCAGCGGGCATCGTCCGTCTCGCCGTCCACCAGGCAGCGGAGGATCTTGCCCACATAGCGGGCGTGGTGCCGGGCGGAAATCTCATTCTGGGCGGCACAGAGGGTGTCGAACCACTTCTGCTTCTCCGCCCGGGGTACGGGGTCGTCCATCTTAGCCGCCGGGGTGCCGGGGCGGGGAGAGAAAATGAAGGTGAACAGGGCATCAAACTCCACCTGGCGCACCAGGTCCACCGTCTCCATGGCCTCCGCCTCCGTCTCCCCGGGGAAGCCGATGATGACATCGGAGGTGAGCACCAGGTCGGGCATGACCTGGCGGGCGTAGGTGATAAGCTCTATATACCGGGCCCGGTCGTAGGGCCGGTTCATGGCCCGGAGCACCCGGTCGCAGCCGGACTGCACCGGCAGGTGCAGCTGGTGGGCCACATGGCGGCTTTGCGCCATAGTGTCAAAGAGCTTAAAGGACGCATCCTTGGGCTGGGAGGACATAAAGCGCAGGAGGAAGTCCCCGTCGATCTTATCCAGCTCCTGGAGCAGGTCGGCGAAGTCGCGCCGGGGCTCTAAGTCCTTGCCGTAGGAGTTCACGTTCTGGCCCAGGAGGGTGATCTCCTTATAGCCCTGGGCGGCCAGCTCCTTCACCTCGGCCACGATCTTATCCATGTCCCGGCTGCGCTCCCGGCCCCGGACATAGGGCACGATGCAGTAGGAGCAGAAGTTGTTGCAGCCGTACATGATGGATACCCACGCCCGGGTCTTTCCCTCCCGCACAACGGGCATCCCCTCGGCAATGGTGCCGTGCTCCTCCTCCACGGAGAACACCCGGCCCCGCTGGGTGTAGACCCGGTATAAAAGCTCCGGGAACTTCCACATGGCCTGGGGGCCGAACACCAGGTCCACATGGCGGTAGCTGGTGCGGACCTTTTCGGCGATCTCCGGCCGCTGGGCCATACAGCCGCACAGGCAGATGATCTGCTCGGGATTTTTCTTCTTGGTATGGGTCAGGGCGCCCAGGTTGCCGAAGACCCGCTTTTCCGCATGGTCCCGGATGGCGCAGGTGTTCAGCACGATGATGTCGGCCTGGCCGGCATCGTCCGTAAACTCGCAGCCCATGGCCCGGAGCATGCCCATGATATGCTGGCTGTCGGCCACGTTCTGCTGGCAGCCGAAGGTATCCACCAGGGCCAGGGGCGCACGGCTGCGCTGGCGGTGGATGTCCGCCAGTTTCCGCTCAAAATCCCGCTGGCGCAGGGTCTCCTCCGCCGATAAAACCACTTGTTTTCTGTCCAAAATAACCCTCCGTAAGCGCCCGATTGCAAAAATGGCGCTATGATTCGACTTTAATTAAGAGATTATACCACATTCCCCGGTGCAAAACAAGCCGCAGAGCGTTGCAAATTTCCGCCAAAACGTGTATGATAGGGGCAGCGAAAAACGGAAAAGGAGTTTTTTCTATGGTGTGGAGCATTGCGCTGCTGGCGGTCCTCATCGGGCTGGACCAGGCGCTGAAATACTGGACGGTGACCCACCTGGCCCTGGGGGAATCGGCGCAGCTGATCCCCGGGGTGCTGCAGCTGACGCGGCTGCACAACTACGGCGCGGCCTGGTCCAGCCTGTCGGGCAAGACGGCGGTGCTGCTGGTGATCACGGCGGCGCTGATGATCGCCGTGGCATGGCTGCTGATCCGGAGGATCGTGCGGCATCCCCTGGGCGTCACGGCGGGGCTTTTCATCCTGGGCGGCGGCCTGGGCAACATGATCGACCGGGTGTGGCACGGGTATGTGGTGGATATGCTGGACATCTCGCCGCTGTTTGAGTACCCCATCTTCAACCTGGCGGACTGCTTTGTGGTGGTGGGCGCCGTGCTGGGCGCGGTGTACTACCTGTGGTTCTACGACAAATACGACAAGAAGGAGCGCGGCCATGGACACAAGGATCCTGACGGCCACAACTGAATCCGCCGGGGCGCGGCTGGACGCGTTTCTGGCCGCGCAGCTGCCGGGCGTGACCCGCTCGGCGGCGGCCCGGCTCATTGAGGGGGGCTGCGTCACCGTGGACGGCAGGCCCGCCGGAAAAAGCGCCCGGCTTCAGGGCGGCGAAAGGGTTTGCGTCACCCTGCCGGAGGCGGAGGAGCCGGAGGCCCGGCCGGAGGACATCCCCCTGGACGTGGTCTATGAGGACAAGGACGTGATCGTGGTAAACAAGCCCGTGGGCATGGTGGTGCACCCCGCCCCGGGACACCCGGACGGCACATTGGTCAACGCCCTGCTGCACCACTGCGCCGGGAGCCTGTCAGGCATCGGCGGCCAGCTGCGGCCGGGCATCGTCCACCGCATTGACCGGGACACCAGCGGGCTCATCATCGCCGCCAAAAACGACGCCGCCCACGCCTTCCTGGCCGCCCAGCTGGCGGACCACACCCTGGCCCGGACCTATGAGTGCCTGGCCGTGGGCAATTTCAAGGAGGACAGCGGCACCGTGGATGCGCCCATCGGCCGCCACCGGACGGACCGGAAAAAGATGGCCGTGGTGCCCGACGGACGCCGGGCCGTGACCCACTGGGAGGTCATTGCCCGCTACCGGGGCGTGACCCATCTGCGCTGCCGCCTGGAGACGGGCCGCACCCATCAGATCCGGGTCCACCTTGCCTACATCGGCCACCCCATCCTGGGGGACACCGTGTACGGGGCCAAAAAGCCCGTACCGGGGCTGACGGGGCAGTGCCTCCACGCCACGGGCCTGGAGTTCATTCATCCGGCCACGGGGGAGAAGGTCTCCCTCACCTGTCCGCTGCCGGAGGAATTCACCCGGATGCTGGAAAAGCTGCAGCGGCAGGAAAGCTGATCAGATTATAATAATAACCGGGCCGGCCCCATGGGGCCGGCCCGCTTTGCCGTATGAAATTATTTTTTAGACAGCGAAAACCGCGCGCAGGATCCGCCTCCCGCCGGCGGTGCGCAGGACAGTTCGGACAAAATTTTCCACGTTCTCCCGGCTGTACCCGTTCTCGCAGGCGTTGGCGATATAATCCGCCTCCAGCAGGATCTGATAGTCCGTGCCGTCCACCCCGGAATAGGTGTGGTGGTGGGCCACCAGGTAGGCGACCCTATCCACCTGTCCGGCGGTCATACCGGCATCGGCCAGGAAGTCCCGCACCAGCAGGGCGCCCTCCCGCTCCTGATTTTTTCCGTTGGTATTGCCGTATTTCTCCCGGCACAGGGGGCAGGCTATGTCATGGGTGATGGCGGCGACCTCCAAAACAAACTGGGTCTCCCCGTCCAGCCCCTCCAGCTCGCCTATGGTCCTGGCATAGGTCCACACCCGGATCAGGTGGTCGATATCATGCAGGTTCCCGGCGGAAAAGCGGAGCATTTCCTCCAGGATCCGGGCCACACGCACATCGCTCATTGGTTGTGCTCCCGTGCGTGGCGGCAGATGGCCGCAAAGGTCTGGGGGCTGATGTCATGCTCGATCTTGCAGGCATCGGCCTCCGCCGTCTCCTGGTCCACCCCCAGGCGGACCAGGATGGTGGTGAGGGTATGGTGGCGCTCCAGCATCTCCCGGGCAATGGCCAGGCCGCTGGGCTCCAGGGTGATGAGACCCGTTTTGTCCATGGTGATATAGCCGTTCTCCCGCAGACGCTTGGTGGCATAGCTGACGCTGGGCTTGGTGACCCCCAGATGCTCCGCCACGTCGATGGAGCGGATATAGCCGTGCTTCTCCTGCATCATCAGCATGGTCTCCAGGTAATCCTCCGAAGATTTTTGAATTTCCATAATTGGTACACTCCATCGTTTATTTTATCCAGCGTAGCACACCGGGGCCAAAAAAACAAGGAAAAGTTAAAAATATTTTACTAAAGCTTATTGACAAAGTAAGTTTTTAGGGGTATTGTAAGCATACCAAACAAGTAGGCATTAGATTTTTCATACCAGGAGGACCAGCGTATGACTATTTATACTGACAATGCAGCCACCACTAAAATGAGCGACACCGCTTTGGCTGCCATGCTCCCCTGTCTGCAGGACAATTATGGCAATCCCTCCAGCCTGCACTCCGTGGGCCAGCGGGCCGCCGAGGCTCTGCAGGGCGCCCGGGAGACCGTGGCCAAGTGCCTGGGCTGCGACCCCAAGGAGATCATCTTCACCTCCGGCGGCAGCGAGGCCGACAACCAGGCCATCATCTCCGCCGCCCGGTTCGGCGCGCTGAAGGGCAAGAAGCACATCATCTCCACCGCCTTTGAGCACCACGCGGTGCTGCACACCCTGAAAAAGCTGGAAAAAGAGGGCTTTGAAGTGGAGCTGCTGCCTGTGGGTACCACCGGCACCATCACCCCCGAGCAGGTAGCTGCCGCCATCCGGCCGGACACCGCCCTGGTGACCATCATGTACGCCAACAACGAGATCGGCTCCATTCTCCCCATCCCCGAGATCGGCGCGGTGTGCAAGGAAAAGGGTGTCATCTTCCACACGGACGCCGTGCAGGCGGCGGGCCACCTGCACATCAATGTGCGGGAGCAGAATATTGACATGCTCTCCCTCTCCGGCCACAAGTTCCACGGGCCCAAGGGCTCCGGCGTGCTGTACGCCCGGAAGGGCATCCCCCTGGTGAACGTCATCGAGGGCGGCGCCCAGGAGCGTGGCAAGCGGGCCGGCACGGAGAATCTGCCCGCCATCGTGGGCATGGCGGCGGCCCTGAAGGAGGCCTGCGACCACATCGACGAGAACGCCGAAAAGGTCTCCGCCCTGCGGGACAAGCTGATCGAGGGCCTGTCCAAGATCCCCCACTCCGCCCTCAACGGCGACCCGGTGCACCGGCTGCCCGGCAACGTGAACTTCTGCTTTGAGGGCATCGAGGGCGAGAGCCTGCTGCTCCTGCTGGATGCCAAGGGCATCTGCGCCAGCTCCGGCAGCGCCTGCACCTCCGGGTCCCTGGATCCCAGCCATGTGCTGCTGGCCATCGGCCGGCCCCACGAGGTGGCCCACGGCTCCCTGCGCCTGAGCCTGTGCGAGTGGAACACGGAGGAGGAAGTGGACATCATTCTGCAGGAGGTCCCGAGAGTCGTGGAGTACCTGCGCAATATGAGCCCCATGTGGAAAGATCTGGTCAGCGGCAAGAAGCCGTTCATGCTGTAAATAAGGAGGCAAATATCATGGCACTGTATACCGATACTGTTATGGACCACTTCATGAATCCCCGGAACGTAGGCGAGATCGAGAACCCCAGCGGCGTGGGCGAAGTGGGCAACGCCAAGTGCGGCGATATTATGAAGATGTACCTGGACATCAAGGACGGCGTCATCCAGGACGTGAAGTTCGAGACCTTTGGCTGCGGCAGCGCCATCGCCTCGTCCTCCATGGCCACGGAGATGATCAAGGGCAAGACCGTGGAGGAGGCCCTGGCCATCAGCAACAAGGACGTGGTGGACGCCCTGGGCGGCCTGCCCGCCCACAAGCTGCACTGCAGCGTCCTGGCGGAGGAGGCCATCAAGTCCGCCGTGAAGGACTACTACGACCGCAACGGCATCCCCTACGACCACAGCCAGTTCCCCGACTGCGAAAACTGCGAGGGCTGCCGCATGGTGTGAAGCCCTTGCGAAAGGGGAAAAATTGTGGTATCCTAAGCCTATAAAGGCGGCGCGAGAAAACGCCTCGCAGAGTTTGCCGCCCGCAGGCGGCAAAAAATTCAAATCATTTTTTACCGCGACATGCGCGTGGGGAAAAATACTTCTCAGGCTGCCCGTGCATAATTTTGAGCCAAGGGCTCAAAATTATGCACGCAGCAGACTGTAATCTTTTTGGCAGAAAAATCGATAGATTTTTCGCCAGGTTTTAAGGAGGTGTGCGGCATGAAAATTTCCACCCGGGGCCGGTACGCCCTGCGGATGATGCTGGACCTGGCGGAAAACCAAGGCAGCGGCGTGGTGGCTCTGAAGGACATCGCCGCCCGGCAGGGCATCTCCAAAAAATACCTGGAGCAGATCATCCCGGTGCTGAACCGGGCCGGCCTGCTGCAGACCTCCCGGGGCTTTCAGGGGGGCTATCGGCTGGCAAAGGATCCGGCGGAATATACCGTGGGTGAGATCCTCCGGGCCGCGGAGGGAGGCCTGTCTCCCGTGGCCTGCCTGGAGCAGTCGCCCAACGCCTGTCCCCGCTGCCACGAGTGCGAAACCCTGCCCATCTGGGCGGGGCTGGAGCAGGTGGTGAACGAGTATCTGGACGGCATCAGCCTGCAGGATGTGCTGGACGGGCCGAAAAAGCCCACAAAAGAATAGAATAAAAATATCCCC
>CABMQL010000049.1 GCA_902388735.1 uncultured Eubacteriales bacterium | reverse complement strand
TACTACCGCCGGGCGGCCCTGGGGGCGTGGCCCGGGGGGCCGGCGCCCTTCGGATTCGACAACGGCCGGGCCGCCGGGCGGGACGGACGATGGGCGCCGGCGCTGGTGCCCAACGGGCACGGGGAGCTGGTGCGGCGAATTTTTGCCGAATACGTCGGGGAGGGGACATCTCTGTCGGGACTGGCCAAAAAGCTGAGCCGGGAGGGTATCCCCGGGCCCAAGCGGGCGGTGTGGGACAGCGTGACTCTGTCCCGGCTGCTGCACAACCCGGCCTATGTAAAGGCGGACGAGCAGGTGCGGCTGTATTATCTGGGGCAGGGCATCACCGTAACCGATCCGGCGGAGTATTTTGACGGGCAGCACGGGCTGCTGCTGGTGGGCAGGCGGGAGCCGGACAGCCGCAGGCGCACCGGAGAGGGGAGCCAGGTCCTGTCGGTGCTGAACAGCCCGGGATTGGTGGAGGCGGAGCTGTTTCTCCGGTGCCAGGAAAAGCTGCGGAAAAACCGGCAGCTGGGCCGCAGTGGCCAGGGAAAGCACACCTGGCTATCGGGCCTGCTGAAATGCGCGGAGTGCGGATACAGCGTTTCCGTGACGGAGAGCGGCGGAAGGCGATACCTGCACTGCAGCGGGCGCTACAACTTGGCCCACTGCCGCTTGGCCATACGGGTGGACCTGGGGGAGCTGGAGGAGCGCGTGCAGGGGGACATGGAAAAGCTGCTGGACAGCTGCCCGAAGCCCCGGGAGGAGGAATGCGGCGAAAGCCGGTATGCCGCATCCCTGGCGGAGCTGGACCGGCAGGCGGAGCGGCTGACGGATGCCTTTGCCCGGAGTGAGTCCATGCCCGCCGCCTATCTGCGCAGGGCCCTGGAGAAGATCGGACGGGAGCGGCAGACGCTGCAGCAGGAGCGGGAACGGGGGGAGCGCCGGGAGGAGCGGCTCCGGGAGATCCGCTTGGCTGACCTGCCCTTTGACGGGAAAAAGGCCGTGGCCGCGCAGCTCATTGGCTGCATCCGGCTGGCGGGGGATGCAGCGGAGATCCGGTGGACGGTGTGAGGGGGGAACGTACATATCTATTTTTGCTATGGGTTTGTGCAGCAAAAAAGATCCCGGGCACCGGCTCGGGATCTTTCTTTGAGGGGTATCCTCAGTATGGAAAAGAAATAGGAAATGGTGAGTTTATCAGAGCTGCAGGCGGTCTTCCTTGCTCCAGGTGGGCAGGTCCAGGTGGGGATAGCGGCGGCGGAGCTCGTCCATCTCGCCGTCGGTGTCGCCCAGAACGGCGATGCGGTTGATAGCCGTCAGGTCCGCCTGGGGCATGGGCTCAGCGCTGTCCTTGCCGCACACGGGGCAATGGTACAGGCCGGCAGCCTCGTTGTATACCACTTCGCTGCTGCCGCACACGGCGCAGCGGTTCATCTTAGAAATCAATGCCATAATTTTTGTCCTCCAATCTTTAAGCTGGATTTATCATAGCACAGAATTTTATATTTGTGAAGCGCATGTTTGTTCTTGAAATCATGAGGAGTTGTATGGTATAATGAGAGGGATGGGAGGTGCCTTATGAGTATCACAAAGTATCAGATTTTTTTGAAAACCGCGGCCTGCGGCAGCTTTTCCAAGGCGGCCGAGGCCATGAATTTCACCCAGTCCGGCATCAGCCACGCCATCAACTCCCTGGAGGGGGAGCTGGGCGTCACCCTCCTGAGCCGCAACCGGGGCGGGGTGGTGCTGACGGCGGACGGGCGGGCTCTGCTGCCCCAGATCGAAAAGCTCTGCGCCGCCCACCACGGCATGATGCAGACGGTGGAGAGTCTCAAGGGTATGGACAGCGGCCTGGTGAAGGTGGCTACCTTTTCCAGCGTCTCCTTTCTGTGGCTGCCCAGGATCCTCAAGAGCTTCGGCCAGATTTACCCCAACATCGAGTTTGAGGTGGTCACCGGGGACTTTTACGAGCAGATCGAGAGCTGGATCGTGTCCGGGGCGGTGGACTGCGGCTTTTTCCGCCTGCCGTCCACCAAGCATCTGCAGACTTATCCCCTGTACCGGGACGAGCTGCGGGTGGTGGTGCCCTGCGGCCATCCTTACGCACAGGCGGACCCGTTCCCGGCATCGGAGCTGGCCCAGGAGCCGTTCATCCTGCTGGAGGAGGGGGAGGACTACGAGATCATGGCCGCCTTTGACAAGCTGGGCATCCGGCCCCAGGTGAAGTACACCGCCCGGGAGGACCGGACCATCCTGGCCATGGTGTCCGAGGGACTGGGCATCAGCCTGCTGCCCCGACTTATGGTGAGCCACAGCCCCATGCCCGTGCAGGTCTGCCGGGCGCCCCTGCAGTTTGACCGGACCATCGGCATCGGCGTGAAGGATGAGAAGGCCCTGTCAAAGTCCACCAGGCTGTTTGTGGACTATGTGCGCACCTGGGTGGCGGAAAACGGGGACAAGTAACCGAAAAACAAAAAACTGCATGACCGGACGGGGCGGGCCGGGGAAATATTTGTGTAGTATGCGGTGTCGAATTTGCTTGAGATTTTGCGCCTTTGCCACTATAATAGGAGGACGCACCGAAGCAGGGACGCCCTTTGGGCCCTGGGGAGGGAGCACTTCAGATAGGACGGAAAGGCCTGCGGATCGGACGCCTATAGCGCGGCTGCGGGAAATGGCAATATGAAAAGGATCCATCATTTCAGACTGGGCGGCTCCATCGATATGCTGACGGGGCCGCTGCTGAAGAAATTGCTGCTGTTCAGCCTGCCGCTTATGGCATCCAGCGTGCTGCAGCTGCTGTTTAACGCGGCGGACGTTGTGGTGGTGGGGCGCTACGCAAACTACGCCAGCCTGGCCGCCGTGGGCAGCACCACGGCCATTGTGAACCTGGTGGTGAACCTGCTCATCGGCATGGCAGTGGGCGTGAATGTGGTCATCGCCCGGTACATCGGCGAGGGGGACAAGGGCGGGGAGATCTCCGCGGCCATCCACACGGCGGTGGCCATGGCCCTGGTGGGCGGACTGATCCTGGGCGGAGCCGGCTGCGCTATGGCGGAGTGGATATTGCGCATGGTCTCCACCCCGGATGATATTTTTGACCTGGCACTGACGTACCTGTATATCTACTTTGCCGGGACGCCGGCCATTATGCTGTATAACTACGGCGCGGCTGCCCTGCGCGCCCGGGGGGACACCCAGCGGCCGCTGCTGTTCCTCACCATCAGCGGCGTGACCAATGTGGCGCTGAACCTGCTGTTTGTCATTTCGCTTCAGATGGATGTGGCGGGGGTGGCCCTGGCCACGGTCATCAGCGAGGTGCTCAGCGCCGTGCTGGTGGTGGTGTGCCTTATGCGCACCCAGGACGAGCTGCACTTTTCCTGGCGGAAGCTGCGCTTTGACCGCCGGAGCCTGAGCCTTATGGCCAAGGTGGGCATCCCCGCCGGGGTGCAGGGGTGCCTGTTCAGCGTGTCCAATGTGGTCATACAGAGTGCCATCAACGCCTACGGCAGCGTGGTGGTGGCCGGCTGCAGCGCTGCCGGCAGCATCGACGGGTTTATCTATGTGGCAATGAACACCTTTCATCAGTCGGCGCAGACCTTCCTGAGCCAGAACATCGGCGCGGGGAAGTATGAGCGGGTGAAGGAGATCCTGAAAAAGTGCATCCTGTGTACCGTGGTCACCGGGGCTACCCTCAGCGCTGTGGCCTGCATTTGGAGCGTGCCGCTGCTGGCTATCTACAACCAGGATCCGGCGGTGTTGGCGGCTGGGGCGGTGCGGCTGCGGCTGGTGGCGGCGCCGTATGTGATCTTCGGCATTGCGGACGTGCTTACAGGCGCTATCCGGGGCTGCGGCAGCCCGGTGCGGCCGGTGGTCATCAACCTGCTGTGTACCTGTGCATTCCGCCTGGCCTGGATCGCCGCCATCAACACGGACACCATGGCACCCACATGGGTATATGCGTCCTATCCGGCCTCGTGGCTGCTGCTACTTATGGTGCTGCTGGTTTGCTGGTGCAGGCTCTACCGCAGACGGATCAAGCCGAACATCGCCCTGAATGGGGCGGCTGCGTAAGGCGCGGCTATATGGGAAAATAAAGCCCGCAAGTTCGAAGAACTTGCGGGCTTTTATGTTGGCTTTTGTGTTGGTCTTGATGGCGGTTACCGGTAGCACAGGCACTGCTCCGGGTGCAGGTCGAAGGCTACGGCCGCGCCCTGGGCGGGGACGGCCGTCTTGGACGCGGACACCCGCAGGAGCGGTCCGGCGGCATCCTGCACCGGGCGGAGCAGGACGGCAGTTTCATTCAGGTCGCAGATGGTCCTAAATACCTGGGCACGGTAGGGGCCGGCACCCAGGGAGACCGCACTGTCCGGAATGGCCACGGTGCATGGGCCGTCCCCGGCGGGCAGGGGGAGGGTGATGTCCCAGCCGTCCAGGCGCACGCCGCCCTGGCACCCCTGGGCGGACAGGAAGTTGCGGCAGCCGGTGAGCCGGGCCGCGCTCTGGGTGGCGGGGTGGTGCACCAGGGACTCCATATCCGTTACGGCGCCGGAGACACCGTTTTCTATAACGCAGACGGTGCGGCAGTTCCGGTAGCACTCGCCTAAATCGTGGCTGACCCACAGAATGGGGCCGTCAAAGCCGGAGAGCAGGTCCGACAGCTCCAGCTCCAGGTTCCACTTGAGGAAGCTGTCCAGGGCCGAAAAGGGCTCATCCAGCAAAATGGCCTTGGGCTCGGAGGCCAGGATGCGGGCCAGGGCCACCCGCTGCTGCTGGCCGCCGGAGAGCTGGGTGGGATACTTCTTCTCCAAACCCTCCAGGCGGAAGCGGCGCAGCTGCTGGGCAGCCCGCTGCTGCTTTTCTGCCCGGCTGCCGGTGCGGATGCCGCACTGGATGTTCTGGGCCACGGTCATGTTGGGGAACAGGGCGTACTGCTGGAACAGATACCCCACCTGCCGCTGCTGAGGCGTCAGGTCAATATGCTTCTCACTATCAAAAAGGGTTACGCCGTCCAGGACGATGCGGCCCCGGTCCGGGGTCATGATGCCGGCGATGCACTTGAGAGTAACGCTCTTGCCGCAGCCGGAGGCACCCAGCAGGGCCATGGTGCCATGGCCCGTCTCGAATTTCGAGCGCAGGGTGAAGCTGCCCAGCTTCTTCTCAATATCGACTATAAGGCTCACGGGGTCTGCCTCCTTCCACGGCCTGCCGCGGTGAGCAGGTTTTTCTTTTCCAGCATGTTCACCACCAGCAGTATCACGGCGGAAATGCCGATGTTCACCAGCACCCACTTCAGGGCCAGGGCATCGTTGCCCACCTGCCAAAGCTGATAGACGGTGGTGGACACGGTGGCGGTCTTGCCGGGGGTATAGCCGGCAATCATGCTGGTGGCACCGTATTCGCCCAAGGCCCGGGCGAAGGCCAGCACCGCGCCGGCCAGCACGCCCTGGCGGCAGTAGGGCATGCGGATATGCCAAAAAATATAGGTATTGGACAGACCCAGGGTCTGCCCGGCGTAGGCCAGCGTCTCGTCAAAAGCCTCGAAGGCGCCCCGGACCGTGCGGTACATCAGCGGAAATACCACCACGACGGTGGCAAAAATGGCGGACCACCAGGTCATGACCATACGGATGCCGAAGGTCTCCAGCACCCAGGCACCGATGAGGCGTTTCGGGCCCAGCACCCGCAGCAGCAGATAGCCCACCACCGTGGGCGGCAGCACCAGGGGCAGGGTCAGAATTACGTCCAGAATGCCTTTGACCAAACGCGGGAGCTTGGCAATATAGTACGCCGCGGCGATGCCCGTGAAGAACACCACCACCGCCGAAATGGCGGCGATGCGCAGCGAGTTTAACAGGGGATACCAATCCATAAGGGACCTCCAGAAAAACGGGATGTGGGCAGGGCGCATTCAGCGCCCTGCCCGGTTTCGTGGGAAGGAAGAATTACTTGCTCAGGGGGGTGAACAGAACCTTCTCAAACTCGGCGGAAGCCTCGGCACCCTGGAGATACTTCAGGAATGCGGCGGCGGCATCCTGCTGCTGGGAGGTGTTCAGCACGGCGGCGGGGTAGATGACCTGGCCGCACATGTCGGCGGTGGCCTCGGCGGCCACGGTCAGCTTGGCGGAATAGGCGTCGGAGGCATAGATGATGCCGCAGTCCACGGTGCCCTCAGACACGGCGGTGGTGACTTCCTTCACGTTGGAGCCATAGGTCAGCTTCTCGGCGATGGCGGCCTCGTCAATGTCATAGAACTTGAAGATCTTCTGGGTGTACCGGCCCACGGGGACGTCGCTGTTGCCGATGGCCAGCTTCACATCGCCGTTTTTCAGCAGGTCGGCCAGCTTATCAAAGCTGTCGATGCCCTTGGGATTGCCCTCGGCCACGGCCAGGGCTACCTTGTTCTCCAGCAGGTCGATGCGGCTGCCGGCTACCAGCAGGTCCTGGCCCTTGGGGTTCTTCTCGGAGTCAGCCTTCAGGGAGCCATCCAAAGCGTTCATCTGCTTGGGGGCGGCGGAAATGAACAGGTCGCACACGGCGCCTTCCTCGATCTGGGTCAGCAGCTTGCCGGAGGAATCGAAGTTGAAGCTGATCTTCACGTTCTTGTTGTCGGCCATGTACTTGTCGCCAATGGCGGTGAGGGACTCGGTGAGGGAGGCGGCGGCAAACACCGTCAGCTCCACAGCCTGATCGTCCTTCTTGTCGTTGTCCTTGCTGCCGCAGGCCACCAGGCTCAGAGCCATGACCAGCGCCAGGAGCAGGGAGATAAACTTTTTCATCATGTTTTTTCCTTTCTGATTTTTGTTTTTATATCGACGCAATTCTTTTGCGAGGATAACGATTTGCAACAGCTATGCGCCCTCCTGGGCGCATAGCATTTTTTACTTGCCGAAGGGGCAGATGGGGTAATGGCACTCCTTACAGCCCAGGCACAGGCCGCCCTCGCCCAGGGCGGCGATGTCGCTGCGCTTCACGGGTACATCCGCCGCCACCTTGGGCAGAACCAGGTCAAAAATCGTGGCGCCGGCATACATGACGCAGCCGGGAAGGCCCATGACGGGCAGGCCGTCTTCAAAATAGCCCAGCAGGAACATGGCGCCGGGGAGCACCGGGGCGCCGTAGCAGACGATATTCGCACCGGCCGCCTTGATGCCGCCGGGGGTGTTGTCATCCGGGTCCACGCTCATGCCGCCGGTGCAGAGGATCATGTCCGGATTCTTCCCGCGCATGGCGAGCACTGCGTCCCGGACGTTCTCCACGCCGTCTCCGGAATAGACCACCTCCAGCGTCTCGATGCCGCAGGTCTTCAGCTTTTCTATGACCACGGGGGTGAAGGTGTCCTTGATGAGACCCTTTTTCACCTCGCCGCCGGTGGCGACGATGCAGGCGGTTTTGCGGACGAAGGGCTTTAGCTGCAGCAGGGGGGCGGGGCCTGCGGCCTGCTCCGCCTTTTGCAGCTTTTCCTCGGCGATAATCAGGGGGATCACCCGCATGCCCGCCAGCTTATCCCCCTTGCGGACGGCGGTGCCGCCCTTGCGGGTGGCGATCATCACCTCATCCTGGCTGTTCACCGCTACAAGGCGCGAACTATCCACCAGGAACAGACCGTCACAGGCGGCCTTCAGCTCGATCTTGCCCTCTTTCACTTCGCTGCGGATCATGTTTTCCTGGCCGCACAGCTTGAGCAGCCGCTCCGCTGCGTCGTTTTCGTGGACCATGCCGGGGGTCATCTCCCAGACGTACAGATGCTCCTTGCCCATGGACAGCAGCACTGGGATGTCCTCCGCCGTGACTACGTGGCCCTTGCGGAAGCGGGCGTCCTTATACTGATCCTTGATAATTTGGGTCATGTCGTGGCAGAGCACATGGCCCACGGCGTCCTCGGTTTTAATGAGCTTCATTTCAGCACCTCGATCTCATCTCCGGCCTGCACGCGGCCCTCTTTTACCACCACGGCAAAGATGCCCTCCGTGGGCATGACGCATTTGCCGGCGGTGCGCTTGATCTCACAGTCGTTATGGCACTGCTTGCCGATCTGGGTGACCTCCAGCTCTGTTTCGCCTACCCGCAGGTGGGTGCCCACGGGCAGATGCTTGAGGTCGATGCCCCGGGTATTGATATTCTCCGCGAAAACCCCGGCATCCAGGGGAATGGGGCAGATGGCGCGCATGGTGTCTACGCTTTCGTCTGCCAAAAGGCTGATCTGCCGGTGCCAGTCGCCGGCGTGGGCATCGCCCACGATGCCGTGATGGCACTTGAGGTCAATATAGGGCACTTCGTGCTTGCGCGTGCCCTTTTTTTCGCTGATGTTTACCGCTGTAACTGCTGCCATGCTCTACACCTCGGCTTCGTATACACCGCTCTTGCCGCCCTCCTTATAAAGAAGGCGGATGTCGGTGATGGTCATATCCCGCTGGACGGCCTTGCACATATCATATACCGTCAGCGCCGCCACGGAGGCCGCCGTCAGGGCCTCCATCTCCACGCCCGTTTCGCCGGTGCAGCGGACCTCGCTGCAGATGTGCAGGGCGGTATCTTCCAATTCAAATGTAATGTCCACCTTTGTCAACAGAAGGGGATGGCACATGGGGATCAGGTCGCTGTTTTTCTTGGCGGCCATGATGCCCGCTACCTGGGCCACGGCCAGCACATCGCCCTTGCCGATGCGGCCCTGGCGGATCTTATCCATGGTTTCGGCGGCCATATGCACCGTGGCGGTGGCCCGGGCCACCCGGTGGGTGGGGGCCTTTTCACTTACATCTACCATGCGGGCCCGGCCCTGCTCATTGAAATGTGTCAAGTCCATCGCTGTCAGCCCCCGATCTCAAACATGCTCCGGTGCGTTTCTGTGCGGCCGGTCTCCTCCAGGTGGTGGCGCTGGGGCTTCATAGCGATGCCCCGGCGAATGGCCTGCTCCAGGGCCGTGCCTGTGAGGCCCCGCAGGGTGAGCTCTGCGTCCGAGTGGAGGCAGGGCTTCAGCCGGCCGTCCGCCGTGATACGGATGCGGGAGCAATCCGCACAGAAGGCACAGCTCATGGGCTCAATAAGGCCCACGGTGCCCGCCGCGCCCGGCAGGCGGTAGAGCTTGGCGACGCCGCTTGCACCGACCGATTGCAGCTGAGGCACCCGGTCCAGGACCGCCTGTGCCGGCAAGAACCGCTCCCGGGGCCAGGCGGCGCACACGCCCATGGGCATCAGCTCAATAAAGCGCACCTGCCAGGGCCTATCCAGGGTCAGGCGGACGAAATCTTCAATTTCGTCGTCATTGATGCCGCCCAGGAGGACGCAGTTGATTTTCATATTTTCAAACCCGGCACTCTCTGCGGCGCGGATGCCGGAGAGGACCGTGTCCAGGCTGCCTGTCCGGGTGATGGCCCGGTAGCGCTCCGGACGGAGGGAATCCAGGCTGATGTTCAGCCGGTCCACGCCGGCCTCGCGCAGGGGACGGGCCAGCTGGGCAAGGCGGGTGCCGTTGGTGGTCAGGCACAGCTCCTCCACGCCGGGGACGGCCCGCAGCATGGCGCACAGATCCACGATGCCCCGGCGGGCCAGGGGCTCACCGCCGGTGATGCGTATTTTTTTCACGCCCAGCCGGGCGGCGGCTGCGGCAAACGACTGCAGCTCCTCAAAGGAGCACAGGGCCCCGTGGGGGCGCTTTTCTACGCCCTCCTCCGCCATGCAGTAACGGCAGCGAAGGTCGCACAGGTCCGTCACCGACAGCCTGAGATAGGTAATGTTTCTGCCTGCTCCATCGATCATACGGAAATCCTTCCTTTTCCTCTTAATTTTACCATTCCGGGCAGGTGGATTTCAAACAGGTGATTCGGTATTATCGGATTTGACAACGGGGTTGTCGGATTCTTCTTGACGGGAAAAGGCAATTTTGTTATGCTGAAAGAGAAAGAAGTGGGTGTGCGATGGTGGACGGCAACATCATTTTGTCCGTGGCAAAGGCCATGGAGCTGCTGCAGATCATGAACCAGGCGGGCAAGCCGCTGCTGCTGAAGGACCTGGCGGCCCTGTGCGGCTATCCAAAGAGTACGGTATTTGGGCTGCTGACCACCATGCGGGGATACGACGTGGTGACCCAGACCCCGGACGGAAGATACGCGCTGGGCATGCGCCTGTTTGAGTACGGGCGGCAGGTGGAGCGGTCCTGGGATATCTCGCTGGTGGCCCGGCCCTACATGGAGCACCTGTGCCGGGAGACCGGGGCGTCCGTGATGCTCTCCGTTTACGAGAGCGGCAGCGTGATCACCCTGGACCAGGTGGAGGCCCGGGGCGGCCTGCGGATCGTGTCGGATATTGGTTCCCGGATGCCGGTTTTCTGCACGTCCCAGGGGAAGGTGTTCCTGGCGCATATGTCCCGGGCCGGGGCAGAGAACCTGCTGCGGGGCCAGAGTATGACCCAATTTACGCCACACACCATTACAGACATTCCCTCCCTGCTGCGGGAGGTGGAGACCTGCCGCGGCCAGGGCTATGCCATTGAAAACGGAGAATACAAGATCGGGCTGCGCTCCATTTCGGCGCCCATCTACAACGTGGAGGGAAAGGTGCAGTACACCGTGGGGATCATCGGCATGCTGCGCAGCACACACTCGGACGAGTTTCACGCGGGGGTACAGCAGGTCTGCGCTACGGCGACCATGATCTCCGCCGCATTAGGCTACAGAAAACAGGAGGAATCGCTATGAAGTATACAGCCGCTGTGATCACCGTAAGCGATAAGGGCAGCCAGGGCCTGCGGCAGGACACCAGCGGGCCCGCCGTCCGGGCTATGCTGGAGGAGGCGGGGTTTGCCGTTACGCACACCGCCATCCTGCCGGATGAAATGGAGCGGATCAGCGCGGAGCTGCGCGACTGCGCCGACCGGAGGGGCATCGACCTCATTGTGACCACCGGCGGCACGGGCCTGTCTCCCCGGGATGTGACACCGGAGGCGACCCGGGCCGTGCTGGAGCGGGAGATCCCCGCCATCCCCGTGGCCATGTGGGTGGAGGGGCTGAAGATCACCCCCCGGGCCATGCTGTCCCGGGCTGTGGCCGGGACCAGGGGGAGCAGCCTGCTGCTGAATCTCCCGGGGTCGGAAAAGTCGAGTTTATTCTGGATGCAT
>CABMQL010000048.1 GCA_902388735.1 uncultured Eubacteriales bacterium | reverse complement strand
CGATCTGTTTTCCCGTTTGGCGCGTATGGCTTTCATCACACGCCGAAAAACCGCCGCCCGTTCTCCCAGGTGGCCTGCTCCACTTCCTCCGGCGTCAGCCCTTTAATTTCCGCGATCTTCTCCGCCACGAAGCGCACATAGGACGAGTCGTTCCGCTCCCCCCGGTGGGGCACCGGCGTCAGGTACGGCGCGTCGGTCTCGATCATCAGCTTCTCCAGGGGCACCGCGGCGATGACCTCCGGGGCCTTCCGGGCGTTTTTGAAGGTGGCCGCCCCGTTAAACGACAGCATCCACCCCATTTGGAGCAGCTCCCGGGCCATCTCCACGGACCCGGCAAAGCAGTGAAATACTCCCCTTACGCCGGGAAACTCCCGGACCATGGCCAGGGTGTCGGCGTGGGCGTCCCGGTCGTGGATGATAACGGGCAGATTCAGCTCCTCCGCCAGCTGGAGCTGCCGGCGCAGCACCTCCTGCTGCAGCTCTTTGGGGGGATTTTCCGCCCAGTAATAGTCCAGGCCGATCTCCCCGATGGCCACCACCCTGGGATTTTTTGCCAGCTGGCGCAGGGCGTCTATCTGCTCCGGCACGAAATCGGCGCAGTTCTCCGGGTGGATGCCCACGGCGGCGTATACAAAGTCGTATTTTCCCGCCATGTCCACCGCCATCCGGGAGGAGGGCAGATCGCAGCCGGGATTCACAATGAGGCCCACATTTTTCTCCGGCATACTCGCCAGCAGGGCGTCCCGGTCGGCGTCAAAGCGCTCATCGTCATAGTGGGCGTGGGTGTCAAAGAGCATGGCCTCAGTCGTTGTGCAGCTGCGTCTCGGCGATGCAGTCTTCCTTGATGACCCGGAGCCGCTTCATGTGCTCCTGCTCCATGTGGACGCGCTGGTGCTCGGCGGTGTCCCACTCCTCCAGCAGGAGGATCTCATCCTCGTTCTGGCAGGAGAGATAGTAGTCGTACCGCAGGCAGCCCTCCTCCGCTCGGATGGCCGCCAGGATGCCGCCCTCCACGATGCGCCGCAGGAATTCCTCCCGCCGGCCGGGCTTGGCAAAGTAATTCACAGATAATTTCAGCATATTAAACCTCCAATTCCAAATACACCGGGCAGTGGTCGCTGCCGAATATTTCGCTGCGGATGTCCGCCGCCTTCACTTTTTCTTTAAGCCGCGCCGACACGATGAAGTAGTCGATCCTCCACCCCACGTTCTTGTCCCGGGCGTGGAAGCGGTAGCTCCACCAGGAGTAGCGGTCCGTCACATCGCCGTGTATGTAGCGGAAGGTGTCCACGAAGCCCGCGTCTAAAAGCGCCGTCATCTTCTCCCGCTCCTGGTCGGTAAAGCCGGGGTTCTGGCGGTTGGTCTTGGGATTCTTCAGGTCGATCTCCCGGTGGGCCACGTTCAGGTCGCCGCAGTACACCACGGGCTTTTTCCCGTCCAGCTCCCGGAGATACTCCCGCAGGTCGTCCTCCCACTGCATGCGGTAGTCAAGGCGCCTGAGCCCGTCCTGGCTGTTGGGGGTGTAGCAGCACACCAGGTAAAAGGCCGGGTACTCCGCCGTGATGATCCGCCCCTCGTGGCGGTGCTCGTCGGGGCCGAAGTCGTAGGTCACGGACAGGGGCTCCTCCTTCGTCAGGATGGCCGTGCCGGAGTAGCCTTTTTTGTCGGCGGAGTTAAAATACCGGTGGTAGCCCGGCAGGTCGAACACCGCCTGCTCCGGCTGCAGCTTTGTCTCCTGCAGGCAGATGACGTCCGGGTCCTCCGCCGCCACATAGTCCAAAAAGCCCTTGCCCAGGGCGGCCCGCAGGCCGTTCACATTCCAGCTGATCAGTTTCATGGGTCGCTCCTTCGCGGTTGGTTTTTCCCTATTATACCATGCCGCGAAGCGGAATGGTATAATGCTGCCATATTTTTCGGTTCCCGGCGAAGCCGGGGAGAAAAATGGCATAAAATAAAAGTATAATGGCTGCACTGCGGTCATTATAGCACACCAAAGCCCAAAACCCAACAAAAACATTGACAAAGCCGCCCCGGGAGAATAATATAATAGGTAATGGCAAAGGCTAAAAAAGCCTCGCAGAGTTTCCGCCCGCAGGCGGAAAAAAATAAAATCGTTTTTCACCGCGATATGTGCGTGAGAGACAGCAAAGGCAGTGAAGGAAAGAGTACCCCATTTTAGACCGCCAAAGAGAGCCCGGCCAGGTGAAAGCGGGCGCGGAACGGACGGGGGAACATGGCTCCGGAGCCGCCGGGCCGAGGGCCGCGTGGGCCTTAGGTTCGGACGGGGGCGCCCGTAACAGCGCGGAAGTGTAGCGGCACTTCATGAGGCCGGCCCGCGCGAGCGGCCGGTAAAGCAAGGTGGTATCGCGGTGTTATGGCATCGTCCTTGGCATTTTGGCCGGGGGCGATTTTATTTTTTGTCACGCGCCAAACCGCGCTCCCCTGCCATGTGGCACTGGCTGTGGCGATCCGGTTCCTGCGCACCAGCTTCCAAAATATGCGTAGGGCGGGCTGCCCCCAGCCCGCCGCCCGACGACCACTGCACCATCGCGGCAGGGCACGCGGGCCCTGCCCTACAAAGAAAACGGATTCCCACGTCGCTTCGCTCCTCGGAATGACATAACCTGTCATTGCGAAGCCGGTGCGCACACCGGCTGTGGCAATCCGTGCCCCCAACCCATCAACAATTTTAAGCCGCTCTTCCATTCGGAGCGGCGGAAAAGGAGATATATCCCATGGAAAAGAAAACGTTTTACATCACCACCCCTATTTACTACCCCTCTGACAAGCTCCACATCGGCCATAGCTACTGCACCGTGGCCACCGACGCCATCGCCCGCTATAAGCGGCTCCAGGGCTACGACGTTATGTTCCTCACCGGCACCGACGAGCACGGCCAGAAGATCGAGACCAAGGCCCAGGAAGCCGGCATGACCCCCCAGGCCTTTGTGGATAAGATCGTAAACGGCGAAAAGGGCGTGCGGGACCTGTGGAAGCTGATGAATATTTCCAACGACCGCTTCATCCGCACCACCGACGACTACCACTGCGAGGCTGTGCAGAAGATCTTCAAGAAGATGTACGAGAAGGGCGACATCTACAAGGGCGCCTACAAGGGCAAGTACTGCACCCCCTGCGAGAGCTTCTGGACCGAGAGCCAGCTGGTGGACGGCAAGTGTCCCGACTGCGGCCGGGAGGTCCACGACGCCGAGGAGGAGGCCTACTTCTTCCGCCTGAGCAAGTACGCCGACCGCGTCCAGCACCTGCTGGAGGACACGGATTTCCTCCAGCCCCGCAGCCGCGTCAACGAGATGGTGAATAACTTCATCAAGCCGGGTCTCGAGGATCTGTGCGTCAGCCGCACCAGCTTCACCTGGGGCATCCCCGTGGACTTCGACCCGGGCCATGTGGTCTATGTGTGGGTGGACGCCCTCTTTAACTACTGCACCGCCCTGGGCTTTGGCAACGAGAAGTACCACGATTACGACAAGTATTGGCCCGCCGACTATCACATCGTGGGCAAGGAGATCGTCCGCTTCCACTCCATCATCTGGCCCGCCATGCTCATGAGCATGGAGATGCCGCTGCCCAAGCATGTGTATGGCCACGGCTGGCTGGTCATCGACGGCGGCAAGATGAGTAAGTCCAAGGGCAACGTGGTGGACCCCTACGTCCTGGCGGAGATGTTCGGCGTGGACGCCCTGCGCTTCTTCCTGCTGCGCACCTTCCCCTTCGGCACCGACGGCAACTTCTCCAATGAGCTGCTCATCAACACCATCAACGTGGACCTGGCCAACGACCTGGGGAACCTGGTCAGCCGCACTTGCGCCATGGTGGAGAAGTATTTCGGCGGCACCCTGCCCGAAAATCGGGAGGACAGCCCCGCCGACTGCGAGCTGAAGAAGCTGGTATGCACCCTCCGTGACCGCTACGAGACCGAGATGGATAAGCTCCAGCTGCAAAACGGACTGGAGGAGATCTTCAAGGTCATTGACCGCGCCAATAAGTATATCGACGAGAACGCCCCCTGGAAGCTGGCCAAGGAGGAGGGTAAGGAGGCCCGCCTTGCCACGGTCCTCTATAACCTGCTGGAGACCGTGCGCATCTGCGCCGTCCTGCTGACCCCGTTCATCCCCGCCAGCTGCGACAAGATCTTCGACCAGATCGGCGCCTGCGAGGGCTGCCGCACCTGGGACAGCGCCGCCCAGTGGGGCCAGCTGAAGGATACCGTCACCGTCCATAAGGGCGAGGCCCTGTTCCCCCGGCTGGACGCCGAGAAGGCCCTGGCGGAGCTGGACGCCCTGCAGGAGGCCCAGCGCAAGGCCGCCCTGCCCGACCTGGAGGTGGAGCCCTTCACCCAGGAGGATGTGGATTTTGACACCTTCTGCAAGTCCGATTTCCGGGCCGTGAAGATCAAGGCCTGCGAGGCGGTGAAAAAGAGCGACAAGCTCCTGAAGTTCACCCTGGACGACGGTTCCGGCACCGACCGCACCATCGTCTCCGGCATCCACCATTACTACGAGCCGGAGGACCTGGTGGGCAAGACCGCCGTGGCCATTCTGAACCTGCCTGTCCGGAAGATGATGGGCATTCCCTCCTGCGGAATGCTCATTTCCGCCGTGCATAAGGAAAAGGGCGAGGAGAAGCTGCACCTGCTGCTGCTGGATGATTCCATCCCCGCCGGCGCCAAGCTCTGCTGACCCGACGATAGAAAAAGAAAAAAGAGAACGCCCCCGGCGTTCTCTTTTTTTGGCCTGCCGCCCATGGGGGCATCCACCCGGATGTGCGTAGGGGCGGACGCCTCTGTCCGCCCGCCGCACTGCACCACCAATAATACGCCCGTTCCCCTGCACTTCTTGCAATTGCCGTAGGGCGGGGTGCCCCCACCCCGCCGCTCGGTCTTGCACTGTACCCCTTGCAAAAAACCCCGTCATTGCGAGCGGGTGGCCGACGTCACTGGTGTGGCAATCCATAATACTCTGCGCTGCGCTGTGCCGACCGCGGCTCCCTTTCTTTCTGCGGCGAAAGAAAGGGAGGAAAGAACGCCGCCAAAACCAACGGTTTTGGAATCCTTTCCGCGACCGAGGTGACGACTGTGCCGGCCCCTTCTGCCACGCGAACCGGGATGTGCAAATTCGCGCCTTGCTTTCGAATGGCCTCTGCGTCTCCATCCGCGACGCGCTCTGCGCTTGTGCTGGCCTGGCGGGACGGGGGAAACCTCTGCGCCTGCCGTGCGGCGGCGTGAGGGCACGCCGCCCTACGGATTTTTTGAGGGCTGGTGCCACCGGGGCGATGTGGGCATCGCCCCCTACGGCTTTTTACCGGTAAACGGCGTGTAGGGGTCGGCCTCCCGGACGACCCGGTCCTGTGCCGCAGCTCTTGCAAGCCTGTCATTGCGAACCAGTGCGCACACTGGTGTGGCAATCCGTAATATCACCGCACCCACAAAAATCGCCCCGCCTGCCCGGACGGTATCCCGATCCGGCAAGCGGGGCGTCTGTTTCATTGAGCGGTGGGCATTTCGCCTTACAGGGCCTGGAAAGCCGCCAGAATGTCGGCGGTGGTATCCTCGCCATAGGTGCAGGCGGTGATCACGGCCACATAATCGTCTATCTTCACGCAGGCCATCAGCTCGTACACGGGAACATCCTGCACCACCGCCGAGACGGCAATGGCATAGTGCTCGGCCCCGGCGAAGGACACCGTGGTCTTGGCGGCGGCCAGGTCGGTATAGCCCGCTGTGGTCAGCTGATCGGGCAGGGTGGTGAGGGAGGCGTCCACATAGCCCTCCTCATCCAGCAGGACGACATTGACATTGCTCAGCTTCTCCACCGTGACGTTCACGGTGGCGTAGTCGTCCCGCATGGCGTACATCTCCATGATCACCTTGCCGGAGTCATACGCTTCGGTTATGTGATCACTGTCAAAAAGCTCCGCTGTCTGGCCGGTGACCTGGGCGATCTGCTCGTCCGTGAAGTAGGTCCAGCCGGAGTCCTCGCTCAGGGTGACGCTGAAGCCGAAATACTCGTTGGTGTAGGTACTGCCGTCCACTTTTCCGGCGGAAAATTCCTTTGTGGGAGCGGGATCGGGGTCGCCGCCGTCTGTTTTCTTGCCGCAGGCGGCCAGGCTCATGGCCAGCAGCAATGCCAGCAGGAGCGCGGCGAAACGGGAAAACTTTTTCATTTCTCTTTCTCCTATTCTTATGTGTGGGGGCACGCGGAATGAAATGTGCAGTGCCCCTATTGCGGCCATTGTACCATAAAAAAGTGCCGCCGTCTACGGAGAGTTTCGCGCCGCACCGGGCTTGCGCAAATTCCTCCACCTACCGTAGGGCGGGGTGCCCCCACCCCGCCGTAATGGTGCGGTGGGTAACGGCGGGGCGTCGAGACGCCGCCCTACGGATTTTTTGAGGGCTGGTGCCACCGGGCCGATGTGGGCATCGGCCCCTACGGAGCGTTTAACGATAGACGTGTGTAGGGGTCGGCCTCCCGGACGACCCGCGCGGTCTTGCACTGCACCCTCCCGGCAGGATACGCGGGCCCTGCCCTACAGCGCACCTCTTGTCATGTGTCACTGCGAGGGCGCATCGCGCCCGTGCCGATCCGTTCTTTTTCCCGCACTGCATTCCAATGGCGGAATTCCGACGATTTTTGCCGAAAAAGGCTTGTAAAGGGGTGCGGGCTGTGCTATACTTTGCTTGAAAAACAAAAATGCGGCAGCTCGCGGGTGCGCCAACACCCGGGAGCCTGCGCAGGTGAAAGCACCACCTACACAACGGCCAACCGGCCGCACCGCATGGAATATTATACGACAGACCAGCCTTTCTTGTAAAGGGTGGTTTTGCGCGCATATTATTTTGTGTTTGTGTCGCATAAGGACATTGTTTCTTACGCTGTGTGGGATAAGCTCCTGCACGGCGTTTTTGTTTTTCGCCCGGCTGCCCGGGGGACCCTCGCCCCCGGCGCGGCTGCGGTGAAAACAATATAAAGGAGAAGAAAGATGAAAGGACGGATTTTAGCCCTGGGCACTCTCCTGGTCCTCTGCGCCCTGCTGCTGTGCTCCTGCGGCCGGGGCGGCGTAAAGTCGGAAAAGGAGATCATGGCGGACATGCAGGAAAAGCAGATACTGGAGGCTTATACCGGCATGACCATCACGGAGTTTACCTCTCTGGATGTCTTGAAGCGGCAGACCAATAAGGAAATCAAGAACGATTTGGTCTATGTCACGGTCAAGGCGGAAACGGATGTCGCCCATGTGACATCCAGCTGGAAGCTGATCTATACTTATTATGATGACCAGGGCTGGATACTGGACGACTTTGAGAGCTATTTTGAAGGTGAAAACAAGGCCATACCCAAACAGGAGCCGGAAGCCAATATGGTAGATGCGTTTTTTGAAAATTTCAACGATAACAATCCTTGGGATTACAGTGATTGGAAAGTGACAAACACGGACACCGATTTTGACAACGGAACCGCCGTGTTTACCGTAACGGCCAGCAGGGAAACGGACTTTCTTCAAACCAACGAAACGCTTACCATTGACACCATATTCGATAATCGACTGTTTCAATGGCGCATTTATGAAAGTGGCATCGACAACTTCTTGGACAAGGTGGAATGTCACTGGACAATAGATGGGATGGAAATACGCACGAATAACCTATATGAGTATGGGATTCATCAGACCTCTAAGTGCCACCAATTGCGTATCAATTCTATTGACTCGGAAAATCACACCATAGATGTGCAATGCCAATTGTATGACGAGAAAACGACCCTTGGTATTGTAGACTTCAGCGGCAACTTTCCCTACCGTTTGGCAGAATACCCTTCCCTGGATCTGAATGACATCCAAAATACCATGGAAGATAAGTCAGAATTAAACTTGCTGAATTTTCTTGAAATTGTCGCCGATGTAGGTGACGGAAGGGTGCTCCATATTTCAGCCGCATCTAATTTGGGCCACGGGAGAGCGCCATATGATGGCGTTTGCCCAATGTGGACGGCAAAGGAAGATTATAACAGTTTTACGACCCGATTTGTTGAAGCTGAATTTTTGTTTGAAAACTATCGTATTTCAACTTTCTAAACATAAAAGGAGCCTGTACGCAGGCTCCTTTTTGCTGTTCATCTTCTCCCCCGCGTCCGTCCAATAACCGTCGCTCCCAAAAACGCCGCCAGGGATGTCACCACCACTGACGCGCCTACGGGCAGGCTCAGCAGGTACGACGCCGTCAGCCCCACGCAGAAGCAAACAACGCTCAGGCACGCCGCCAGCACCACCACGCCGAAGAAGCTCTTTTTCAGCCGCATGGCCGTCAGCGCCGGGAAGATCACCAGGCTGGAAATGAGCATGGCGCCCATGAGCCGCATACCCAGCACGATGGTCAGGGCCGTCAGCACCGCCAGCAGGGTGTTGTACACCCCTACCTTCATCCCCGTGGCCCGGGAGAAGCTCTCGTCAAAGGTGATGGCGAAAAGCTGGTGGTAAAACAGCCCGAACAGCACCAAAACCGCCGCGGACACGCCGATGCTCAAGGCCACATCCGCCCGGCTCAGGGCCAGGATGGAGCCGAACATATAGCTGTCCACGTCCGTTGTCATGCCGGTGGTAAGGCTGGTAACGATGATGCCGATGGCCAGGGCCGAGGCGGACACCACCGCGATGGCGGCGTCGGCCCCCAGCTTGCTGCGCTCGGTCATCCGCAGCAGCCCCAGGGCTGCGATGACCACCACCGGGATGGACACCGGCAGCGGCGCCCATCCGCAGGCCACCGCCACTGACAGCGCCCCGAAGGACACATGGCTCAGCCCGTCGCCGATCATGGAGTACCGCTTCAGAACCAGCGGCACGCCCAAAAGCGCCGCGCATACGGACACCAAAATGCCCACTATAAAGGCCCGGACGATGAACGGATAGGTAAACATTTCCAGCAGGATCATGCGCTCTCACCTCCGAATCGCCGGCCCATAGGCGAAGATAGATACTCCTGCACCGTGCCGAAGAAATGCTGCCTCTGGCCGGCGTGGAGGATAAAGTCTGCATAGCGCAGGGCGTTTTCCATGTCGTGGGTCACCATGACGATGGCGATGCCCTCGGTCTTGTTGAGGTAGGCCAGGGTGCGGTAGAGATCCTGGGCGGCGGAGGGGTCCAGGCCCGTCACCGGCTCATCCAGGATCAGCAGCTCCTTTGCCGCGCACAGGGCCCGGGCCAGGAGCACCCGCTGCTGCTGGCCCCCGGAGAGCTCCCGGTAGCACCGGTCCTTTAATTCCAGAATGCCCAGCTTGCCCATGTTCACCAGGGCCTGGGCCTTTTGGGCCGGGGTGTACAGCAGCCGGTGGCCGCCGGCGCTCAAAAAGCCCGAGCGCACCACCTCCGTCACCGTGGCGGGGAAGTCCTTCTGTGCCCGGGTCTGCTGGGGCAGGTAGCCGATGGCCCCGCCCCGTAGGCTCTCCGCCCGGTCGATGCGGCCCGACAGGGGGCGCAGCAGGCCCAGCAGGCTTTTCAGCAGCGTGGACTTGCCGGAGCCGTTCTCGCCCACGATGCAGATGTAGTCCCCTCGCCGCACCTGGAAGTCCAGGTGCTCCCAAATGGCCTTGCCCTCGTAGCCGAGATCGGCGTCCCGGCAGGCCAGTAAAATTTCCCTATCCATTCAGCATATCCCCTCTCGCAGCGCCGCCACATTCCGGCGCATCAGGCTCAAATATCCCTCTCCCGCGGCCCAGTCCGCCGTGGAAACGGTCTGGCAGGAGTAAAACGTCACCACTTTTGCCCCTGTGGTCTCGGCGATGGCCCCGGCCACCTTTTGGCTGCTCAGCTCCAGGGCGTACACCACCGGGATCTGCTCCTCCCTCACCTTGTCAATGAGGAATTTCAGGGTGTAGAGGGACGGCTCCGTGTCCGACGAGCACCCGTGGAAGGCCGCCCGGTAGTTCAGGCCGTATTCCCGGCAGAAGTACAGCAGCGGGAACCGGTCGCCAAACACCAGAGTGTCCCGCTTTTTCTCGCTGACCACCTGGCGAAACGCCGCGTCCAGGTCAGAAAGCTCCTGCAGATAGTCCGCCAGGTTTGCCCGGAAATCCGCCGCGTGGGCCGGGTCGGCGGCGCACAGAGCGTCGCAGAGGACGCGGCACAGCTGCATAGCCTCCACCGGGGAGGTCCAGATGTGCTCGTCGTATTCTATTTCGTCGCTGTCGTGTTCGTGCTCGTGGTCGCCGCTGTCGATGGGCTCTTCCTCAATGGTTTCGGCGTAGTCCATCATCCGCAGCACCGTGGGGATGCTCTCCCCGGCGGAGGCCAGGATCTCGTCCACCCACTGCTCCCCCTCGCCGCCGTTGTAGACAAATACGTCCGCCCGGCTCACCCGGATCACATCCGCCGGGGTGGGCTCAAAGCTGTGGGCCTCCCGCCCGGCGGCCACCAGCAGCCGGGGCTCCACCCATTCCCCGCCGATCACCCGCACGAAGTCATAGTAGGGAAACAGGGAGCACACTACCGAGAGCTTGCCGCTGTCCGTCTCCTCCACCGGGGCGCAGGCGCACAGGCCCAGGGCCGTGGCCGCCGCCAGCAGCAGGGCCAAAATGCGTTTTCTCATTTCTTCGCCTCCCGGCATTTCTGGCACAGGCCGTAGAACATGGTCCGCCGGGGGTTGATGGCGAAGCCGTGGCCCTCCAGCAGGTGGTCGTACAGCTCCCCTAAGTGGGAGCAGTCCATGTGGAAAATGGCGCCGCAGCCCTCGCACTGGAGCAGGAAGCAGTCGTTATGCCGGGCCTTGTCGCAGTATTGGTAGCAGGCGCCCTCGTCGGTGAGCAGCTTGTGGACCTTGCCCTGGGCCACCAGCTTTTCCAGCTGCCGGTATACGGTGCTCAGGCCCACGGACTGGCCGTCCTGCCGCAGCTTCTGCGCCAGGTCCATGGCCGTGGCCCGGCCGCCGGGGCAGGAGGCGATGCACTGCAGCACCGCCGCCTGCTGCTTGGTCATATAGGACATGGGAACATCCCTCCGAATTTGAAAATGATTATCATTTTCAAATTATAGCGCTTTTTGCGCCGTTGTCAAGAGAATGTGGAAAACCCGGCGGGAATTTTGGCCCGGATCGCCCTGCGCCTGCCGTGCGGGCCGATGTGGGCATCGGCCCCAACGGAAATCTATCGGTAAACGATTCGTAGGGGTCGGCCCCCCGGACGACCCGGGCCAGGCCTGCATAAATTCTCCTGCCCTCTGTAGGGGCGGACGCCCCTGTCCGCCCTCTTGCACCCGCTCCCATACTCTGCGTAGGGGCGGGGTTCTACCCCGCCCGCTCAGCCGATAACAGTTGTACTCCCGGCAGGGCACGCAGGCCCTGCACTACAAATGTCCTGTAGGACGGCACCCGCGTGTGCCACCGGTTTTTATGTCGACCACGGC
>CABMQL010000047.1 GCA_902388735.1 uncultured Eubacteriales bacterium | reverse complement strand
AGGCGGATGAACCCTTCGCCGCCGGGCGCCGTTGAAGAAGAAGGTCACATGGGCATACTTCTCCGTTTCGGCAATGCGCAGCTGGGTCATGCCCAGGGAGCTGAGATACTCACCCAGTCCGTTTTTCACGGCGATCCGGGGCCAGGCCACCAGCACGTTGGGCATGGAGGCATCGTACTCCGTGTTGCAGACATAGGTGGTGGGGAAATACTCCCGCCGGAACCCGTCAAACTCCGGGTCCACAATAGCCCGGGTGATCTCCCGGGCCCGGTCGGGCCGGTAGTTGAAGAAGATGATGCTGTCGTTGTCGGAAATGGTGCCCTCGCCGTCGCAGACCACGGGCTCCACAAACTCGTCCGTGATGCCGTTTTCATAGCTCTTGGCCACGGCGTCCACGGGGTCGGTGTTCTGCACGCCCTCGCCATAGACCATGGCGTCGTAGGCCATCTGCAGCCGCTCCCAGCGCTTGTCGCGGTCCATGGCATAGTAGCGGCCCATGACGGTGGCGATCTTGCCTACGCCGATCTGGCGGCACTTCTCCACGCACTGGGCCACAAAGTCCTTGCCGCTGGTGGGGGACACATCCCGGCCGTCCAAAAAGGCGTGGATGTAGACCCTCTCCAGGCCCTTGTCCTTGGCCATCTGCAGCAGGGCCCACAGGTGCTCTACCGTGGAGTGTACGCCGCCGCTCGAGAGCAGGCCGTACAGGTGCAGGCTGCTGCCCTTTTCCAGGCAGTCGTCCATAGCCTTGTTGTAGGCGGGGTTCTTGAAAAATTCGCCGGTTTCAATGGCGCGGCTGATCCTGGGCAGGTCCTGGAACACCACCCGGCCGCCGCCGATGTTGGTGTGGCCCACCTCGCTGTTGCCCATCTGCCCGGCGGGCAGACCCACGTCCAGCCCGGAGGCGGAGAGGGTTGTGTGGGCATTTTCGGCGAACAGCCGGTCCAGCACCGGGGTATTGGCCAAGGATACGGCGTTGCCGGGGCCGGGGGCGCCTATGCCGAAGCCGTCCATGATCACCAGTACAGTGGGTGTTTTATTCATCATAACGATCCCTCACTTTATTTCAGCGCTTAATCCTGATTGGCTGCGTTGATGATGTCAACAAACTGGCCCGCGTCCAGCGCCGCGCCGCCGATAAGGCCGCCGTCGATGTCCGGCTGCGCCAGCAGCTCGGCGGCGTTGGCGGGCTTCATGGAGCCGCCGTACTGCACCGTGACGGAGCGGGCAATGCGCGCGCCGTACAGGTGGCGGATGGTGCTGCGGATGAAGGTGCAGACCTCTGCCGCCTGCTGGGCGGTGGCGGTCTTGCCGGTGCCGATGGCCCACACGGGCTCATAGGCGATGACGCACTTGCGGGCCTTCTCCGCCGGCACGCCGGCCAGGGCGGACTTGAGCTGCAGGGCGATGAGCTCCATGGTCACGCCCAGCTCCCGCTGGTCCAGGGTCTCGCCCACGCAGATGATGGGGTGCAGGCCCGCCTCCAGCGCCGCAATGACCTTTTTGTTCACGGTGAAATCGGTCTCGCCGAAATACTGCCGGCGCTCGGAGTGGCCGATGATCACATATTTTACGCCCAGATCCTTCAGCATATCCGCCGACACCTCGCCGGTGTAGGCGCCGCTCTTTTCATAGAACACATTCTGTGCGCCCACGGACACCCGCAGATCCTTAAAGGCCTTCATGGCGGCGGGGATATTCACGGCGGGCACGCACACCACCACGTCGCACCACTTGGTGCGGGGCAGCAGGCGCTTGAGTTCTTCGGCAAATTTCTTGGTCTCGGAGGCGGTCTTGTTCATCTTCCAGTTGCCGGCGATGATGGTCTTGCGATATCTGCGATTCATAATTTTCTCATTTAACTCCTACACATTATTGATATTGATTTTAAAATTTATGCGGATTTACTTGTCCAGCAGGCAGGCCACGCCCGGCAGCTCCTTGCCCTCCAGGAACTCCAGGGAGGCACCGCCGCCGGTGGAGATATGGGTCATCTTGTCGGCATAGCCCAGCTGCTCCACAGCCGCCGCGCTGTCGCCGCCGCCCACGATGGTGATGGCGTCCGTCTTGCTCAGCGCCTCGGCCACGGCCCGGGTACCCACGGCAAACTTGTCAAACTCGAACACGCCCATAGGCCCGTTCCAGATCACGGTGCCGGCATCCGCCACAGCGGCGCAGTAGAGCTTCACGGTCTCCGGCCCGATGTCCAGGCCCTCCCATCCGTCGGGGATCTCCCCGGCCTTCACAACGGCGGTGTTGGCGTCCGGGGCAAAGCGGTCGGCGATAACGGTGTCCACGGGCAGCAGCAGCTTCACGCCCTTGTCCGCCGCCTTTTTCACCATTTCGTTGGCATAGTCCATCCAGTCGCTCTCCAGCAGAGAGCCGCCGATCCTGCCGCCCTGGGCGGCGGAGAAGGTATAGGCCATGCCGCCGCCGATGATAATGGTGTCGGCGATCTCCAGCAGGTTATTGATGACGCCGATCTTGGAGGAGACCTTGCTGCCGCCCAAAATGGCTACCAGGGGCCGCTTGGGATTTTCCAGCGCGCCGCCCATGACCCGCAGCTCCTTTTCGATCAGGAAGCCGGACACGGCAGGCAGATAGGCCGCCACACCCGCGGTGGAGGCATGGGCCCGGTGAACGGCGCCGAAAGCGTCGGACACATAAATATCCGCAAAGGAGGCCAGCTTTTTGGCAAACTCCGGGTCGTTCTTGGTCTCACCCTTTTCAAAGCGGGTGTTCTCCAGCAGCAGGACCTGACCCGGCTGCAGCGCGGCGGCCTTGGCGGCGGCGTCCTCGCCCACCACGTCATGGGCAAAGAGCACTTCCCGGCCCAGCAGCTGGGACAGGCGCTCCGCCACAGGGGCCAGGGTCAACTTCTGCAGAGACTTTTTCCAGGCCTCCTCCGTCAGCTCGGCGGGGTCCTTGCCCTTCTCCAGCTGCTTTTTCACCCACTTGTCAAACACCGGCTCGGGCTTGCCCAGGTGGGAGCAGGCGATGACCGCCGCACCGTGCTCCAGCAGGTAGCGGATGGTGGGCAGGGCCGCCACAATGCGCTTGTCGCTGGTGATGGCCCCGGTCTTCTTGTCCTGGGGGACGTTGAAATCGCAGCGCAGGAGCACCTTCTTACCGGCGGCGTCTACATCTGCAACGGTTTTTTTGTTGTAATTCATATGGATACTCTCCTTTTCAGAGTGATTTACAGATTTTTCATCTCCCCCGTGCCGCACAGGCCGGGAAAGCCGTTCTGCCGCAGGGCCTCATAGGTCAGGATGGCCACAGAATTGCTGAGGTTCAGGCTCCGGGCCTCCTCCCGCATGGGCAGGCGGAGACACCGGTCGTAGTGGGCCAGGCGGAACGCCTCCGGCAGGCCTGCGGTCTCTTTTCCGAAGAACAGCCAGCAATCCGGCGAAAACCGCGCCTGGGTATAGTCCTGAGGGGCTTTGGTGGTGGCCAGCCAGAGGTCATCCTTTGCCTCCGGGTGCTGGGCAAAAAACGCATCCAGGTCCTCATAGTCCGCAACGTGCACCAGATGCCAGTAATCCAGGCCCGCACGCTTCACGGCCCGGTCGGAAATATCAAAGCCAAGGGGGCGGATCAGGTGCAGGCGGCTGCCAGTGGCAGCGCAGGTCCGGGCAATATTGCCGCAGTTCTGCGGGATCTCCGGCTCCACCAGCACAATATTCAGCACGGCGCACCATCTCCCCCATTTTCGGAATGCTCCGCTTATTGTAATGCATAGATGCCGTAAATTCAACCGCAAAATGGTACTTTTTGCGGAAATATTCTGTATTCATCGGTTTTACCCGGGTTGCGGGTACGGTTTTTCCCGTTTATGACCGGAACGCGGACGGTTTTTTGCGCACGAAAAATATTTTTAGTTTTTTGGGAAAACCACTGGATTTTGCGAGAAAAACTGTTATAATGAAATCAAGAAACGGACGGAAAGGAAGTGTGTTCCCATGGGATGCCGAATTGTATGGTTCGCCGCCTGCGGGCGCGCCTTCTTCAAACCGCTGACGCTGCGGCTCGCCACCTCTGCCGGTATGATCCGGAGAGCGGCGGCCTTATAAAGCGTTCAGCGGTTTTTTTATATATGGAGTATCCGCCCCACACCGCCCTCCATATACATCCCGAGAGAGAAAATTCAGCAAAAACCGAAAGAAAGTGAGTGTGTAACAAAATGATTTCTCATGGCAAGGACATCAAGATCTTTACCGGCAACTCCAATCCCGCCCTGGCAAAGGACATCTGCAAGCTCATCGGCACCAAGCTGGGTGAGGCAGAGGTCAAGCACTTTGCCGATGGCGAGGCCAGCGTCTCTCTGTATGAGACCGTCCGCGGCAGCGATGTGTTCCTCATCAACTCCACCTGCAAGCCCGTGAACGATAGCCTGATGGAGCTGCTCATCATGATCGACGCCTGCAAGCGCGCCTCCGCCGGCCGCGTGACTGCCGTGATCCCCTACTTTGGCTATGCCCGCCAGGACCGCAAGGCCAAGAGCCGCGATCCCATCTCCGCCAAGCTGGTGGCCAACATGCTCACCGCCGCCGGCGCTGACCGGGTGCTGACCATGGACCTGCACGCCAGCCAGATCCAGGGCTTCTTTGACATTCCCGTGGATAACCTCCTGGGCAACCCCGTGTTTGTTGACTACTACGCCAAGAAGTTCGGCGAGCGGGCCGAGGACATGGTGGTAGTGTCTCCGGACGTGGGCAGCGTGGCTCGGGCCCGCACCTTCGCCCAGAAGCTGCACATGAACCTTGCCATCGTGGATAAGCGCCGCCAGAAGGCCAACCAGTGCGAGGTGATGAACGTCATCGGCGATGTGGCCGGCAAGGACTGCATCCTCTTTGACGACATGATCGATACCGCCGGCTCCATCTGCAACGCCGCCAAGGCCATCGTGGAGGTGGGCGGCGCCAACAACGTGTACGCCTGCGCCAGCCACGGCGTGCTCTCCGGCCCCGCGCTGGATCGTCTGTCCGGCAGCGTCATCAAGGAAGTCGCCCTGCTGAACACCCTGCCCGAGGAGATGGGCGCCGGCTGCGACAAGATCAAATATCTGTCCGTGGCCCCCATGTTCGCCGAGGCTATTGAGCGCATTTACCAGGAGATCTCCATTGCCAAGCTCTTCGGCTGATGCCCGGGGCGGAAGAAATCAACTGTTCAAACCAATCATTTTGTGCTATACTGGTCGGGTGAGGCAACTCACCCGACCACAATTTTTACAGGAGCGTGAGTGTATGTTTTTCAAGCAGAGCGGCTTTACTTGGCTGGTGGTGGGCCTGGGCAATCCCGGCGCGCGGTTCGAGAGCACCCGGCACAACATGGGCTTTTTGGCCGTTGACCGGTTGGCGGAGCGGGAAAAGCTGCGCTTTAACAAGCTGCGCTTCAAGGCCTGGACGGCGGAGTGGAAGCTGGGCGAGGACAAGGTGCTGGTGATGAAGCCCCAGACCTATATGAACCTCTCCGGGGAATCCGTAGGCGCCGCCGCCCGCTTCTATAAGATCCCCCCGGAGCATATCCTCGTGGTATCGGACGACATCGACCTGCCGGTGGGCAAGCTGCGGCTGCGGGCCTTCGGCTCCGCCGGCGGGCACAACGGTCTCAAGAATATTATCCAGCACCTGGGCAGCGACCGCTTTCCCCGCATCAAGGTGGGCGTAGGCTCGCCGAAGCAGGCGGGCTACGAGGTGGTGGACTGGGTCATCGGCATGCCCATGGGCGAGGAGCAGAAGATCCTGCTGGATGCCCTGGACCGGGCGTCCCAGGCCATCCCGGCGGTGATCACCCAGGGCATGGACAAGGCCATGAACCGGTTCAACTGACCTGGTGAAAATTCCTGTGGAATTTTCTGCCAAAAAGTTTTGCAGGCTGCTGCGCGCATAATTTCGGCGTAAACGCCGAAATTCCACACTGGCAGCCTGAGAGGTATTTTTCCCCACGCACATGTCGCGGTGAAAAATGATCCCAATTTTTTGCCGCCTGCGGGCGGCAAACTCTGCGAGGCTTTACAATTCATATTAATTAAGCTATATTTCAGTTTTTTATCATAAAATACCCGGAAAGGAGGGGGGCAATTTGCACACACTCTTGCAGGAGCTGATGCGCCTGCCGGAATTACAGTACATCAAAAAAGAGCTGGACGGCGGCTGCCGCAGCGCGGCCATCACAGGCCTGTCCCCCGTCCACCGGACGCAGATGGCCGCGGCCCTGGCCCAGGCGATGGGCCGGCCCCTTCTGCTCCTGTGTGCCGACGAGCGGGAGTGCCAGCGCTTCGCCGGAGATATGGAGAGCCTTACCGGCCGCAAGCCCCTGTATCTGCCCGGCCGGGAGATGCACCTGCGCCCTGCGGCCATTGCCAGCCGCCAGTGGGACTATCGGCGCATCGCAGCCCTGCGTCAGCTGCAGACGGATGCCCCTGCTGTGCTTCTCACCACCGCCGAGGCCCTGTGCCAGCGGTGCATCCCGTCCCGGGTGCTGGCCGGGGCCGTCATAGAGCTGGCCCCGGGCCAGCGGCATGACGTGGCGCAGCTGTGCCGCCGGCTCGCCGACGCCGGATACACCCGCTGCGACCAGGTGGAGGGCCCAGGCCAATTTGCCCTGCGGGGCGGCATCCTGGATGTATTCTCCCCGGATGCGCCGCAGCCCGTCCGGTGTGACTTTTTTGACGACGAGATCGACGCCCTGGGCCTGTTTGACCCCGGCACCCAGCGGCGGACGGAGAATATAGAACGCGCTCTGCTGCTGCCGGCCGGGGAGGTCCTGCCTGCCTTCGGCGCCCCGGACGGCCCCGAAAAGCTGGAGGCAGCCGCCGCCCGCTATGAGAAAAAGGAGGGCACTGCCGCCCTCTGCGCCGCTCTGCGCGGTGACGCGGCCGCCCTGCGGCAGGGGATGATCCCCGGGGGCAGCGACCGGTATATGGCGGCGGTGTACGAGGAATTCACCTGTGCCGCCGACTATCTGCCCGAAAATGTCCTGGTGTGCGTCAGCGAGAGCAGCCGGGCCTCCGAGAGTCTGAAGCACTGGCTGTGGCAGCGGCGGCAGGACATCGTTGCCGCCGAAGAAAACGGCTGGCTGGCTGGGGAATTTGCCCACCTGCAGCTGGAGCAGGATGAGCTGGTGCGGGTCATTTCCCGATACCCGGTGTGCCAGATGGAAAGCCTGCCCACCAGCCGGTATCTGCTGGCCCCCCAGGCCATGGTGCAGGTAGCGGCCAAGCAGCTGTCTGTATACGGCGGCAGTCTCGACACCGCCGTGACGGATCTGACCCACTATCTCACCACCGGCTACCGGGTGCTGGTCCTGTGCGGCGGTCGGGTCCGGGCGGATAACCTGCAAAGGCTTCTGCGGGAGCGGAAGATCCCCGCCACGGTGGATTACGAGGGCCGCACCCTGCCGGGGCGCGGGCAGGCGGTCATTTCCGTGGGCGCCCTGTGCGCCGGCAGCGAGTACCCAGGGCTGCAGTTGGCCATCCTCACCGAGGGGCAGCTGACAGCCAAGGTCTCCGGCAAGGAGCCCCGGCGCCGGGTCCCGAAAAACGATCCCACCCGCCAGGCCCTCCAGTCCTACGCCGACCTGACCCCCGGCGACCTGGTGGTGCATCAGCACCACGGCATTGGCCGGTTCGTTTCCATGATCCGCCTGCCGGTGGACGGGGTGGAAAAGGATTATATCAAGATCGCCTACGCCGGCAGCGACTGCCTGTATGTCCCGGCTACGCAGCTGGACCTGGTGAGCAAATACATCGGCAGCGGCGAGGATACCAGCCACACCAAGCTAAATAAACTGGGCGGCACCGAGTGGGCCAAGACCACCTATCGGGCCAAGGCTGCTGCCAAGGATTTGGCCAAGGGCCTCATCGACCTGTACGCCCGGCGGCAGCGGCTGGCGGGCTTCGCCTTCTCGCCGGACTCCCCCTGGCAGCAGGAGTTTGAGGACGCCTTCCCCTATACGGAGACCGACGACCAGCTCCGATGCATCCGGGAGATCAAAAACGACATGGAGCAGCCCCGGCCCATGGACCGCCTGCTCTGCGGCGACGTGGGCTACGGGAAAACGGAAGTAGCCCTCCGGGCGGTGATGAAGTGCATCTTAGACGGCAAGCAGGCAGCAATCCTGGTGCCCACCACGGTGCTGGCCCAGCAGCATTACGCCACCGCCGTGAGCCGCTTCCGCAGCTTTCCCGTAACGGTGGAGGTGCTGAGCCGCTTCCGCAGCGCCAAGCAGGCCAAGGATATACTGGAGCGCACGGCCCAGGGCAAGGTGGACCTGCTCATCGGCACCCACAAGCTGCTGCAGAAGAACGTAGCTTTCCACGACCTGGGCTTGCTCATCATCGACGAGGAGCAGCGCTTCGGCGTGGCGGCCAAGGAGCAGCTGCGCCGGCGGGCGGAGCAGGTGGATACCCTGACCCTCTCCGCCACCCCCATTCCCCGGACGCTGAACATGGCCCTCTCGGGCATACGGGATATGTCCGCCATTGAGGAGCCGCCCCGGGACCGCCAGCCGGTGCAGACCTATGTGCTGGAGCACGACTGGGGCATCCTGTGCGACGCCATGCGCCGGGAGCTGGACCGGGGCGGGCAGGTATACTACCTGCACAACCGGGTGGAAAATATCGAATCCACCGCCGGGCGCATCCGGCAGATGCTGGGGGAGGATGTGTCCATCGGCATCGCCCACGGCAAAATGAGCGAGAGCCAGCTGAGCCGGGTGATGCAGGACATGGCGGACGGCGAAATACAGGTCCTGGTCTGCACCACCATCATCGAGACCGGCATCGACATCCCCAACGTAAACACCCTCATCATCGAGGACGCCGACCGAATGGGTCTGAGCCAACTGCACCAGATCCGGGGCCGCATCGGCCGCAGCCCCCGCCGGGCCTATGCCTACCTGACCTTCCGGACGGGCAAGGTCCTCACAGAGGTGGCCAGCAAGCGCCTCACGGCCATAAAGGAGTATGTGGAGTTCGGCTCCGGCTTCAAGATCGCCATGCGGGATCTGGAGATCCGCGGCGCAGGCAATCTGCTGGGGGCGGAGCAGTCAGGCTATATGATGAGCGTGGGCTACGACATGTACCTGAAGCTCTTAAACGACGCCGTGCTGGAGCAGCAGGGCAAATCCGCCGAGATCCGGCCGGAGTGTTCCGCGGACCTGACGGTGTCGGCCTATATTCCCGAGGGTTATGTCCCCCAGGCCAAACAGCGCATGGACCTCTACCGGCGCATCGCGGCCATCCGCACAGCGGCGGACTCCGGGGAGATCCTGGACGAGCTGCTGGACCGCTTCGGCGATCCGCCCAAGGCCGTATCGGCCCTGCTGGATGTGGCGCTGCTGCGATCGGATGCGGCGGAGGTGGGCATCTGCGACATCTCCCAAAAGGAGCGGCAGCTGATCTTCCGGTTCACAGACCGGGTTGACCCGCCCAGTCTCCTGGCCGTGTGCGCCATGGCGTCCTATAAGGGGCGGCTTTTGCTGCACTCCGGCAACCAGCCCTATCTGACGCTGTATCTGAAAGAAAAAGAAAACTCCCTGCAGGCCGCCTCGGCGCTGGTAGAGCGCCTGCGCATGAAGCAGGAAGAAAGAAAGGGCCAAGCACCCAAAACAGAAGGAGAAACGACATGAAAAAACTCATCATCCGCGCATTGGCCGGTCTGCTGGCCTCCGTTCTTTTGGTAGTCGGCGTAGCCATGATAGGCAATATGCCCAACGGCAAGCGTACCGACGGCGTATTTTACCAGGCCAGCAGCATCCATCCGGACGCCACCCTGATGACCGTGAACAAGCAGTCCGTATCCGCTGAGGAATATCTCTACTGGCTGGCCTATGACTGCGATTATCTGACCTCCTACATGGGTTCCGTGGACTTTGACGCCGCCGTCAGCGGCAGCCTGACCTACGGTCAGTACGCCCAGGAGGATGCCCAGCGCACCGTGGTGCTCTACGCCGTGGTACGCCAGTGGGCGCAGCAGGCCGGGATCACCCTGTCCGAGGAATCCCAGGCCCAGCTGGACGCTCAGCGCCAGCAGTATGTGACCTACTACGGCGGCGAGGAGGGCTATGCCCAGCAGCTGGAGCTCATGGGCCTCACGGACGAGGGCTTCCAGCAGATCAACCAGGTATATTTCCTGTATTCCGAGCTGTATAAGGCCTACTGCACCGCCGGCGGTGCCCTGCGCCCCTCCGACGAGGAGATCGCCTCCTTCGCCCAGGGCAGCAGCTACTGCACCTTCCTCCCCCTGTACTGGTCCATCACCGGTGATGAGACCACCGACGCCGCCACCCTGGCCCAGGCCCAGGACGCCGTGGCCCGCCTGCGCAGCGCAGAGGATGTGACCGCCGCCTATCTGCAGATTGCCCAGGAGATGGCGCTGCAGGCATCGGAAACCGGCGAGACCGCCGCCGCCCAGGATCTGGACACCAGCGTTGCCGCCGTTCTGACCACCCTGGCAGAAGGCCAGGTCAGCGATGTGGTGACCACCGCCAACGGTTACTATGTGTTCGTGGGCCAGGCCCTGAACACCGATGCCGTATTGGATAAAATGTTCAATGCCAAGCTGGACGCCATGCGGGAGGGCGCCGGCATCCGCTACAACTGCCGCAGCTACGACAAACTGGATGTCGCCCGCTTCTACACCAAGCTGCAGACCCTGCGCAGCCAGCTCCAGAGCGCCAGCTCCGACACCGCCCCCCAGTCCTGACCGCCCTGCGCCTTCGTCAAAACAACGAAAGCCGCCTATGCTTCGTTGCCATATATAACAATTTTTTCGTCAAAGGTCATTTTTGTATCTTTTGACCATTGACTATTGTTAAAAAAATGACTATCATGAAGTCAGCTTTTAAAAAAGCGCTTTCATAGGTCCACTTTATAATTAAAATATTAGGAGGAACACATTCATGAAAGACCTGTATGTTGTTAACTGCTGCAGAACAGCCATCGGCTCCTTTGGCGGTTCTTTGAAGAACACTCCCGCCGCCGAGATGGGCGCCATCGTGGTGAAGGAAGCCCTCAAGCGCGCCAACATCGCTCCCGAGAACGTGGACGAGGTAATGTTCGGCTGCATCCTCACCGCTGCCCAGGGGCAGAACGTTGCCCGCCAGGTCTCCATCAAGGCCGGCATCCCCTATTCCGTTCCCGCTTACACCGTGGGCATGGTCTGCGGCTCCGGTATGAAGTCCGTCATCGAGGGCGCCCGCTCCATCCTGGCCGGCGATGCTGACGTCATCGTCTGCGGCGGTACCGAGAATATGAGCGCCGCTCCCTTTGCCTCCCTGGACGCCCGCTGGGGTGCCCGCATGGGCGACAAGAAGCTGGTGGACACCATGATCAAGGACGGCCTGTGGGACGCCTATAACAACTATCACATGGGCACCACCGCCGAGAATATCAACGACATCTGGGGCATCACCCGCCGCGAGCAGGATGAGTTCGCCGCCGCCTCCCAGCAGAAGGCCTGCGCCGCCCGTGATTCCGGCCGCTTTGACGACGAGATCGTGGCCGTGCCCGTGAAGGTGAAGAAGGAGATCGTGGAGTTCAAGCGCGACGAGTATGTGAAGGAAGGCGTCACCGCCGACGGTATCGCCAAGCTCAAGGGCGCTTTCCCCATCGGCCCCGAGTCCCCCAATCCCCAGGTGGTACACACCTTTGAGGTCACCGGCGCACAGGATGCCGCCGACAAGGGCACCCAGCGCGTCACCGCCGCCAACGCCTCCGGCATCAACGACGGCGCTGCCGCCATCGTGCTGGCCTCCGGCGAAGCTGTGGAGAAGTACGGTCTGAAGCCCATGGCCAAGCTCATCGGCTGGGGC
>CABMQL010000046.1 GCA_902388735.1 uncultured Eubacteriales bacterium | reverse complement strand
AGTAGGGGCACCACTGGGCCCAGAAGTCCACCAGCACGGGCTTGTCCGCGTGCAGGACGTCGTTTTCAAAGCTGTTGGTCGTAATGGTAAGCATCATAAAATCCTCCTATTTCTGTGTAAAAAGCTGTGCTTCAATATCTGTGATCGTAATGTGCGAGAGGTAGGCGGCGCACTGCTCGTTCATGTTCCGGTACAGGGCGTCCATCACGCCCGCCATGCCGGAGCAGATGGCGCAGTCCCGGTCAATGTCGCCGCTGTGCCACGCACAGTCCACGAAGCGGGTGTTTACCGCCTCTGCCACCTGCCGCAGGGTTAGCATCGCCGGGTCAGCCGTCAGGCGGTAGCCGCCGTCCAAGCCCTCCCGGGTCTCCACCATTCCCGCCTTTTTTAGCCCTGCCAGCACCCGGCGGACGCGGGTGGGGTTGGTACAGATATTTTCCGCCAGCGCCTCGCTGCTGAGAGAGCGCCCGCTGTGACTCAGGCAGACCAGCGCATGAACGGCCAGATTAAAGGAACTGTCCATGGTCATCCCTCCTGCGATAATCTGTACTTGTGATAAGCACAGTTTATACTGTAACTATAGCAGATACAGTTTGGCATGTCAAGCTTTTTCGTCAATATTTCAGCGGAAGCCCTCCATAGCTGTTGACAACAGGGCGAATATGCGTATAATAAAAAACAAGAATAAGAATAGTTCCTGTTTTTTGGAGGCGTGCAATATGCCGAAATACGCAGAGGAGATATTGGCCGCCGTCACGGAGCTTCAGCGGCATCCCACGGCGGAGCAGGTGTTCCTGGAGATGAAAAGGGAGCATCCCAGCATCGCTCTGGATCCGGTATATCTGCCCCGCCTGCCGGGAGCAGGAAAAAGACAATCTTATGGAGGAGAAGTATCATGAACGCTAACGTATCTAAGCTGCTCAACGAGCAGATCAATAAGGAGTTCTACTCCGCCTATCTGTATCTGGACTTTGCCAACTACTACGCCGCCGTCGGACTGGACGGCTTTGAGAACTGGTACCGGGTACAGGCGCAGGAGGAACGGGATCACGCCATGCTGTTTTATCAGTATTTGCAGAATAACGGCGAGGGCGTTACCTTTGAGGCTATCGCAAAGCCGGAGTGGGAACGAGGCGACCACATGACCCCGCTGAAAAAGGCGCTGGAGCACGAGAAGCTGGTCACCGCCAGCATCGATGCCATCTACGCCGCCGCATACGAGGTCAGGGACTTCCGCGCCATGCAGATGCTGGACTGGTTCATCAAGGAACAGGGCGAGGAGGAGAAGAACGCCGCCGACCTCATCACCAAGATGGAGCTGTTCGGCGGTGACAGCAAGGGGCTGTATATGCTCAACAGCGAGCTGAAGGCACGGGTCTACACCGCGCCCTCCCTGGTGCTGTAAGCCGGGCGTAGCTGCGGGCCTTCGCATCAGACAAAAGGCAGACTGCGTACTCTGATGTACCAAAAACGGCATAAATTTCCCTGCGACTATAAGTATATAGGCGGTTGCACATTTAGGAAATTAAAACATGAGAAAAATGCACATACAATACAAGTTAAGAACACTTCATCTGCAGGAGACTTGTTTGTATGATAGACTACGCATTTATAGGCGCACGGCGCAAGGAAGCGCGCATACGGAAAAACATGACGCAGGAGCAGCTTGCGGATTACCTCGGTGTGGAGCGCAGCGGACTGTCGCTGGAGCTTGGAAAAATGCGGGATGAGGGCTTGCTCGACTTTCACAAAAGCCATTTTATTTTGAAGGTGTGACAGCTTATCCAGCGTACATCTATAACAGATAAAAAGTAGCCCCGGTTTTTCATACTGTTTGCCCACTTTGCGAAGGGTTTTTATGTGCAATGGCTTAAAATGAGAGGGTCCCCACTGAAATTCACTTGAATTTCAGTGGGGACCCTTTTATTTTCGTTTTTACACTTTCGCGCAGAAATCCCAAAGGCTTTTTGCGGCTCCGGGCAAACTGCGGTTCTTTTTCGTGATCAACCACAAGGTCCATGGGAACTCTGGCTTTTTCAATGGAACGCAGACGCCCCTGCCGCTGTATAGCTTTTCCACCAGTGGTCGGCAAATGATGGTGACGCCCTTATTCTCCGCCACCATCTCCAGCAGTAAATCACACGGGGAGGAAGTAAACATGACTTGCGGTACAAACCCGGCCTCCGCGCATCGCTGTAAGATTTGATCGTACTTATCCCGATGTTGTTATGTCACAGACTGGATAGCGCCCTTGAGACCATTTCTTTATAATCTGTTTTTATCTTTTCAGGCCCTTTGATTCTTACTTTCCCGCCGAAGCCGAAAATCCAGCTGAAGAAGATATGACTGATGGCCACCCGGACGATCACGCGGAAGGTGCTCATATCGCAGGCGTAGATGGTCACATCTGTCCCAAAGCGGTCGATGATTGCATCGATCACGGAGTTATCACAGATCAGTTCTACCTCCTGACACTCGCTGCCGTACATCCGGAAGGTGGTCGCAAGAAAATCATCGACACCGAAGTCCGCCGGGACCGGTACGGCTTCCTCCGAAAGAATGTCAGGACGGGCGCTGATACGGTCCACACGGAAGCTTCCGATGGCTTGATGCTTGTCCGAATAGCCAAGTACATAGTAATAATCGCCGTTCCAGATCAGACGATAGGGGCTGAAGATGTACCGTTCGCCGTCGTGGCGCAGCTTCTTCTGCTTTCGGATGTTGTAGGCAAAGTATTGGAAGGCAATCTTCTTTCTGGCATTGATGGCCTCGTTGATTGCATCCACGATCAGCAAATCCTGTCGATTTTCCGACTTTACCCTGCCCTCCACGGAAGCGTTGCGCTTCAGTTCCTCGGCCTTATGCTGTCCGGCCAGCGTGACAATCTTGGAGACCATCTGCTCGCTGCGTTCTTTGGAGATGAACTTGGAGGACTGCACAGCATCGATCAGAAGCTTCAGCTCAGCGATTTCAAATTTACGGCTAATGAGGTTATAGCGGTTCTGAGTGGACTTTACTTCTTGGATGTCCATTCCGAACCGCTGCAGAAGCTCAATGTCCGTCTTGATGGTCTGCCGGTGCACCGGGATACCGTATTCCTCTTCAAGAATCTGCGCCAGCTGCATCGTGGTCAGATAGTGGTCTTCATCGGTGCGCTCATATAGAATCTTCGCCAGATATAGCGGGCGGAGCTTTGCATTGTTGTCCATTGGTTATACTCATAATCCTCACAGCGGTTTCCGGTCACGGTGACATATTTGTTGGTTGCTCCCGCCACATAAACCTCGATTCCGGCCTGATGGTTCATAATACTTTGATGTGATCGCCAGCAAAACCGAAAATGGCCTGCGTAAAGTTCCTATTGCCGACAAGGTGCTGCCATTCTACAAAGCGTGGTACGAAGGTTCTCAGTGTGAATACCTGCTCCACACACCGGATCAAAAGCACTTTGATTACAGGAACTACTACGACAGTTACTTCACGCCCCTGATGGAGCAGCTTGGATATGACCAGACGCCGCACTGTACCCGGCATACCTGCATCTCCATGCTGACAGAGGCCCATGTAGACCAAACCATGATCAAGAAGATTGTGGGACACTCCGGTGCCATGACGCTCACCGAACGTGTCTACACCCACCTGGATATTGAAACACTGGTGGAGGCAATCAACAAGATCTAAACGGAAGAAGGAAAAGCCGTGCAGCACAAAAAAGCAGGAGATGCACTCCTTGCGGAATGATCTCCTGCTTCATAAGGCTTTTTTCGCTTGCGATTCTTGTTCCTTGTGTGCTCCTTGCTTGCTTCTTACGAAGCAAAACGGACCACTTTCGAGAACCACGCACAGCTCCAAAAGTACTGAATTTTCCTGCAAATCGACGTCGTGAGACGTACTGAGAAGTAGGGAAAATTAGCGCTTGCTGAACTGAGGTGCGCGACGAGCGGCTTTGAGACCGTACTTCTTACGCTCCTTCATACGAGGATCGCGGGTCAGGAAACCGGCCTTCTTCAGGATGGGGCGGAACTCGGGGTTCACCTGCAGCAGGGCCCGGGAGATGCCGTGGCGCAGAGCGCCGGCCTGGCCGGACACGCCGCCGCCCTCGACGGTGGCAACGATGTCCACCTTGCCCAGGGTATCGGTGGAGTTCAGGGGCTGACGAACGACCATCTTCAGGGTCTCCAGGCCGAAATAATCGTCGATGTCGCGGCCGTTGATGGTGATGGCGCCGGTGCCGTTCTCAAACAGGTGGACGCGGGCCACGGAGGACTTACGACGGCCAGTACCGTACTTATAGGGATTCTTGGACTGATACATTCTTCTTTTCCTCCTTACTTGACCAGCTCGGGCTTCTGAGCCTGATGCTCATGCTGCTCACCGGCATAAATGTGAAGACGCTTCAGGGAGTCCTTGGTGACGATGTTGCGGGGCATCATGCCGCGCACGGCCACACGGACGGCCACCTCGGGCTTTTCCTGCATGAGGATGCGGTACTTGGTCTCCTTCAGGCCGCCCACCCAGCCGGAGTGGGTGCGGTAATACTTCTGCTCCATCTTGTTGCCGGTGAGGATGGCCTTGCCGGCGTTGATGACGATGACGTTGTCGCCGCAGTCGGCGTGGGGAGTATAGGTGGGCTTGCCCTTGCCGCGCAGCAGGTCGGCCACGATGACGGCGGTCTTGCCCAGGGGCTTGCCGGCGGCATCAACGACGTACCACTTGCGGACGATATTGCCCTTGTTTGCCATAAAAGTGGACATGGTGTTTTTCCTCCAGTATAATAATGTATTGCTTTACTTTTTCGTGCTCCCTTGGTAAAATCGGGAGAGAGAAAACAGAAACCAATGCGCTCAGCACGCAAAGATATTTATAGCACTTTACCCGCAACTTGTCAATATGAATTTGATTTACGGCAGCAACATCTGCGATTATCTCTCGTTTTCTTTGATTATCTCCTGTTTTCTCACATCGTATTTTATGTTTTTGGAGGGATGACCCTATGCAGCATATCTTAGGCCTGGTGCGCCGTTGCGTGGAGGACTATCACATGATCGAGCCCGGGGAGACCGTAGCCGTGGGCGTGTCCGGCGGCAAGGACAGCCTTCTGACTCTCACGGCCCTGGCGCGGCTGCGGCGGTTTTACCCGGTACCCTTTCAGGTCCATGCCATCACCCTGGAGACGGGCACCCCGGGCATGAGCTTTGACGCCGTGGCGGATCTGTGCCGGGACCTGGAGGTGCCCTATACCCGCATTTCCGTGCCGGTATACCAAATCGTTTTTGAGGAGCGGAAGGAGAAGAACCCCTGCTCCCTGTGCGCCAAGCTCCGGCGGGGGAGCCTGAATACCGCCCTCAAAGACCTGGGCATCTCCAAGATCGCCCTGGGCCACCACTTTGACGATGCGGTGGAGACCATGCTGATGAACCTGCTCTTCGAGGGACGCATCGGCTGCTTCCAGCCGGTGACGTACCTGGACCGCAGCGGCATCACGCAGATCCGCCCCCTGCTCTACTGCCACGAGGACGAGGTGCGCCGGGCGGTGGCAAAGCTCCGGCTCCCGGTGGTGCAGAATCCCTGCCCCGCCAACGGCTCCACCCGCCGCCAGGAGGTGAAGGAGCTGCTCCTCCAGTTGGAGGAGCGCTACCCCAACCTGCGCCAGAAGATTTTCGGCGCCATGCAGCGCTATCCCCTGTACGGCTGGAATCTGGAGGAGATGGAGAAGTAAAGGAGAGGGCCGAAAAGGAAATACGGATTGCCATGCTCCGCGCAGGGGACGATGCCCACATCGTCCCGCCCGAGCCGGTTTCCGTTCCATCCGTAGGGCGGGGTGACCACACCCCGCCGCGATAGGGCGCAGGATTTGATAATAAACGGCAAAGCAGGGCGGGGCCTGCCCGTCCTGCCTGCACATTATATGTTATGTAAGCACCCACTGCACCAACAGCAGCAGCCCGAAGCCCGGTACGCCCAGGATGCCGATGACGATGGCGTTGAACCAGTTCAGCCCCAGGGACAGCCCCGTGACGGAGGTGGTCAGGTTCAGCAGCCACAGCGCGCCGAAGCCCAGGGCGGAGTTGAACGCCACCTTCAGCGCCAGCTTCAGCGGCGCGGCGAACAGTCGCAGGCACACCACAATGAGAAACAGCAGCACAAGCCCCAGGGCGATTTTTTCTACGACAGACATGAATCTCCCCCCTTCATGTTCCCCGCGGGCATGCAGGCGGGCTCCGCCGGCAGCGGGGACGGTTTGTATTGCCCCAGGGGGCGGCCCTGCAGGGCCTTCATCTTGCGCAGCAGGAAGTCGTAGCGGGATTTCAGGGCGTTGATGTCATAGATCCCCGCGTCAATGAGCCCCGGATCCGTGATAAAGTTGAACCGGGCATAGGCATAGCGCAGCTCCCGGGCGGTGTCCCACAGCTCTTGCCGCAGCTCCAGCATACGCGTATCGGAATTCGTGGTGGCAGTTTGTTTTTTCATAGCGATCCTCCCGGCACAAGCCTTCGTTTCAGTTTACTGTCAGTTTGGCCATTTATGCCGGGGTTTAGTCGGCGCGGCATATTTTTTTCAAAGAAGGAGAACCTGTATGGATCACGAAGGCTATATGCGCCAGGCCCTGGCCCTGGCCCGGGAGGCGGCGGAGAGCGGCGAGGTGCCCGTGGGCTGCGTCATCGTCCGGGATGGGCAGGTAATAGGCCGGGGCCGCAACCGCCGGGAGGAGAAGCAGCACACCGCCTCCCACGCGGAGATGGAGGCCATCCGCCAGGCAAACGAAGCCATCGGCACCTGGCGGCTGGACGACTGCACCCTGTATGTGACCCTGGAGCCGTGCCCCATGTGCGCCGGGGCCATTCTCAACGCCCGGATCCCCCGGGTGTATTACGGCGCCCGGGACCGGGAAATGGGCGCCTGCGGCGGCGTGCTGAACCTGTTCATGGAGGATTTTCCCCAGCACCCGGCCCTGGTGGGGGGCGTGCTGGCGGAGGAGTGCCGGGCCGTGCTGACGGACTTTTTCCGGCAGCTGCGAAGGATTTAATACTTTTTTAATAATCTATTCTGAACTTTTTTAATAACCGGCGGCTATACTGGGTACTGTCAAAAGAACTTTTTCATCAATCTTCCTACCAAGTAAGGCAGAGGACTTCCATTCACGGGTCCCCTGCCTTTTGGTTTTTGCGGGGAAAACGCAGGGGCACAGGCTCTTTCCTGTAAAAATTTCCGTAGGGCGGGGTGTCCTCACCCCGCCGCCTGATAACCGCCTGCATTTCTAGGCTGGGACCGTAGGCGCACCATAGGGCCCGCAGACATTTTTTCTCCTCCCGGCGCATAGAGATAGCGCCAAAGGAGATGGTACAGATGAAACAAGCCTTGGCGGCGGGAATGCTGTGGGTACTATTGCTGTTTGGTGGCGCGTGGATGCTGGCGCCCCGGCTGGGGTCGGCGGAGCCGGGAAAAACGGACACGCCCATCCGGCAGACGGAACAGACGGATCGCCTGGACAGCCGATCGGTGCTGCAGGTCTATGACGGGGAAAAGACCGTGGCCATGACCATGGCGGAGTACCTGCCCGGGGTGGTACGGGGGGAGATGCCCGCCACCTTTGAACCCGAGGCCCTGAAGGCCCAGGCGGTGGCGGAACGCACCTTTATTTATTACCACATGCAGGGCGGGCGCAAGGCGGCGCACCCCGATGCCGACGTGTGTATGGACTACCGCTGCTGCAATGCCTGGGTGTCCCAGGAGCAGGCAAAAAGCAACTGGGGCGATAACTATGAGGAATATAATCGAAAAATACAACAATCTGTAGAGGAAACGGACGGCCAGGTGATGCTCTACGAGGGCCAGCCCATCCTGGCGGCCTTTCACTCCTCCTCGGCGGGGGTCACCGCCAAGAGCAGCGATGCCTGGGTGTCGGACCGGCCCTACCTGGTCAGCGTGGAGAGCCCCGAGAACGCGGACAGCGTGCCTAATTATTACAGCGTGAACACCTTCACTCCGGAGGAATTCCGGGAGAAGATTCTGGCGGCGGAGCCCACCGCCGTGCTGGAGGGCTCGCCGGAGGGCTGGGTCACGGATCTGCAGACCAACAGCTCCAACCGGGTAGAGTCCGTCACCATCGGCGGCGTGTCCCTCCGGGGCACGGAGGTGCGCAGCATCCTGGGCCTGCGCTCGGCCTGCTTCACGGTGGAGTGCACCTCCGACGGCATCACCTTCCATGTGACCGGCTACGGACACGGGGTGGGCATGAGCCAGTACGGGGCCAATACCCTGGCCCGGGAGGGCAAGACCTGGCGGGAGATCCTCCAGTGGTATTACCGGGGCGTATCTATTGAAACCTGGAAATAGTTGTGTTATAATACATTAATTAAAATAGATGTTCACAAAATGTTTAGGAAAGCGGGCGCTTTCCCGGTATAATAGAAAGTAACCAGTCGAAAAAGCCTCGCAGAGTTTGCCGCCCGCAGGCGGCAAAAAACTCCAATCATTTTCTCTCGCGACATGTGCGTGAGAGAAAATACCTCTCAGGCTGCCAGTGTGGAATTTTTGCGCATGGCGCAAAAATTATGCGCGCAGCAGACTGTGAGCCTTTTGTCGGAAAAACCCCGAGGGTTTTTCGACAGTCTCAAAAAAAGACCGCCCCGGCGGAAACAAAGGAGGAGCCTTCATGGCACGCAACATTTTGGTGGTAGAGGATGACCGCAACATATCGGATCTGATCCGTATGTATATGGAAAAAGAGGGCTTTGAGGTGCGCAGCGTCTACGACGGCGGCAAGGCCGTCGAGGAGTTTGAAAAGCAGGCGCCGGACCTGGTGCTGCTGGACATCATGCTGCCCGTGATGGACGGCTGGGCCGTGTGCCGCAAGATCCGGGAGACCAGCAAGGTGCCCATCATCATGCTCACCGCCAAGGGCGAGGTGAATGACCGCATCACCGGCCTGGAGATGGGGGCGGACGACTATATCGTCAAGCCCTTTGAGATGAAGGAGCTCATGGCCCGCATCAACGCCGTGCTCCGCCGCAGCGAGATCCCCGATGACACCAAGAAAAAGCTGGTGTTTGACAAGCTCATCATCAACCTGGACAGCTATGAGCTTATCGTGGACGGCAAGAAGGTGGACACGCCCCCCAAGGAGCTGGAGCTGCTGTATCACCTGGCCTCCACCCCCAACCGTGTCTACACCCGCAACCAGCTGCTGGACGAGGTGTGGGGCTTTGACTACTTCGGCGACAGCCGCACCGTGGACGTGCATATCAAGCGCCTGCGGGAAAAGGTGGAAAACGTGTCCGACCAGTGGGCCCTGAAGACCGTGTGGGGCGTTGGCTATAAGTTTGAAGTAAAGTGATGAAGAAGGAAACCAAAACCCGTTTCAGCAGCATCTATTGGCAGCAGTTTAGCCTCATCGCAGGCATTGTGCTGCTGACGCTGCTGCTGCTGGGCGCGTCGTTTTACGCCTTGAGCTATAACTACCTGGTGGGCGAAAAGCGGGACGAGATGAAGATGCGCGCCCAGCTCATCGTGCAGCTGACGGCGGACTATATCATGTCGGACGGAGAGGGCGAGGCCCAGGACAGCGGCCTCAGCCGCATGGCTGGGGTGGCCAGCATGATGACGGAGGTGGACTTCCTCATCTGCGATGAAAACGGACAGGCCCTGCTCACCACCGATGACGCCCTGGCCGGCCGGAGCATCCGCCTGCCGGAGGAGATCCGCGATAAGATCCTCAATAATGCCGATGGCTTCGAGGGGTATACCACCCTGTCGGGCCTATATAAGCTGCGCCAGTTTGCCGTAGGCCTGCCGGTAAAAACGGCGGACGGGCAGGTGGCCGGCATGGTTTTGGCCATGATCGACGGCAGCCAGCTCATGCGGCTGTGGCGGTCCTTCACGGGATTGTTTTTCATGATTTCGGCCATTGTGCTGCTCATCGCCTTCGTGGCCAGCTCCTTCATGTCCATGCGGCAGATTCAGCCTATCAAGGAGATGCTCAAGGGAACCCGGGCCTATGCCGCCGGGAACTTTGACATGCGCATTGAGGACGAGGGCCGCTCCGATGAGATCGGTGAGCTGGCTCGGTCGTTCAATATGATGGCCGACTCACTGCTGGAGACGGAGCGCCAGCGCCGGGACTTTATCGCCAATATCTCCCATGAGCTGAAAACGCCCATGACGTCCATCGCCGGCTATACCGATGGAATCCTGGACGGAACTATCCCCCAAAAGGACGAGCGCAAATATCTGCAAATCATCTCCGACGAAAGCCACCGGCTCAGCCGTCTGGTGCGGCGGATGCTGGACATCTCACAGATCCAATCCCAGGAGATGCATAAGGAGGATTTTGACCTGTGCGAGAGTATGCGTATCGCCCTGCTGAGCATGGAGCAGAAGATCAACCAGCGGGGCCTGGATGTGGAGGCGGACATTCCGGAGGATTCTGTCATGGTCCGAGGGGACAATGAGCTCATCACACAGGTGGTGTATAATCTGCTGGAGAACGCCACAAAATTTGCCGCAGATAAGTCCACGCTGTACCTGGGCCTTACCTGTCAGGGGGAGAAAGCCATTGTTACTGTGCGCAACACCGGCAATACCATTCCCGCCCAGGAGATCCCCCTGCTTTTCGAGCGGTTCCACAAGTCGGATAAATCCCGCAGCGTGGATAAGGATGGCTACGGTCTGGGCTTATATGTAGTAAAGACCATTCTCAACCAGCATAAGGAAAAAATCACCGTCACCAGTGAAAACGGCGTAACGGCCTTCAGCTTTACCGTGCAGATGGCAGACGGCGCTCGCAATTACGGGGAGGAGCAGCAATGACAGACGAGAAGAATATCACGCCGCAGCCATCGGGGGACGGCCGGGAGGTCATCTCCTGGTATGTGCCGCCGGAGCGGGGGAACGAGGTGGTGCGCTGCTATGTACAGCCCCAGCCGCTGCCCCAGGGCGTGCGGCCCCAGCCGCCCCACGCGGCGGCGCCGAAGCAGAAGAAAAAGCGCGGCTGGGTCATATTTGTGATCCTGGCGGCGGTGCTGGCGGTCATCGTCGGCGTGACCGCCCTGGTGGTGTCGCTGACCGGGGATGAGGACCCCTCCACCCCCGATGACGGCAACGCCGGCAGCATTGTGGATATTTCCGGCAATGAGGAGTGCTATATCCCCAAGGCTCCGGCGGCGGACGGCCTGCAGATGGAACTGCTGGCCCCGGGAGAGATGGAGCTGACACCGACAGAGGTCTATCAGAAGATGAGCGCCTCCACCGTGACCGTCCTGGCCACCGATGACCGGGGCAACACCTCCATGGGCACCGGCGTTCTGCTGACGGCGGACGGATATATCGTCACCAATGCCCATGTGGTCTCCGGAGCCAGCAGCGGCGTCGTGGCGCTGGATACCGGCCGGACCTATGAGGCGGAGCTGGTGGGCTATGCGCCCGGCCGGGACATCGCCGTGCTCAAGGCGGTGGATGCCCAGGGCCTGACCCCGGCGGAATTCTGCGACTCCGATTACTGCACGGTGGGGGAGACGGTGTACGTCATCGGCAATCCCCTGAACCTGAACCTCCGGGGGACCTTTACCAACGGTATCCTCTCCGGCCTGGAGCGGGAGATGGAGCTGGACGGCAAGACCCTCACCATGCTCCAGACCAATGCCGCCGTGAATAACGGCAACTCCGGCGGCCCGCTCATCAACGCCCATGGCCAGGTCATCGGCATCGTCACCATGAAGATGAGCCAGAACGAAAGCCGGGCCGAGGCCACGGTGGAGGGCCTGGGCTTTGCCCTACCCACCTCCCAGGTGGCCTATGTGGTCAATGACATCCTGGCCCATGGGGAGTTCCACGGCATTCCCACCTTCGGCTTCACCATCGAAACGGCGTATGGCGAGGATGGCAGCAGCCAGCTGACGGTCCGCTCCGTGGAGGAGGACCTGGGTGCGGCAGCAGCCGGTGTAGAGCCCGGGGATGTGATCCTGGCGGCAGACGGCCAGCCCATCCGCGATAATTGGGACCTGCTGGATTACCGCCGCACGGTCCATGTAGGGGACACCGTGGACCTGACCATCCTCCGGGATGGCCAGGAGATCCACTGCTACGTGACCCTGACGGCGACCATGTAAGGCAAAGATTTGAATGATTATAAGCAAAAAGGACGGACCTCGTGTCCGTCCTTTTTGCTTATAAAAACCTCGCTGCCCCACCCCGCCGCCGATCCTGCTCCGCACCCCATGCAAAAATTCTGTCACTGGTGCGGCGATCCGTAATACCCGCCCTATACGCTCGCCTGTATCTGCGTTGCCTCCGGCGGCTCCCTTTCTTTCTGCGGCGAAAGAAAGG
>CABMQL010000045.1 GCA_902388735.1 uncultured Eubacteriales bacterium | reverse complement strand
AAAAGCCCGAGGGCGCCGGAGCGTCCCCCGCGGCCCAACAGCCCAAGCCCCAGCCCGGCGCCGGGGAGCCGACGGCCGCCAAAAAGAGCCGCCACCGGGGCGGGCGGCGCCACAGCAGACGCGGCGGCGCAGGCGGCAGCGGCAAGACGGAGGCATAACACATGGGAAAATTCGACGGTGTGCTGCTTCTCAGCGACTTTGACAACACCCTGGTCTACACCGAAGACGTGCTGGTAAGCGGCGGCGATCTGCCGCCGCTTTCCCACGCGAACCGGGAGGCCATCCAATATTTTATGGCCGAGGGCGGCATTTTCTCCGTGGCCACGGGCCGGGCCCTGCCCAGCTTTGCGCCCATTGCCCCCACGCTGCCCATGAACGGGCCCACCATCCTCTTTAACGGGGCCGCCCTCTACGACTTTACCCGGGAGGAATACCTGGAGACGGCGTTCCTGCCGGGGGACATCCGGGAAAAGCTGATCCCCGTGGAGGAAGCCTTCCCCGGCCTGGTCTGCGAGATCTATCACGACGGCAGCACCATCCACACCCTGCACCCCAGCGAGCTGACGCGCAACCATCTGCACCTGACAGGCTCCCGGGCCGTGGAGCTGCGCTCCATCCGGGAGATCCCTCTGCCCATCAGCAAGGTGCTGTTTGAGGAGACCGGCCGGCGGGGCGACGACCTGGAGCAATTCGTGCGCAGCCGGAGCTGGGCGGGAGAGTTTGAGATCGTCCGGTCCGGGAAGTTCTTCCTGGAGATCACCGCCAAGGGCGCTACCAAGGGCGGCATGGTGCGCAAGCTCACAAAGCGGCTGGGTATTTCCCGGGAAAAGGTCTGCTGCGTGGGCGACCAGGCCAACGACCTGTCCATGCTGCGGCTGGCCGGCCATGCCTTTGCCCCGGCAAACGCCGTAGAGGCGGTGCGGCACACCCCGGGCATCGAGCTGCTGCCGGACTGCCGGGAGGACGCCGTGGCGGCGCTGATCGGCCGGCTGGATACCATCTTCTCCACAGGCCCAAAAAGCTGAAAAAAGCTGCTTAGTGCCAAATTCTTCCGCTCTGCGGCAAAAAAAAACGATTTACATACACGCAATGCGTGGTGTATAATAGGTCTGATGTGATCGAGAGAGATCCGATGATCCACTTTATAATTTTAAATTTCCAGGAGGAAAGCAACCATGTCCAACTACATCCTTGTTATCAACCCCGGCTCCACCTCTACCAAGATCGGTGTGTTTGAAAACGACACCCTACTCTTTGACAAGACCCTGCGGCATCCCGCCGAGGAGATCGCCAAGTTTGCTACCATTCCCGATCAGAAAAGCTGGCGTAAGGAGCTGGTGGAGCAGGCCCTGACCGAGAACAACTTCGACATGAAGAAGCTCACCGGCGTCTGCGCCCGGGGCGGCCTGGTCAAGCCCATCCGCGGCGGCACCTACGCCACCTCCGACGCTCTGCTGGCTGACTGCGTGGCCGGCGTACAGGGCCAGCACGCCTGCAACCTGGGCGGCCTCATCGCCCGCGAGATCGGCGACGAGCTGGGCGTGCCCTCCTTCATCGCAGACCCCCCCGTGGTGGACGAGATGCAGGCCATTGCCCGCTATTCCGGCCATCCCCTGATCCAGCGCGTCAGCAAGTTCCACGCCCTGAACCAGAAAGCCGTGGCCAAGCGCTACGCCAAGGAAGTGGGCAAGAAGTATGAGGAGCTGAACCTCATCGTGTGCCACATGGGCGGCGGCGTGTCCGTGGGCGCCCATGTCAAGGGCAGCGTGGTGGACACCGAGAACGCACTGGACGGTGAGGGTCCCTTCTCCCCCGAGCGCTCCGGCTCCCTGCCCACCGACGCCGTGATGAAGCTGTGCTTCTCCGGCAAGTACACCGAGGCTGAGCTGAAGAAGATGTTCGTGGGCCGCGGTGGTCTGGTGGCCTATGCCGGCAGCACCGATATGCGCGACCTGCTGAAGATGGCCGAGACTGATCCTAAGGTCGCCGAGGTCATCGACGCGTTCCACTATCAGATCGGCAAGGAGATCGGCGCCATGGCCGCTGCCATGCACGGTAAGGTGGACCAGATCATCCTCACCGGCGGCATTGCCTACGGCAAGGAGACCACCGACGCCCTGAAGGAGATGGTGGGCTGGATCGCCCCCGTCACCGTGTATCCCGGCGAGGACGAGCTGCTGGCGCTGGCCCAGGCCGCCCTGCGCGTGCTCACCGGCGAGGAGCAGGCTAAGGAGTATTGATTTTCTATAATCGCAGAGGGCGGCAGGATGTTCCTGCCGCCCTCTTTTTTCCCGAACGGTCGCGCGCTGGCTCCCGCCGGGTTTTGTGCGTAAAAAAGCCATCCGGAGTGCATTCCTCCGGATGGCTTTACTGTGGTCTTTACCGGGCGGCGGGCTTTTTCATCACGAAGGCCTTGCCGTCCACGGCGCGCATGGTGGCCAGGATGCCGTTGAGGTGGTCGTACTCGTGCTGGATCAGCTCCGAGAGATAATCCTGGCAGGCAAGCTCCTGCACCTGCCAGTTTTCATCCCGGTAGCGGACGATGCAGCGGCGGTTGCGCCGCACCTTCACCAAAAGGCCCGGGAAGCACAGGCAGTCGTCCATGAGCTCCATGGTCTCGCTGCCCACCAGCTCCAACGTGGGGTTCACGATGACCCGGCGCACGCCGTCCAGATCCAGGCAAATCAGCCGCTTTTTAATGCCGATCTGCGGGGCCGAGATGCCGTGGCCAAAGCCCGCATCCTGCAGGCATTCAAACATATCCTCGATATCCGGGCGCAGAGTCTCCAACTCCTCCCGGGTGACGGCGGCGCTGACCTCGTACAGGGCCGGGTCGCCTAACAGCAATACTTCGCGTTTCATTTCCGTTCTCCTCTCACTTTGCAAGGTGCTTTGCAGCTATTATACTACCGTTTTCGCGCCCTGTCCAGTTTTGCCCATGGACGTGGGCCTTTTTTATGTAAAAAGATACAGGGTGCCGTTTCGCAGGTCCGAGTTCTGCACATCCGCCGTGAGGGAGACGACATCCGCAATGATCTCCACATCATAGGTATAGCCCCCGCTGATGTAATAGCCGAAGCTGTACCCCGCCTCCAGGCTGGCCGTCATATTGACCAGGCGGCTGCCGTCGCCCTGCTCGTAGTATAGGTCCGGCAGCTCCTCCGCCGCGCCGTCCACTATGGTCACCGTGTCGGCCAGGGACAGGTCGCAGCTCTCCAGGGGCGCGTTCAGGGTCTTTTCCTCCATTTCGTACAGGTCAAAATAATACGAATTGGTGGCGTACTCCGCCGATTCAAGGATCACGCAGTCCGGCTGGAAGATGTTGAAGTAATAATCCAGGTCCAGGACATTCAGGTAGTTATGCACCGAGCAATCCTGGCCAAAGGCGAAATTGAACAGCCCGATGTTGCGGTTAAAATAGGAGCCGTGGAAAAACAGCACCGTGGGAAGCGCTGCATCCTCCCGGTCCGTTTGGGTCACGGAAAAGGTGTGGTACCGGGAAAGGCGGATGTCGCTGAATGCGTCCGTCAGGTCGGTCAGCTTGTCCTCGTTCACATAGCGGAAGGAGGGCACCTCCTCGGAGATGGCAAACTGCGAAACAGGCAGGGTGGTCTGCTCCACCTGCTCTATGTCGTAATCCGACAGCTGCAGCAGCTGCACGGACGGGAAGTACCTGCGCACCTCCTCCAGGATGTGGTTCATGCCGTAGAACTCCCCCAGGTCGTTCCAGTGGCCGGCGTCATACTGCTTGTTGAAGATCTGCTCCCCGGCGGCCATCCCCGTCAGGTAGGCGGCGTTATCCACATAGTTTATGCCGCAGCGGTCCAGGTTTTCATACAGGCAGGCCAGGAACTGGTTGTCATAAATATAGCCCTGGGGCAGGTACTGGGAATACACGGTGGTTTTCGAGGGCGTCACGCAATAGATGAACGGCACGCCCCGGTCCCGGCAGTAGGTCTGCACGCGGCTCAGATACTCGCAGAAGGCAGCGATGAATTCCTCATCCACCGTGTTCTCCTCCAGCTTCAGGAACACATAGCCGTCCTGGCCGTAGCAATAGGTGGGGTGCTCCATTTCGTGAAACAGGCGGTCATTGAGGACCTGGTAGGCATTCAGGGCCTCATCCCGCAGGCCGATGCGGTCATTGATGTAATCCGTCAGATCCTCCAGGGTGATGCCTTGGTCGGCGTCCAGCTCCGTCAGGACCTTGTTGTCGATCTCCGAGACGGAATCCTTCTCAAAATTGAAGCACACCAAGGGGATAGCCAGGCAGGCGGCAAACAGGACGAGGAAAAGCACATTGACTTTTTTCATGCGGTTTCCTCCTTAATACTGAAAATACAGGAACGGCGTGTAGCCGTTGGAGAGGATGGCCGTGTAGCTCAGGGCAAACAGCGCCAGCAGCACCACATATTTGACCCCCACCCACAGGGGGCGCTCCATGGCCCGGCCATACAGCGCCCGGACCTTTTCCCGGCTGCACAGGAGAATGCCCAAAATGGAGATGAGCAGCAGCGTCACGGTCTTTGCCGTGAGGAAATACCGCCAGGTGAAGGTCAGCTCCCCTATGCCCAGGCCCAGCATGTTTTTCAGATACAGTATAAAGCTGCTCACGCTGGGCAGGCGGAAGCACAGCCACCCGATGAACACCACCAGGGTGGTATATACCCAGCCCACGGCGGGGAACCACCGGCGGCTCTGCAGGCGCTTGAACCGGGGCGTGCGCTCTATGACGCACAGAACGCCATAGGCCAGGCCCCAGCAGATGTAAATTTTTGTGTTTCCGTGCCACATGCCCGTGAGCAGAAAAACAATGAACAGGTTCAGGTACACGCTCCCCCGGCGGCTGCCGCCCAGGGGGATATACACATATTCCCGGAACCAGCTGCCCAGGGAGATGTGCCATCTTTTCCAAAACTCCGTGACGGACTTGCTCAGGTAGGGGAAGTTGAAGTTCTCCCGAAAGTGGAAGCCGAATATTTTCGACAGGCCAATGGCCATATCCGAATAGCCGGAAAAGTCAAAATACAGCTGGAAGCCGTAGACGGCGACGCCCAGTCAGGCCGTGGCCGCGTCCATATGCCCCTGCTGGGGCATGGTGCTCAGGAGCGTGCCCAGCTGGTCGGCCAGCAGGACCTTTTTGGCAAGGCCGATCAAAATACGCTCACACCCGGCGCACACCTGGTCTAAGGTGAAGGTCCGCTCCTCCAGCGACCGGCGCATATCCGCGTAGCGGACGATGGGGCCCTGGGCGACCTTGGGGAAGAACAGCAGGTAGGTGGCCACCAGCAGGAACTCGTGGCCCTCGCTCTTTGTGGGGCGGCAGTCCTCCCGGAACAGATCGGCCAGGTAGGAGATGCAGTGAAAAATGATGAAGGAGATGCCCAGGGGATACAGGGCCGTGATGGGCTCGGCGCTCCCCAGGGCCGCGGCAATGGCCTGGGGATATTTGAACACCGCCAGCACCAGCACGTCCAGCGCGATGCCTATATAGGCAAAGGGGCGCCGGGTCATCCGGGCGATGTAGCCCACCAGGTAGTTCCCGAAGGTGAGCCCCAGGGCCACCAGCAGCGCCTGCCGGCCCGCCATCCGGTAAAACACCAGGGACATGAGGCACAGGAATATGTTCTGCGCGGTGATGCTGCGGCGGAACAGGAGATTCGTCAGAGCATAGCCCGCCACCGAGGCCGGGAACAGGAAAAACAGGAACGTTACGGAGGAAAAATTCAAACGCTACACCTTCTCATGGGTCATCGTGGAAAACGCCGTGGGAGTTTCCGACCATAAAATTTAATTTAAATTGTATTTTTTGTGCGCGCTGCCGCGCGCCGGAAGGCAAAAAGATCAGTCGCTGTCCAGCTTCAGCACCGCCATGAAGGCTTCTGTGGGCACCTGGACGGTTCCCAAATTCCGCATCTTCTTTTTGCCTGTGATAGGATCTTTGATCCTCTCACAGGTGAGCTTTATTTCATTTCACGCCGCACAGCGGCGGGCGCGCTGCCGCACGCCGGAAGGCAAAAAGATCAGTCGCTGTCCAGCTTCAGCACCGCCATGAAGGCCTCTGTGGGCACCTGGACGGTGCCCAAATTCCGCATCTTCTTTTTGCCTTCCTTCTGCTTCTCCAGCAGCTTCTTCTTGCGGGTGATATCGCCGCCGTAACACTTGGCCAGGACGTCCTTGCGCATGGCCTTCACCGTTTCCCGGGCGATGATGCGGCCGCCGATGGCCGCCTGGATGGGCACCTCAAAGAGCTGGCGGGGAATATTATCCTTCAGCTTTTCGCACAGGCGGCGGGCCCGGGGATAGGCCTTATCCTTATGGGCAATAAAGCTCAGGGCATCCACGCCGTCGCCGTTTAGGAGCAGGTCCACCTTCACCAGGTCGCTGGGCCGGTAGCCGGAGAGCTCATAGTCCAGGCTGGCGTAGCCCTTGGTATTGGCCTTGAGGGTATCGAAGAAGTCGTAGATGATCTCATTCAGGGGCATCTGATAGTGCAGCTCCACCAGGTGGGTGTCCAGATACTGCATATCCTTGAACTCACCCCGGCGGTCCTGGCACATGGGCATGATATTGCCCACATACTCGTTGGGAGCGATGATGGAGACCTTCACATAGGGCTCCTCGGCATGCTCGATGACGGCGGGATCGGGGTAATTGTGGGGGTTATCCACCTTGACCAGGGTGCCGTCGGTCTTATACACATGGTAAATGACGGAGGGGAGGGTGGTGACCAGGTCCAGGTTGAACTCCCGCTCCAGGCGCTCCTGGATGATCTCCATATGGAGCATCCCCAAAAAGCCGCAGCGGAAGCCGAAGCCCAGGGCCACGGAGCTCTCCGGCTCAAAGGTCAGGGAAGCGTCGTTGAGCTGGAGTTTTTCCAGGGCATCCCGGAGGTCAGGATACTTACTGCCGTCCTCGGTGTAGATTCCGCAGTAGACCATAGACTGGGCGGGCCGGTAGCCGGGCAGAGGCTCCGGGGCGGGGTTTTCGGCGTCGGTAACGGTGTCGCCCACCTGGGTGTCCTTGACGGTCTTGATGGAGGCGGTGAAGTAGCCCACCTCCCCGGCCTGGAGGGCATCCGTGGGCTCGTTGCCCAGGGGCTTTAAGTAACCGCACTCCAGGATGGTATACTCGGCCCCGGTGGCCATGAGGCGGATGGTCTGGCCCTTGCGCAAGGTGCCCTGGCGGACACGGAAGTACACCACTACGCCCACATAGGGGTCATACTGGCTGTCAAACACCAGAGCCTGGAGGGGGGCGTTGGGGTCACCGCTGGGGGCGGGGACGTTTGCCACGATGTCCTCCAGAACAGCGTCGATATTCACGCCGTTTTTGGCGGAAATTTCCGGGGCGTCCAGGGCGGGCAGGCCGATGATGTCCTCCACCTCCTGCTTGGCCTTCAGGGGGTCGGCGGCGGGGAGGTCGATCTTGTTGAACACCGGAAGGATCTCCAGGTCGTGGTCCAGGGCCAGGTAGGTGTTGGCCAGGGTCTGGGCCTCCACGCCCTGGGTGGCGTCCACCACCAGCACGGCGCCCTCACAGGCGGCCAGGGAGCGGGAGACCTCGTAGTTGAAGTCCACATGGCCCGGGGTGTCGATGAGGTTCAGGGCATAGGTCTCGCCGTTTTTCGCCTTATAATAGAGGTGGACGGCCCGGGATTTGATGGTGATGCCCCGCTCGCGCTCCAGGTCCATATTGTCCAGGAGCTGGTTCTCCATCTCCCGCTCGGGCACGGCGTCGCACAGCTCCAGCAGGCGGTCCGCCAGGGTGGATTTGCCGTGGTCAATGTGAGCGATGATGGAAAAATTGCGGATGTGGGATTGATCGTACATATACTTTGACCTCCGTTGATGGGGATTTGTTTTTGGTATTACGGATTGCCACACCGGCGACGTCGGTCACCGGCTCGCAATGACAGGGATTTTCACATGGAGCGCGGTGCAGAATGCGCGGTGGGGTAAGGGCACCCCGCCCTACGGATCGCAAGGAAATTTGCACAGGCCCGGTTTGGGCGGGCAGGACCGTCCGCCCCTACAAATTCATAATGATACCTTACACTATATCTCCGGCAGCTTTTTGCAGCGCTCGTCGGTGTTATGCACCACCTGGGCCACGCTCTGCCCCAGGCCCGGATAGGCCGTGAGGGACTCCGCCGTCATGGCGGGGCACTGGCTGTCCGCCCCGTGCAGGGCCAGCTGATAGCGCATGCGGCTGGCGGCCATATCCGCCTCCACCGCACCGGCATCAAAGGCATCGGCGTCCACGCCGAACAGCTCCTCATTGCCCCTTCCCCGGCGGTACAGGTGCCGCAGCAGCAGATAAAGCCCCCCGCTGAGATAGTCGCCCGCGGCGGTAATGGCGCTGCGGTTGCCCGTCTTGCCCAGCAGGTCAAAGAGCACGTTGGTGGTGTTCACCACCAGCTTCTTCTGCAGGGTGGCCATGATGCTGCCCCGGAGATTGCCCTTTTCATCCGTGGAATCATACAGGTCGTCCGCCACGATAATGGCGCCGTCCCGGCTCAATGTGCGGCCCAGCAGATAGTCCGCCGACACACGGTAATAGTCGCACGCCTTCACAACAAACGCAAGGCCCGGCTCGCGGATGCCGTTTTCATAGTGGCTTAAAAGCGCCTGGGATATGCCCAGCTGCGAGGCCGCCTTGCGCTGGGATATGCCCCGCTCCTGCCGCAGCAGGCTCAAGGTCCGGGAAAAATCAGTTGCCATCGGGTAGTCCCTTCCTCTCCTTTTCTTATACAAGAAGTAAATTATACAGTATTTTATACGGATTGTAAACGGGTATTTTTTACTTTTACCGCAAAAAAAGGCGGATCTTCCGGTCTTTTTGCCTTGACGCGGGGCATAAAATGGGGTATAGTTATTTTGTAACTATTTTGTAACCTTTAGGATGGGTTTTTATATGAACGACTTGAAACGGCTCCTGGATGGGCCGAAAAAAATACTGTGGTACCTGGGCGAGCACCCGGATCTGCTGCAGCGCTATACGGACCTGCAAAGCCTGACCCGCCGGACGGCCCAGCTGCTGCGGCGGAAGTGGGAGCAGCTGCGGCAGGCCCTGCGCTTTATGGTGCGGGAGCGGAGAGCCCGGCGCTTTCCGGAGTCGGACCACAAGCTGGCCCAGGCCATGCTCTTTATTTGGGGCAACATCCCCCGGTTCACCAGCCGGCTGAGGGAGCGGCTGTACCGCATTCGCCGCTTCAGCATCCGGTCCGGCAGCCGCCGGCGGGCGCTGTTTGAGCGGATCAAGCTGCACCCGGCCTGGTTTTTAGGCTCCGCCGTGGCCGTGGCCGCCATCGCCGTGACATTGAGCCTGTACACCATCGGCGTGACGGTGAGCTACGACGGCATGAACCTGGGCACCGTGGCCTCCGGCCGGACTGTGCGCCAGGCGGCGGCGGACATCGAGGACATCACCTGCCAGACTTTGGGCTACGACACCTACACCGTGGACACCTCCCTGCTGACCCGCAAGACCCGCATCGTGCCCCGCAGCACCATCCAGACCAAGCAGGAGTTTGAGGCAAAGCTCTCCCGCCAGCTGGGAGAGGTGGCCTACGGCTATGTGCTGTATGTGGATGACGAGCCTGTAGCGGCCACGGAGTACGAGGGCGCCATGGAGGAGCTGCTGGAGCAGCTGAAAACCGGCTACATCACCGACCGCACCGTGGAGTGCTACTTTGTGGAGGATGTGGACATCCGCCAGGAGTATGTGCCCGCCGACCTGATGATGAACCTGGGCTACATCGCCGAGAAGCTCAACGCCACCAAGGAAGGCGCCGTGACCTACACCGTGCAGGCCGGGGACACGTTCTTTGACATCGCCCTGGAGCACGAGATGAGCGTGGAGCGGCTCCTGAGTCTGAACCCCGGCTACCAGTCCGACCTGATCCATGCCGGCGATACGCTGACCATCAGCAACGCCGTGCCCTACCTGACGGTGGTGGACGTGGAGCGGCAGAATTATCTGCAGGATGTGGCCTACAGCGTGGAATACCAGGACGACCCGTCCATCTATGAGGGCGACTACGAGGTACTGGAGCCCGGCGTATACGGCAAGGAGGACGTTACCGCCAACGTCACCTATATCAACGGCGCCGAGGTGAACCGGGATGTGGTGGCGGCGGTGACCCTGAGCCAGCCCATCGCAGAGCTGCAGGCACGGGGCACCAAGGAGCGGCCCTCCTGGGCGGCTACGGGCAGCCTGCGCTGGCCCTGCAGCGGCATCATCACCTCCTATTTCGGCTACCGTGACATCGGCGTGGCCGGGGCCTCCTCCAACCACGGCGCACTGGACATTGCCGCCGGGTATGGCACGCCCATCTACGCCGCCGACGGCGGCACCGTCGTTGCCTCCGGGTGGGACGGCGGCTACGGCTACCGGATCCGCGTTGACCACGGCAACGGCATGGTGACCCTGTACGCCCACTGCAGCAGCCTGCTGGTGGGCTCCGGTGAGCATGTGTACAAGGGCCAGCTCATCGCCTACATGGGCTCCACCGGCATCAGCACCGGCAGCCACTGCCACTTCGGCGTGTATGTCAACGGCACCGCCGTGGACCCGCTGAATTACCTGTAAAAGCTTGCACATCCATTGCATAGAAAAAGCGTCCGGGACGTGAGGGTCCCGGACGCTTTTTTTGTAGTTTTGCAAGAGGTGCGGTGCGCGGCGGCACACATGGGTGCCGTGCATAACGGGCGGCGGGCTGGGGGCAGCCCGCCCTACGCATTTACAAGGAAAAAGCTGCGGCGGAGGCGGACAGAGGCGTCCGCCCCTACGGATAGTTTGCGAATTTCTGCAGCCGGGCCGATGTAGGCATCGGCCCCTACGAAGGGCCGCAAGGGGCGCGGCGGTTATCGGGCGGCGGGCTGGGGGCAGCCCGCCCTACGCATCTGCGGAAAAAATGCTGCGGCGGGTTTTGGGACCCGCCGCACTTTTTGTCATTCAAACAGGCTGGCCTGGTAGGGCAGGTCGCCCCGGCCGATCTGCCGGAGCTGGCGGGCGTTCTCCTCCGTGAGAGCGTCCACAATGGACATTTTGCGGATGATGTTCTGCACGGTGCTCTCCAGGGCCGTGCCCGCCCGGTAGTCCGCGGGGAAGATGAAGTCCACCCGGCCCTTGCTCAGCAGATCCTCCACGCCCTGACGGTTCTCCTCCTGGTACACGGCGATGGCCTCGCCGCCGTAGGAGCGCATCATCTTCATGCAGGGGACGTCGGACAGGCCGTCGCCGATGTAGATCATGTTGGTGAAGGGGATGCGCTTGCTGTCATCGGGCATGGAGGCGTTGAGGGTGCGGTCATCGGACACGTCCAGCACGCCCTTATTGATGCGGTAGACGAACTGGGTCTTGTTGGTGAAGTTGACGTCCAGCTTGGGCCAGGAGGCCAGGCCCTCCTCATTATAGAAAAACTCGCAGGCGTAGATCTCCTTGAACTCGTGGCTGATGCCGCTGCCCTCAATGATCTCACGCAGGCCGGAGGAGATGACGTAGTGTTCCACATCCACCCCCAGGCTCTGGCCAAAGGTGTTGATGCGGCCGAACCAGTCCTTTACCCCGGGGAACAGCTCTATGCCGTGGCCGCAGCGCACCAGGAAGTCCCGGTCCAGGCGGATATTCTGCCGGCGGCACTCCTCGATCATGGTATACATATAGGCCAGCAGGCCGTCCATGCGGTTGGTGAAGCCGAAGGTGTTGGCCTTCTTCCAGAACTCGGCGGGCTGATAGCCCAGGGCGGGGATGAAGGTATAGTCCTCCATGTCGGTGGTGCAGAGGGTCTTATCAAAGTCGTACAGCAGGGCAATGATGGGTCTGTCCATAGACGGTCTCCTTTTGGTTGTGATGAGGGATACGGCGGTGTGAGGGTGTGGATTGCCACGTCAGTGACATCGGTCACCGGCTCGCAATGACACGGTTTTTACAAGAAGTGCGGTGCAAGTCCAGTCGGGCCGTCGGGACGCCGGCCCCTACCGGCAAAAAACAAAAAGTGCCTGCAAACGGGCCGATGTAGGCATCGGTCCCTACGCAAATGCAGGAAACGCCATGCATGCCCGGGCACGAAAGCAGAACGAGCCATGCAGAGACTTGCACTGCGAGCCTCTGCATGGCTTGGTTTCCTGTTTATTTATCGGGCTCGTAATTCCGGCCGAACTTCAGCTCGTCCAGATCCAGCTTGAACTCGGAACGGAAATCCGTGTCCGCCGGCAGCGGCTCGGCAGGTTTATTCTCGTCATAGGCCGCCAAAATGTCCTTTTCGATCAGCTGGACGGTGTCCTGGCTGACGGCCGGCTCCTGGGCGGCAGGCTCCGCCGGGGCAGCTTCCCGGGGCGCCTCATCCTGGGGGGG
>CABMQL010000044.1 GCA_902388735.1 uncultured Eubacteriales bacterium | reverse complement strand
CAAAATCGAATGACACATCTTGAGATACCCAACAATATCTTTAACTAAGGGAAACGGGCGAAACGATCCCCGACATTGAAAAATGTGACCGGCTGGCAAAATTCTACGGGGTCTCCATCGATGCCCTTATCCATCAGGATGAGGAGGTCGGCAAGGCGCGGGTGGCGCCCGCCCCGGTGGGCAAGCATCTGTGGGGAACGGTGGCGATGGGCGCCAAGGGGCAGATCGTCATCCCCAAGGCCGCGCGGGATACCTTCCGCCTGAGCGAAGGCGACCGCCTGGTCGTCCTCGGCGACGAAGAGCAGGGCATCGCGCTCATCAAGGCGGAGGTCTTTGAGGAACGAATGCAGAAGGCCCTGCGTGCAGGTCAGAAATCCAACGAATAAAAGAAGGTGCGATCATGAAATGTCCCGAATGTGGAAAGGAAATGCGGGAGGGGTATCTCTTTTGCAGCAAGGACGGCGCGTTCAGCTTTGCAAACGAGGTGCCGGGCGTGTTTGAGAACGCAAAGAATGCCGACGGCTTTGTGAAGATCACAGACCTCAAGGCCAGCCACCGGACGAGAGTTCCGGCGTCTATCTGCGAGGAATGCAGGACGGTCATGCTCAAGTATTGAGCGACGCTGCCGTTTCCAACCGAAAAAAGTCCCCAAGCCGTTGTGTCACAACGGCTTGGGGACTTGCAATATTTGCTTTCTCTGGTATGACGCGGCGCAGGTCAGAACGCGAACAGGTTCAGCCCCGTGTCCGGGTCATGCGCTCTGTCCACCGCACCGGGAATGATCTCTACGACCATTTCGCAGGTGGCACTGACCACAGCCCGATTTAAGTGGCCGCCAAACACCTGTCCCTTGTCGTTTCCGGCACTCATGTGCAGGTGGGTGTAGAACGCGCCGTCCATGGTGTTGATGGTGCCGGTCAGGGAGACGATCTCAAAATTGCCGCGGAACTCGTTTGCGTAGTACCGCTGTTCCTCCACCTTGTAAACGCCCACCGTAAAATCGTTGGTCGCGCCCAAGGCGGTGACACTGGCCAGCGTGATGCTTTCCCTGCGCGCAAGCTCCTTCACCTGCTCGAGGATCTCCTCGCCTCTGTCGATCCGCACCACGATTTTATCGCCAAATCTTCTGTATTCCATTGTAAACCACTCCTTGCGTTTCGATTTTCCCTGTGGTATTTTCATAATAGTACCCGCACTTGGCGTTCTGTCAAGATGCATTTGAAAATTTTGAGGGGTTTATGTACTTGATCGAGCGGGGGAGAGCTGTTCGTGCGTTCGCTGGCAAAGCAAAACGGAGTGGTGGAGGAACAGGAAGCCGAAAACCAAATGGCATGGGCGCGGCAGCCGAACGCTTGCAGGGCACGGGCGGAGGAAGTCGTAAAGGAGAAAACATCATACGCTGAACGGGGCGCTTCCGGCTGCGCAGACGACCACGGCATTTCAAGAAGCCCTGTCCCACGGGCAGGTCACAGAGAAGGAGAAAGCACGGTGGGAGTTTGTCCTGTCCGCTTACGGCGACACGGAATGACGGCGCACATAAGCAAAGAGGCAAAAGACCATTTCCGGTCTTTTGCCTCTTTGCTTGCTTCGGGACTATTCTGTAATAGTCCTTTTACATATGTGAGGGGGGGAGAAAAACAGCGTGTTCTAAGCCGTATGCTGCGCTGTGCCGGCAGCGTCTTACAGGGCGGCGCGGTCAAAGACCAATTCGCCGTTGAGGTAGGTCTGCAGGACCTTGATATCCTTGATGGCATCCGGCTCCACGGCCAGCAGATCCGCCGACAGCACGGCGAAGTCCGCCACCTTGCCCGGCGTGATGCTGCCCTTGCGATCCTCGGAGAAGGAGGCATAGGCGCCGCCCATGGTAAAGCTCTCCAGCGCATCCTCGACGCTGATGCACTGCTCCGGCCGCCAGCCGCCGGCGGGCTGACCGCTCAGCGTCTTGCGCGTCACGGCGGAGTAGATGTTCTCCATGATGTCCAGCGACTCTACCGGACAGTCGGAACCGCCGGAGATGGGGATACCCTTATCCAGGAATTCCTTCCAGTTATAAGATGTGGACGCCCGCTTGCTGCCGATGCGGTCTTCGATGATGCTGATGTCGTAATTCAGGAAAATGGGCTGGATGTAGGCGATGAGATCCATGGCCTTCATGCGGTCCAGTTGATCGTGGGACGTGACCTGACAGTGAATGATGCCGTGGCGCTCGCCGGTTCTCGGATACTGGCGGCGAGCCTTCTCCATGGCGTTCATCACCATGTCCATGCCGGCGTCACCGATGGCGTGAATGGCGATCTGCATACCGGCGCGGTGCGCCTCCAAGATCAGGGCGTCCAGCTCCTCCTGACTGAAGAAGGGAATACCGCGGGTGGTAGACACGTCGGTGTACGGCTCCCGCAGATAGGCGGTCCGTGCACCCAGCGCACCGTCGGAGATCACCTTGAACGGCCCGATGCGGAACAGCTCGTCGCCGTAGCCGGTGTTATAGCCCCGGCCAAGGAAATCCCGGAGCTTTTCCAGCACCGGCAGGTTGCACTGCTCATATACGCGGATCTTCAGGTTGCCCTCAGACCGCAGTGCTTCGTATACGTCGATGACCTTCTGGAAATTGGTGGGCACATCCTTGAAATCGTCGGACTGGATGGTGGTCACACCGTGAGACAGTGCCTCCTGCGTTGCCAACTGGATCAGCTCCCGGATCTCCTCGGTGCTCTTTTCCGGGATGGCATCCAGCACCAGCTGGCGCGCCTGCTCGCGGAAGATGCCCAACGGCCGCCCGTTTTCGTCCACATCGATCTGTCCGCCCTCGATCTGCTGCGCGCTCTCGGTCATGCCGATGAGCTTCAGTGCCGCGGTATTGACGGAGATAACATGTCCGCAGGTGCGGGTAAAGGCGATGGGGCAGTCCGGCGAGATGCGGTCCAGATCGTCCCGCGTCAGGAACCGTGCCTCGTCCTGAAACTTATCATGGTTCCAGCCGCGGCCGCGGATCCACGTTCCCGGCTGAATGTGGTGCTCCTCAATGTAGGCGCGTCCACGCCGCACGACCTCCTCGATGCTGTCCGCTGTGTGCAGGCTCACGTCCTTCAGAAACATACCCAGTGACAGCACGTGCATATGGGAGTCACAGAAGGCGGGGGTCACCGTGCGCTGCTGCATATCGACGCGAACCGCGTCGCCGGCTAACCGGGCCAGGTCATCAAGCGTGCCGACAGCCTGAATGGTGCCGTCCTCTACCAGCACAGCCTCCGCACGGGGCTGTGCTTTGTCTACCGTGATAAAATTACCGTTATGAAATAATGTTTTCATGTCCAGTTACTTCCTTTCGCTATCAAGTCAGCCAAAGCACCAGATATTTGCACAGGATATGCAACACCGTGGGGCACAGCAGGCACCCCAGCCCCAAGTAGAATGTAGCCATCATAGCGCCGTAGGGCACCAACGTCTCGTCGGCGGCGGCCAGCCCGGCGGACACGCCGCTGGTGCTGCCCATCATAGCGCCGTAGATCATGGCCGATTCCGGATCGTGCAGGCCGATCCGCTTGGCCACCAGCGGCGTGCCGATCATAATGGCGATGGACTTTATCAGTCCCGCCGCGATAGAGACAGCCACCGCACCGGAGTGTACGTTCAGCGCCGTAGCCGTCACCGGCCCCACGATAAACGTGACCGCACCGGCGGCGATAACGGTGATCTCCTCGGCATCTCGGTAGCCGAAGGCCAACGCGACCACCATGCCCATCACAAAGGACAGGGCCACGCCTGCAAACAGGGCGACGATGCCCTTGAGTCCGCAGCGCTTGATCTCCCGCAGATCCGCATGGAACGCGGTGGTGATAATGGTAAAATCCCGGGCCAGCGAGCCGCCCAGCGACCCCATGCCCGACAGAAGTGCCACGTCTGCGATGCCATGCTCGCCGCCGGTGGTGATACCACCCAGTACAGCGACCGCAAGGCCCATGACAATGGCAAGCGCGGACGTATATTCCGGCCGGTGCAGCAGCTTCTCTGCTACGGCGCGGGCGGCGATCATGATCACGCCCACTACGATCACGGACAGCAGAAGGCTGTTGCCGATCAAAAGGTCATGGACCCACTCAAATCTCGACATGGCCCCCGCTTTCTCCGCGATGTGACGGCAGCAGCGCCATCACCAGCCATACGGCGCCCACGGCAGCTACGCCCGCCAGCACCGCGATCAGGCCCTCCGACAGCGCCGATATCACATTCTGCGTGCAGGCCATGGCGACCACCACGGGGATGTACATGCCCCGCCAGAAGCTGATGCTCCGTGTTGTCGACTCACTGACACCGCCGCGCCGCTCCAGCCATGTCTTGGCAAGCAGCAGCAGCACCATGGCGATACCGACGCCTCCGATATCTGTCCCGGTGCCCAACAGGGCACCGAGACAGCGACCGGCCAGCTTTCCCGCCACCATACAGAATGCGACCAAAGCCGTTCCAGTTATCATATTTCCTTCCTTTTCCTGAATCTGTGCTTACTCGGCATCCGCCTTCTTGGCGCGCTTGATCTTGATGCCGGTGATGATGTAGAACGCACCCGCGATAAAGCTCAGATAGGTGATGGGCGCAAACAGAATGAACTGGCTGGTGCTCTCAAAGCCCAGAGTAGAGGCATAGTACGCGCCGGACAGACCCCAGGGGATGATGGGGGCGATGGCCGTACCGGTATCCTCCAGCGTTCTGGAGAGGTTGGCACGGTCGACGCCGTACTTGTCGTACAGATCCTTGGTCATGTTGCCGATGATGATGAAGGACACGTAGTAGCTGACCACGATGACAAACAGCACCATGTGCAGCAGACCGACCAGAAGCATCATCTGCTTCTCGTTCTTGGCCATTCTATCCAGCTTGGCCACGATGACCTGCACCGTGCCGCTGGCCTTCAGGGGCGCACCGAAGATACCGGCTGCCAGCACCAGGCCGACGGTGTCCAGCATGCTCTTCAGACCGCCGCGGATGACCATCTTATCCACGATGGCAACGCCGGTGGACTCAGTATAGCCGGAGGTCATGGCTGCCAGTGTGTCGGCGAAGGAGGCGCCCTGGAAGACCATGGCCAAGACGATGGCCACCACGATACCGGCGAAGAAGGTGGGCAGCGTGGGCTTTTTCAGGGCGATGAGCGCCACCACCACGATGGGCGGGATCAGCAGAACGGGATTGATCTTGAACGTTGTGTGCAGGGTGTCCAGCAGATTCATGTACTCAGCGCCCTCAATGGCGGAGTTGCCGTGACGGATACCCAGAATGATGTACAGCACCAGAGAGATCACCAGGCAGGGCACGGTGGTCCACAGCATGTACTTGATGTGATCCACAATGTCCACCTCCGCCACGGCGGAGGACAGCACGGTGGTGTCAGACAGGGGAGACAGCTTATCGCCGAAGATAGCGCCCACGGTGATAGCACCGGCGGTGTAGGCCAGAGGGATCTGCAGGCCGGCGGACACGCCCATCAGGGCCACACCCACGGTGGCTACGCTGCCCCAGGAGGTGCCGGTCATCAGGGACATCAGCGCCGTGATGAGGCAGGCCATTACCAGGAAGATGGAGGGGGAGAGGATCTTCAGACCGTAGTAGATCATGGTGGGGATGGTGCCGCAGGCGATCCAGATACCCACCATCATGCCCACGAACATCAGAATAACGATGGGCACGGTCATGGACTTGAAGTTTTCTTTCATCTGCTCCTCGATCTCGGACCACTTGATGCCCCAGATCAGAGACAGGGCCGCCACGATCGCGGCGTCAATAATGAGAACGATGGTGATGTTGCCGCCGAGGATCACCTTTCCGACGACGATGCCGAGGATCGACACTACCAGCAGGACCACTGCCTGCCAGGTGTTCACTGTCTTTTCCGGTGTAACAGCAGGATTTTCCTTCATGTGATCGTTTCTCCTTTTGGTTATTTTGTTGAACTCTCTCTCTCACAGGTGGTCGACTCACCTGTGCTTTGTGTACATAATACACTTGACAAATCATAATGTCTAATATATATATTTATATATTACCATATATTTTTCGTTATGGAAGTGAAAATGATGAATCTGACGCAGCTGGAATATTTTTACAAAGTAGCCCACAGCCCCACCCTGACGGAGGCCGCCTCAGAGCTGCACGTTTCTCAGCCGGCGGTCAGCAAGAATATCCGTGATCTGGAGGAGGAGTTCCATACCCGCTTTTTCACCCGCAGCGGCCGGCGAATGTACCTGAACGAAGAGGGGCGTGTGCTGCTGAAACACGCCACAGATATTCTCTCGTCTGTGGACGCGCTGCGCGCTGAATTGCAGGACACCCGGCAGAGGGCGGACATGACGCTCCGCCTCGGCGTATTTGCCGCCTCAGCGCTGGTGCCCGACATCATCAGCAGCTTCAGCAAGGATCACCCCAATATCAAAATACAGCTCATCATGCACGGCGGATACGGCCGCTCCGAGGACGACCGCGCACTGGACATGGTGCTGGCCGCTGCCCATGAGCTGCCGCAGCAGGGCAAAGTTCGGCTGCTCATCAAGGAGCATATCAAGCTGGCTGTACCGGCAGGGCATCCGCTGTTGAAACGGGACAGCGTCGCCTTGCAAGAGTTGACCAACGAGGCATTTATCAGTCTCTCCAAGGGGAAGATCCTGCGCACCATCATGGATCACTACTGCGGTCAGGCAGGGCTGACGCCCAATGTAGTGCTGGAAAGCGACGACCCCTACATGATCCGTAATCTGGTGTCCTACGGCTTCGGTGTGGCCTTTGTGCCGGAGATCACATGGAAGTACAGCACCCGCGGCCCACAGGTCTGTCTGGACGAGGCGCATCCCTGCATGCGCTATCTCTACTGCCAGATGCCGGACGATACCTATACCAGCACCGCCAGCCGTCTGTTTCTGTCCTATTTGCAGGCATATTTCCAGAACCTGCGGCTCTAAGTATGGCGCGAAGTGAGCAGCACCCGCGGTTCAAAGGATTTGTCGAAAAGCTGGTGGTGCTATTATGGAGGGCCTTGCTTCGTAAGGCTCGCAGCTGCACTATAGAAAAGGGGCTTTCGCTCAAGCGAAAGCCCCTTTTCTGCTGTTGCCGGCAGAGGGTGACCTGAAACACGATGCCGTCCGCCGCAGAGCCGGATGCGGATATCTCTCCGCCCGGCTTTTCCGCCATCTCCTTTGCGATGGCAGGGGTGAGGCCGAAGCTGCCGGACTTGCGCGGAGAGAAGGGATGGTACATGAAGTTCTCCGTTGACATTGCCGCGGGGTCTCGTATAATGTTATGTGCAACATACAAAATCAGGCGTGACATAAAGCGCAGGCGAAAGGCGGTGTCTGTGTATGCTTACGGTGCGGAACGTTTCCCACGATCCATTTTACAACCAGGCCTTTGAAGAATATATTTACCAGACGTATCTGGACGATGACATTTTCCTGCTGTGGCAGAACTCCCCTGCGGTGGTGGTGGGCAGCTATCAGAACATCTGCCGGGAGGTGCACGTGGAGGCGCTGCGGCAGCGGGGGATCCCCGTGGTGCGCCGGATCAGCGGCGGCGGGACGGTCTATCACGATCTGGGAAATGTGAATTACACGTACATCGTCCGCGCCGGCACATTGGACTATGACGCTGTGCTCTCTCCGGTGATCGCGGCGCTGAATGAAATCGGCGTTCCCGCACGAAAGAACCGAACCTGTGACATCGCCATCGGCGATTTGAAGATCTCCGGCAGCGCCCAGCGGATGACAAAGGGACGGCTGCTGCACCACGGCACACTGCTGTTTTCCTCCGATCTCGGCGTGCTGGATCAGATCACGACCCATCGGAAAAACGACTGCTTCCAAAGCCGGGGGACACAGTCTGCCATCTGCACCGTCACCAATATACGGGAGCATCTGGCAAGCCCCATGACCATTGAGGAGTTTCAAGACCGGCTGCTGGAGCAGATGGTGCCGCCCGGATGTCCCCGTCTGACGCTGACGGCGGAGCAGGAGGCGGAGGTCTGCCGTTTGCGGGACGAAAAGTACCGCAGCTGGGAGTGGACGTGGGGCAGGACACCCGCCTTCACCTACGAGAAGTCCGGGAGCTTCCACGGCGCACCTATCCGCGTGGCCTACCAAGCCAAGCGCGGCATCGTCTCGGATGCGGTCATCGACTGCGCCGTTATCGACGGTGCGCTGGCGGCGCAGCTGCTGAACGGCGCGCGCTTAGACCCGGAGGGCTTTGCCGCCATCTGCCATCGGCTGGCAGGCGACGGGGCGGGGGAATTGATGGACTGGCTCATGTAAAGCAGCGATTAAATCGCTTTTGAAAATCGTATCGCCGGGTACGGCAGAAAGGAACGACACGATGGAAAAGAAGATCAATATGCCCAAGCTGGCACCGGAAATGGAAAGCGGCGTTTTGTGCGCGTGGCTGAAGGAGGAGGGCGACACCGTTGCCGCAGGTGAGCCGCTCTTTGAGATCGAGACAAATAAGGTGGTCAATCAGGTGGAGGCCACCGTCTCCGGCGTGCTGAAGAAGCAGTTGGCGGAGGAGGGCGACACCGTCCGCGTGGACACCGCCGTGGCGGTGGTGGAAGCGGAGTAAGACATGGAAAAGAAACCGGAATGGCTGAAGGTCCGCTATAACCAGGACGCCGTCAACGAGGTGGCGGCACTGATGCGGGATCTGAAGCTGAACACCGTCTGCAAGGAGGCCAACTGCCCCAATCTGGGCGAGTGCTACCAGAAGCACACCTCTACCTTTATGATCCTCGGCAGCGTCTGCACCCGGAACTGCCGGTTCTGCAATGTCACCACCGGTCACCCGCTGCCGCCCGACCCGGAGGAGCCGATGAATGTAGCAAAGGCTGCCAAAAAGCTGCATCTGCGCCATGTGGTGCTGACCTGCTCCACCCGCGACGACCTGCCGGACGGCGGCGCGGAGCAGTTCGCCAAATGCGTCCGCGCCATTCGGGAGGTCTGCCCCGGCACCACGGTGGAGACGCTGATCTCCGACATGAAGGGCGACCACGCCGCGCTGGACACGGTGATCGCCGCCCACCCGGAGGTGCTGAACCACAACGTGGAGACGGTGAAGGAGCTGCAAGGCGCTGTGCGCCCCCAAGCGCGGTACGAACGCTCTCTGGGCGTGCTGCGCTACTGCAAGGAGCAGGACCCCACGCTGCTGACCAAGACCGGCTTCATGGTGGGTCTGGGAGAGACGGAGGAGCAGATCAGCCGTCTCATGGATGACATTCTGGAGACCGGCTGCGACATTCTCACCATCGGGCAGTATCTCCAGCCCTCGCCCCAGCACTACCCGCTGGTGCGGTACGCTACGCCGGAGGACTTCGCCCGCTGGAAGGAGCTGGCGCTGGCCAAGGGCTTCCGCCATGTGGCATCCGCGCCGCTGGCACGCAGCTCCTACAAGGCGTGGGAGGCACTGGAGGACGTGCATGATCTATATTGAGACAGGCTCCACGGATGTTTACTATAACTTCGGGCTGGAATACTACTTCACGCTGGAAAAGCGTCTGCCGGAGACGGTGTTCCTTTTCTGGCGCACCACGCCCACGCTGATGGTAGGCAAGTACCAGAACGTGCTGGAGGAGATCAACAAGCCCTATGCCGACGAACACGGCATCCATCTGGTGCGCCGCATGAGCGGCGGCGGCACCATCTATACGGACATGGGCGGCTGGCAGTTCACGTTCATCCAGCACAAGGAGGCCGGGGAGATCGAGTTCAGCCAGTACATCGCCCCGGTGATCGACGCGCTGGGGGAGATGGGGGTGAGCGCCGCCTTCAACGGCCGCAACGACCTGACCATTGACGGCAAAAAGTTCTCCGGCAACGCCCAGTACCGGCTGGGCGACTGCATCGTGCATCACGGCTCACTGCTGTTTGACACGGATATTGAACAGATGGTGGCCTCCACCACGGTGGACAGCTACAAGATCACCTCCAAGAGCATCAAGTCCGTCCGGGATCGCGTGACCAACATCTCCGAGCATCTTCCCGCCCCCATGGATGCGGAGACGTTCAAGGAGACCATGGTGCGGCACATTATGAACGGCAGCACCGCTACATACACCGTCACACCGGAGGACGACGTCCGCATCCGGGAGATCGCCGGGGAGCAGTTCCAGAGCTGGGAGCGGATCTTCGGCAGAAGCCCGAAGTTCACCATCGACCGGACGGGACGCTTTGCCGGCGGGAAGGTACAGTTCAAGCTGGACGTGCAGAAGGGGCTTATCCGGGACGCCGCCGTATACGGCGACTTCTTCTCCACGCTGGACGCAGACACCCTCTGCGCCGCGCTGATAGGCTGCCCCTATGAGCGGGGCGCGGTGCTGGAAACCCTCCGCAGCCACGGCATCGACGGCGCGGTGTACCGCATCTCCGCCGAGGAGCTTGCGTCGGTGGTGGCCGACTGAACCGCTGTGCGCCTGTCCGCTGTGAACCTTACATTCCCATATTGCAGTAAGACCGCCAACGGCGAACCGTAAGCGGTCTTTTTATGCTGCTTTCTGGTGAAGGGGCAGATACGCGCTGTTTTGCGTACAGCCCGTGCCGTTAACAGAGCCGTTCCAGCTGAAAGGCCAGCTCGGTGCGGCCCACGACAGTATGGTGGTTGTTGTAAAGGCTTTTGTCGTGAAAGCTGGGCAGGGAGCAGGCTTCCTCCGGCGTGATGACGCCGAGCTGAGTGAGAACCGAGAGAATGGCATACGGGACGATGGAGGAGGCGCCGTCCTCCATTTTGAGGGCGATGCCGATCCCCTTATCCTTGATACCCACGGCATAGAATGCGCTGGCGCCTGATTTGCAGAAGATGCGGTCGCCGAAGGCGGCCATCAGCTGGGTGCAGATGCGATCGGTTCCTGCCACCATTTCCGGATGTGCAGTCATGGCGGACGTGATGCGCCGGATGACAGCGGCCCGGGTGGGGTCGAAAAGCGCCGGGAGGGACATACGGGCGTAGCCTTGTGCCAGCCGGTAAAGGGGCAGCGCGTGGACCGGGACGCCGCAGCCGTCCACAGCCAACTGGACATCGGAGGTCTCCACGCCGCACATTTCGGCAAACACCGAGAGGATGCGCTGCTGGACAGGGTGCTCCAATGCGGTATAGCCTTCCAAAGACTCCCCTAAATGGCGGGCGGTGATGAGCATACCGGCGTGCTTTCCGGAGCAGTCGCAGTAGATGGGCGCCCGGGGGATGCCGGCGAGCTTCAAGGCGTCCTCGGCGGGGACATACATGGGGTATTCCGACCCGCAGCACAGCTGGTCGGGGGAGAGCCCTGCCTTGTGCAGGATGCTCTCCACGGCCTTTACATGAAAGGGTTCTCCGTTATGGGAGGAGCAGATGACAGCCAGCTCCTGTGGGGTAATGCCGTAATGCTCCAGCGCACCGCTTTCTGCCACGGGAATCGCCTGAAGGGGCTTGGCGGAGGAGCGGGCAAATGTAAGACGCTCCGGATCACCGAGCTTCCAAAGGATCCGGCCTGTGTGATCCGTTACCGCAATGTGCCCCCGGTGGACCTGATCCACCAGCTCACCGCGGTACTGATAGGCAATAACAGCCATAGCATATACCTCCGTTTCTTAGATCACAAAGTAGAAAAAGCGCAGCACATCACCGTAATCGTCGGCATCAAAGGCCACGGTGGTGGGAGAGATGAGGCTGGCGCCGGGATAGTGGGAGCATCCATAGGCGTCATAATGGTGTACATAGGTGACCTCCACGTGGAAATGATCGGGAAGCGCCGGAGGTGTGGCTGTCTTTGCAGCCGCTACAGCCTTAGCCATCATGCCTTCGATCTCCTCGCGGACAAGCTCCGGGGTCTTTGTCAGAACGCCGTAGCCGTGGCCGGATTTAGTGGGCACGGTCAGAAGACCGGGTACGGTACGCACTGCAGATGCACACATCCCCTCATCACCGCTGGCGAATAGGGTGGGAACACCCCGGTAAGCGGCGGCATAGGCGTACATCTCGAATTCTCCCCACAGGGCACCATTGACCATAAGACGGAAAATGCGGGAGCTTACCATCGTGTGGGAAGCGGGATTTCCGGAGGCCGAGGCGGCATCATGAAAACCGATCATCAGCATACCGTCATAGCTCTCGTCAAAAATGCCGGTAAGGCCCAAGATGTCGTGGGTGATCCCCCGAAGGAGACGGGCGTCCCGGGGGAGCAGGGAGCAGTCGATATTGCAGCCGTCTCCGTGCATATCCTCGATGATGACCTCGTCGGCTCCGCCGGAGAAAAGGCCGCGGGCTGCGGCGGCAGCCTCTAACGTCATCTCCCGTGCCATAGGCGCATAGCAGGCGTTGGCGGGACGCGCCTCATCCCAGCAGGCCAAGGAAGCCACGCCTTCAATGTCGCAAGGAACGTAAAATTTCATGCTTGAGCCCTCCTGTAAAAGCGTAATCGTGATAAATGCAGAGGAATAGGGGTCGAGAAGCGCTGGGCAAAATGCCGGGGATCAAACGATGGACGCTGTTTGTCAGATGTGCTTGGGGCGTTTTACATATCAAGATGCCGTTTCGCTGCGGATACGCCGCAGATAGCGGTAGACCGTAGGTTCAGAGATGTGCAGCTCCTTGGCGACCTGGCCGATGGAACCCTTGGTCTGGAACACACCCTGCGCCTCCAGAGAGCGGAGTATATCCAGCTTGTCGCTGGTATGCATGGCATCGGAGGGGATGCCATAGCCCAGAATGGTGGAGTGGATCAAATTGCTGGACAGCTCCGGGATGGAGTCATCCAGGTTTTCGGTATAGGCAGGGTGCTCCTCCTCTTGGGGCAGGGAAAAGTCACGGAGCAGGTTGGAAAGGTGCTCCGAGAGTACCAGAATATCCTCTACGTCGTGGTTCACGCAGATCAGCCCCACCAGCTGGCCCTGTTCCTTGATGAAATAGGTGGAGGAGACGAAGCGCTTGCCTCCCCGGGTGCGGCCCTCGTAGTTGGCCACATAGTTGTGCTCCTTATAAGCCTCGGTGCGCAGCAGCTCCTTGGCGAGCTCCGTCATAGGATCGCCCACCCGGCGTCCACTGAGATGCTCGTTGCAGGCGGCGATCACCGAGCGCTCCGGTGTGGAAACATCGTGGAGGATGATCTCGTAGTTTTTTCCGCAGATCCTTCCCATAAATTCCACCACGGGAATATACCGCTCAAGGCAGGCGTAGTTGCTCACTGTATCCCAACTTTCTCGACAATAAATTTTTTGCCTGATAAAAAACTGTCACGCAACGTAGGCTTTCTTGTTCAGCTCGCTGATGGTGGCGGGCGAGACCTTGCTGCCC
>CABMQL010000043.1 GCA_902388735.1 uncultured Eubacteriales bacterium | reverse complement strand
GGGGCAGAGCCCCTCCCCTACGCACTTCATGTTCCACTCCACAGGGCGGGGTGCCCTCACCCCGCCGCCCATCCTACCGCCGCAGCTCTTGTGACCGCGTAGGGGCGGACGCCTCTGTCCGCCCGAACCGGGCCTACCACCGCACCCCATGCAAAAAGCCATGTCATTGCGAGGCCAGTGCGCACACTGGCCGTGGCAATCCGTACCCCTCGTCCGTATTCTTCCCTCTCAGTCCACAATAATATCCGCCGCAGCGGCCCGCAGCAGCGCCATCAAGTCCTTGGGGTCGCACACCACCTGGTAGCCGATCTTCCCCGCGGACACCGCCACCTGGGAAAGGCCCTTCGCCGTCTGGTGGAACACCGTGGGGAACTGCTTCTTCATCCCCACCGGGCTGCACCCGCCGTGGACATAGCCTGTAAGCGGCAGCAGCTCCTTCTGCGGCAGCATAGCCACGGACTTCTCCCCCACAGCCCGGGCCGCCTTTTTCAGGTCCAGGTTCTCCGCCACGGGGATGTCAAACACATAGTACCCCCCGGATGCGCCCTTGCACACCAGGGTCTTGAATACCATTGCCACGTCCAGCCCCACGGCCCGCGCCACGCTGACCCCGTCGATGGGGTCGCCCTCCCCGTGGGGATAGCTCTTGGCCGTGTAGGCGATCTTCTTCTGTTCCAATGTGCGCATGACATTGGTTTTTTCCTCTTTATTCTTTGCCATAGTCGTCCTCCTTATGTCAGGGCCCGTATGCCCTCCAGCACCAGCAGGTGGGCCGGATAAAACGCATAAAATGCCCAGCGCCAGCGCCCTTTTATCCCGGGCCGTCCGTTATACAGCCGGATCACCGGCAGCGCCGCCGCCGCCAAAATCTGTATGGGCACCGCAATGCCGAAAACCGGCACCGTCCGGCTGCTGATGCACAGTCCGTTCAGCACCAGCATGCCCAAAAGCAGGCCGGGCTTTGCATACCTGCCCTCCCGGCACAGATAAAACAGCGCCACGGTCACCACGCCCCAGCCGCCATAGTCCACACGCAGCAGCTCCCCGGCTGCAAATCCCGCCGCCAGCGCCAGCGCCGCGCCTGCATACCCGGCGGCCCCGGGCTCCCGGCGCAGCCGGTCCAGCCCCCGCAGCGTCAGCAGCGCCAGGCAGAAGGTCAGCAGCACATTCTGCCGCCCCGGCACAAAAAAGTGTCCGAACTCCAGGTTGAACGGTATCTCCGACACCGCCGCCCAGATCGCCATGCGCAGCAGGTACTTTCCAAAGCTGCGGGTATGGGCATAGCCCTCGGCGATGAAAAACGCGAAAATGGGAAACGCCAGCCGTCCGATACACCGCAAGATCACCATCTCCGGCAGCAGGATCGCCCCCACATGGTCGATGAGCATCAGCGCCGCCGCGAGCAGCTTCAGCGCCCCGCCGTCAAGCCCTCTGCTTCGCTCCATCCGCTTCCTTTCCGCCTGCCAGCAGCGCCACAGCCCCCAGCACGCACACAATGCCCAGCACCGTCCACACGGTCAGCGCCTCGTGGAACACCACCACACCCATGAGGGTCTCCATCATGGGCTCGATGTTGGTGATGATGGACGCCTTGCCGCTCTCCACGCCCTCCAGGCCCATGGTATACAGGCAGTAGGGCAGCGCCGTGGACACAATGACCACCAGCACGCAGCCCAGCACGGCGTTGGGCTGCCGCAGCACCGGCCCCAGGGCCGGGAAATCCGCCAGCAGCACGGACCCCAGCCCCGCAAATACGAAGGTCCAGTAGATCATGGTGTAGCTCTCATAATGCGCCAGGCCATAGTGGGCGAACACGGTGTAGCTGGCGTAGGTCAGGCCCGAGGCCACGCCCAGGGCGATGCCCGCCCAGGAGGCGGAGGCCCCGCCGCCCAGCACGCCGCTGACCAGCACGCACCCCAGAAGGGATATGCCCAGGGCCGCCAGCTTCCGCTTTGTCAGGGGCGTTTTCCACAGCACCGCCGAAAACAGCACCACAAACGACGGCGCCAGGTACAGCAGGATCGCCGCCACCGATAGCGAGCACATGGTCTGGCACTGGAAATACACGATGCTCAGCAGCAAAATGCTCACCAGCCCCGATGCCATGAAGATGGGCAGGTGCTTCAGCTTGATGCGGAACACCTGCCGGTGCAGCAGGGCAAATACCACCGTCAGCACCACCAGCGTCCCGAAATTGCGCACGAACACCCGGTTCCCCAGGCCCATGCCCGCCTGGGTCAGCATCCGGTTGGACAGCCCGATGCACCCCCAGCACACGGCGCTGAGAATAATATATATGTAGGATATGCTCTTTTTCATAGCCCGCCTCCGGATTTTCTTTTTTTCTTCGCCGCGGGCCGCCGCTGCACATATTCCTCCACTGGAAAGACCTCAATCGGGCTGTCTGAGCGCAGATACAGCGGGTGGTGGGGATGCCCCGCCGCCGACGTCTTGCCGCACTTCACCCACCGGGCGCCGCGGGCCTGGCCGATGGCGATCATGTCCTGCAGGCAGTCCCACAGATACTCCCTCTTTTCAATGATGGTCCCCCAGGCCGCCCACACCGTGGGCCGCTCCGACAGGGACAGGATGTAGTCAAAGGCCCGCATATTCTCCCGGTGCAGGTCCTCGTTCAGGACCCACTCCATGTCGTCCGGCGAGGTGGCCCGCTGGGCGTATACATTGAACATGATAAACGAGTCGAATCCGTTTCCCAGGGCAATGCGCTCCACGCTCTTTAGGGTAGGATCCAACGCCCCGGGCCGGGCGGTGGAGGGATTGATGCCGATGCAAATGAGAGGCCGTGCCCCCCTTGTGCCCAAAATATATCGGTACTCGGTGTAGGTGTTGGGCACGAACAGCCATTTCTCCACGTCGTATTCTTCGTTTGGCTCCAGGGCCCGCCGGAGCTGCCCGTCAAAGCCGATGTCCCCCAGGGTGCGTATGTCCATAGTCGGTATGTGCTGCATACTGTCTCTCTTTCTTTATCAGCGTGCCAAAAAAGCCTCGCAGAGTTTGCCGCCCGCAGGCGGCAAACTCAAATCATTTCTGCCCCCGCAGCTCGATGATCTGATCCCGCAGCAGGGCGGCGTATTCAAACTCCAGCATCTTGCTGGCTTCCTTCATTTCCTTCTCCAGGCGGCGGATGGTCTCCTCCCGCTCCGCGTCTGTCAGCTTGCGGCGGGCCTTCTTGTTCTCCTCCTCCGCCGAGTGGGAGATCTCCAGCACCTTCCGCACGCTCTTGCGGATGGTCTTGGGCACGATGCCGTGGGCCTTGTTGTATTCGTCCTGCTTTTTCCGGCGGCGCTCCGTCTCCGTAATGGCCGCTTTCATGGACGGGGTGATGGTGTCCGCGTACAGCACCACCAGGCCCTCCGCGTTTCGGGCCGCCCGGCCGATGGTTTGGATGAGACTGGTCTCGCTGCGCAGGAAGCCCTCCTTGTCCGCGTCCAGAATGGCCACCATAGACACCTCCGGCAGGTCCAGGCCCTCCCGCAGCAGGTTGATGCCCACCAGCACGTCGAATTCGCCCAGCCGCAGGTCCCGTATCAGCTCCATCCGCTCGATGGTGGCGATGTCCGAGTGCATATACCGCACCCGCAGGCCCAGGCCCTTCATGTGCTCCGTCAGGTCCTCGGCCATGCGCTTGGTCAGGGTGGTCACCAGCACCCGCTCGTCCCGGGCCGCCCGGGCGCGGATCTCCTCCACCAGGTCGTCGATCTGACCGGTAACGGGCCGCACCTCCACCTTCGGGTCCAGCAGGCCCGTGGGCCGGATCACCTGCTCCACGATCTGGTCTGCCCCGTCTCTTTCATATTCTCCCGGCGTTGCCGACACCAGCACCACCTGGTGAAACCGCTCCTCAAACTCCTCGAATTTAAGGGGCCGGTTGTCAAAGGCGCAGGGCAGGCGGAAGCCGTAGTTCACCAGGCTCTCCTTCCTGGCCCGGTCGCCGTTGTACATAGCCCGCACCTGGGGCAGGGTCACGTGGCTCTCGTCCACGAACAGCACAAAATCCTCCGGGAAATAGTCCAGCAGCGTCATAGGCGGCGAGCCCGGCTCCCGGCCGGAGATGACCCGGCTGTAGTTCTCAATGCCCGTGCAGTAGCCCAGCTCCCGCATCATCTCCACGTCGTACCGGGTCCGCTGGTCGATGCGCTGGGCCTCGATGAGCTTGCCGTTGTCCTCGAAAAACTTTTTCCGCTCCGCCAGCTCCCGCTCAATTTCTTCCGTGGCCCGGGCCATTTTCTCCTTGGTGGTCACATAGTGGCTGGCGGGATAGATGGCCACATGGTCCAGCACCCGCTGGGCCTGACCGGTGACGGGGTTAAACTCGCTGATGCGGTCCACCTCATCCCCGAAAAACTCCACCCGGATGGCGTAGCCATTGGCATACACCGGGTAAATTTCCACCGTGTCCCCCCGGACCCGGAACATGTTCCGCTCAAAGGCCACGTCGTTGCGCTCGTAGCGGATCTCCACCAGCTTGCGCAGCAGCTGATCCCTTGGATACTCCTTCCCCTGGCGCAGGGAGATGACCATGTTGGCGTAGTCGATGGGGTCGCCCAGGCCGTAAATGCACGAAACCGACGCCACCACGATCACATCCCGCCGCTCAAAGAGGGCCGCCGTGGCGCTGTGCCGCAGCCGCTCGATCTCGGCATTGATGGAGGCGTCCTTTTCAATAAAAGTGTCCGTGTGGGCGATGTACGCCTCCGGCTGGTAGTAGTCGTAGTAGGAGACGAAATACTCCACCGCATTCTCCGGGAAAAACTCCCGGAACTCCTCGCACAGCTGCGCCGCCAATGTCTTGTTGTGGGCCAGCACCAGGGTGGGCCGCTGGACCTTTTCGATGACCTTGGCCATGGTGTAGGTCTTGCCGCTGCCGGTGACGCCCAGCAGCACCTGCTGCCGCAGCCCGGCCTCCAGCCCCGCCGCCAGCTTCTCAATGGCCTGGGGCTGGTCACCGGAGGGGGTGTATTCAGATACGACTTTGAAGTTTGGCATGATGTTCTCCTGTATAGCATGGTATCTTATTATTGTACCACAATTAGAAAATAAGTAAATAAGAAATTTAAAACAAATGTTCTGTTTTTGGTCCCCCCGCCCCTAAAGGTAAAAAAGGCCGCCCCATAGGGCGGCCTCAGTGTGTCAAAAAGCCTTGCAGAGTTTGCGTCCGCAGACGCGAAAAATCAGAGCGCTCTCCGCCGGCCTTATATCAGCAGCCCGCTGGCAGCCATGGATACATAATCCCCATCCGCCACCACGATGTGGTCCACCAGCTGGATGTTCATGGTGCGCAGGGCATCCCGGATGAGCCGGGTGGTGGCAATATCCTCCTGGGACGGCAGCGCCACGCCGCTGGGATGGTTGTGGGCCAGCACAACGCCCACGGCCCCGGCGTGGAGGGCATACTCCACCACCTGCCGCACGCTCACCGCCGCCATGCTCACATCTCCCTCCGCCAGGCACCGGGAGGAGAGGACCTTGCCCTTTCCGTCCAGGCACACCTGCCACAGCATCTCCCGGCGGCTGCCGCCCAGCAGCTCCGTGAAATACGCCCCGCAGGCGTCCACAGAATTCAGGATCTGTTCCTTTGCGCTCTGGGCCGCCCGCCGGTGGAGCATGGGCACCAGGCTTAGCAGCAGCGCCGCCTGCTGCCCCACCCCCTGCACGCAGGCCAGCTCCTGCACCGAGGCGGACAGCACCCCCTGCAGCGACCCGAACTGCTTCAGCAGCCGGTGGGCCAGCTCATTGGTGTCCCGCCGGGGGATAGCGTAATACAGCAGCACCTCCAGCAGCTCATGGTCCGCCAGGCTCCGCTCGCCGTTATCCAGGAGCTTTTGCTTCATTCTCGCCCGGTGTCCCTCGTGTATGCCGCCCATGGTGCCGCCCCCTTTCGTGCCGGATCTTTTTGCAAGAGTATAGCACGAAAGTTGCTTTATCTCAAGTATTCCCCCGGCCCGGAGGGCACTTTTTGCAGTCCTCTCCGCCCAAACTATCGTTTTGCACAATTTTCCCCCGCATATTTCGTCGGGTCCGCTATGCAAAAAGATTGTTAAATCTATTGCAATCTTTTCAGACTATGATAAAATATTTTTGCCGTGCAGTTTTTTTGCGCGGCAGGATTGGAAAGACAATTGTGTTAAGGAGAAGAAAAACATGAGCATGAACCAGCGCCTTGCCCGGGTGAGCGAGATCATCGACGCCCACGGGGCACAGCCCAGCCAGCTGATCGCCATATTGCAGGACACGCAATCGGCCTTCAACTACCTCAGTCAGGAGGACATGACCCTCATCGCCCAGCGCCTGGGCATCAGCACCGCCAAGGTCTACAGCGTGGCAACTTTTTACGAGAATTTTTCCCTGGAGCCCAAGGGCAAGCACATCATCCGGGTGTGCGACGGCACCGCCTGCCACGTCCGCAAGTCCCAGCCCATTTATGACGCCATCCACGACTATATGCAGCTCACCGGCAAGCGCAAGACCGATGCCGACGGCCTGTTCACCCTGGAGACCGTGGCCTGCCTGGGTGCCTGCGGCCTGTCCCCGGTGCTGACCATCGACGGGGAGGTCCACGCCAAAATGACCCCGGACTCCGCCCTGGCGCTGCTGGATACCATTCGTAAAGAGGAGGGCCTTGCCAAATGAGCATTCTGACCCGAGAGGGCTTCCACGCCCTGCAGGCCCAGGCGGCCGACGCCCTGGAGCGCAGCAAATCCGCCCTGACGGTGCTCATTTGCGCCGGTACCGGCTGCATCGCCAGCGGCTCCATGAAGGTATATGAAAACCTCCGCAGCGAGTGCCTGGAAAGGGGCCTGAACATCTATGTGGGCCTCACCCACCACGGGGAGGAGGAAAAGAGCCTCCACATCAAAATGAGCGGCTGCCACGGCTTCTGCGAAATGGGCTGCCTGGTGCACATCGAGCCCCTGGGCGTCATGTACGTCCGGGTCAAGCCCGAGGACTGCCACGAGATCGTGGAGCGCACCCTCCTGGGCGGCGAGATCATCGAGCGCCTGACCTATCACCAGAACGGCATCTCCTACCCCCGGCAGGAGGACATCCCCTTCTATAAAAAGCAGCACCGGGTGGTGCTCAAGGGCTGCGGCGCCAGCGACGCCGAGGACCTGGAGGAATACATCGCCAAGGACGGCTACCGCGCCTTTGAAAAGGCCCTGTTCGACATGACCGGCGAGGCCATCTGCCGGGAAATTTCCGACTCCGGCCTCCGGGGCCGGGGCGGCGGCGGCTTCCCCGCCGGGCGCAAGTGGGAGAGCGTGCGTAAAAACGTCTCCGACATAAAGTACATCGTCTGCAACGGCGACGAGGGCGACCCCGGCGCGTTTATGGACCGCTCCATTATGGAGGGCAACCCCCATTCCGTCATCGAGGGCATGATGATCGCCGGCGTGGCCACCGGTGCCACCGAGGGCTATATCTATGTCCGGGCCGAGTATCCCCTGGCCGTGGAGCGCCTGCAGGTGGCCATTGACAAGGCCACCCAGCTGGGCCTGCTGGGCGACAACATCATGGATTCCGGCTTTAACTTCCATATGCACATCAACCGCGGCGCCGGCGCCTTCGTCTGCGGCGAGGGCAGCGCCCTCACCGCCTCCATCGAGGGCAAGCGCGGCATGCCCCGCACCAAGCCCCCCCGCACTGTGGACCAGGGCCTGTGGGGCAAGCCCACGGTGCTGAACAATGTGGAGACCTTTGCCAATGTCCCCGGCATCCTCAACCGGGGCGCCGGCTGGTACCGCTCCATCGGCACCGAGGGCAGCTCCGGCACCAAGACCTTCGCCCTCACCGGCAACGTGGTCAACACCGGCCTGGTGGAGGTGCCCATGGGCGCCACCCTCCGGGAGATCATCTTCGACATCGGCGGCGGCATCCAAAACGGCAAGAAGTTCAAGGCCGTGCAGATCGGCGGCCCCGCCGGCGGCTGCCTCACCGAGGAGCACCTGGATCTGCCCCTGGACTTTGACTCCCTGAAGAAGGTGGGGGCCATCGTGGGCTCCGGCGGCCTGGTGGTCATGGACGAGGACACCTGCATGGTGGAGACCGCCCGCTTCTTCATGCACTTCACCCAAAACGAGTCCTGCGGCAAGTGCGTTCCCTGCCGGGAGGGCACCAAGCGCATGCTGGAGATCCTGGACCGGATCGTGGCCAACGAGGGCTCCATTGAGGACCTGGACCTGCTGGAGAGCCTCTCCGACACCATCTCCACCACCGCCCTGTGCGGCCTGGGGCAGAGCGCCTGCAAGCCGGTGCTCAGCACCCTGCGCTACTTCCGGGAGGAGTACCTCCATCACGTGGTAGATCACCACTGCCCCGTGTGCAACGGCCGCAAGCGCCGACTGGAGATCAAGCCCGAGCTCTGCAAGGGCTGCGGCAAGTGCGCCCGGAACTGCCCCATGGAGGCCATTTCCGGCCAGCCCCGCTCGCCGTATGTCATTGACAATGAAAAATGTATCCACTGTGGTGCCTGCTGGGGCGCCTGCCCCTTCGGGGCCATTGATGCCATCGAGGAGGAGGGTTAAGCCATGGCAAAAGGAATTATGATCATCGACGGCGTCCGGGTCCCCTTTGACGGGGAGAAGAACGTCCTGGCTGTTGTGCGCAAGGCGGGCATCGACATCCCCACCTTCTGCTATTACTCCGACCTGAGCGTATACGGCGCGTGCCGTATGTGCATGGTGGAGGACACCAAAACCGGCAAGATCGAGGCCTCCTGCTCCATGCAGCCCCGGGACGGCATGTCCATCCGCACCAACACCGCCAAGCTCTTAAAGCACCGGCGCATGATATTGGAGCTGCTCCTGGCCTCCCACGACTGCAGCTGCACCAACTGCGCCAAGAGTGGCAACTGCCGCCTGCAGGAGCTGGCCCAGCGCTTCGGCGTGCGCCACGTCCGCTTCCCGGACACCCGTCCCCGCTACGAGATGGACTACTCCAGCCACGCCATCTTCCGGGATCCCAACAAGTGCATTCTCTGCGGCGACTGCGTCCGTGTGTGCGAGGAAAAGCAGGGCCAGGGCATCCTGGACTTTGCCGGCCGGGGCAGCGAGCTGCAGGTGATGCCCGCCTTCGATAGGAAGCTCAGCGAGACCAAGTGCGTCAGCTGCGGCCAGTGCGCCGCCGTGTGTACCACCGGCGCCATCACCGTCAACGATCAGATCGGCACCGCCTGGAAGGCCATCCATGACCCCCAGAAGCGCGTGGTGGTGCAGATTGCCCCCGCCGTGCGCGTGGCCATCGGTGAGGAATTCGGCTATGCCCCCGGCGAGAATATCCTGGACCGCATTGTCTCCGCCCTGAAGATCATGGGCGTGGACGAGGTGTATGACACCAACTTCGCCGCCGACATCACCACCATCACCGAGGCCGAGGAGTTCCTCCAGCGGCTGCAGGCCGGCGGGCCCTTCCCCATGTTCACCTCCTGCTGCCCCGCCTGGGTCAAGTATCTGGAGCTGAACAATCCCAAGTACCTGAAAAACATCTCCACCTGCAAGTCTCCCATGGAGATGTTCGCCTCCGTTCTCAAGGCCCAGTATGCGGAAAAGGACGCATCCGACGGCCGCACCACCTATCACATCGCCATCATGCCCTGCACGGCCAAGAAGATGGAGGCCGCCCGGGACGAGTTTTTCCACAACGGCACCCCGGATGTGGACCTGGTCCTCACCACCCGGGAGCTGGTGGATATGATCCGGGAGACGGGCATCCACCTGGACGAGCTGGAGCTGGAGTCTCCGGACCTGCCCTTCGGTCTCGGCTCCGGCGCGGCGGTGATCTACGGCGTCACCGGTGGCGTGGCGGAGTCCGTGGTGCGCCACTGCCTGCCCGATAAATCCAAGAACACCCTGCGCCAGGTGCGGGTCTCCGGCATCCGGGGGGACGAGCCCATCCGGGAGGTCACCTACGACGTAGGCGGCACGGAGATCAAGATCGCCGTGGTCAACGGCCTGGTCCACGCCAAGGAGCTCATCGCCGATGTGGAAGCCGGCAAGCGCTTTTACCACCTGGTGGAGGTCATGAGCTGCCAGGGCGGCTGCGTGGGCGGCGCCGGCCAGCCCTACGGTCTCACCGCCGCCAAGCGTGAGCGCGGCAAGGGTCTTTACGCTGCCGATGCCTCGGCCCTGTTCAAGCGTGCGGAAAAGAACCCCGTGGTCACGGCCATGCTGGCGGACTTCGGCCCCCAGTGGTGCCACGACCATCTCCATGTTCACTACGGAACCGAAGAATAACGCATAGTATTTCCGCAGAGGGCGCAGCCATCCGGCTGCGCCCTCTGTTTCGTTTTTACCTCCACGCCCTCAAGCCATGCCGTAGGGGCGGGGTTCTACCCCGCCCGTCTTGTCTTGCGCTGCGCCCCATGTTAAAAACTGTCATTGCGAAGCCAGTGACCGATATCACCGGTGCGGCGATCCGCCCCCATCTTTCTGCTCTTTTCTTGCTCCGGCGACATAATCTGTTCTAATTCCTAAGATAAAAAATCCGTATTTTACTTATGCCGCTCAATAGGGTATACTACACCATGTTTGAAAAATCTTTTCCCGAAAAAGGAGCGTAATATTATGAGCAGAACCATCGGTACCGTAGTGCGCGGCGTGCGCGCCCCCATCTTCCGTCAGGGCGATGATGTTGTATCCATCGCCGCCGACACCGTCGTAAACGCCCTGGCCGAGGAGGGCATCACCCCCCGGGATAAGGACGTTGTCGCCATCACCGAGTCCGTTGTGGCCCGCTGCCAGGGCAACTATGCCACCGTTCAGCAGATCGCTGCCGACGTGAAGGCCAAGACCGGCGGCAAGACCGTGGGCGTCACCTTCCCCATCCTCAGCCGCAACCGCTTCTCCCTGCTGCTGACGGGCATCGCCTCCGGCGCGGAAAAGATCGTTCTGCTTCTCAGCCTGCCCTCCGATGAGGTGGGCAACCACCTGGTCAGCATGGACCAGCTGGACGAGGCCGGCGTGGATCCCTATCAGGACGTGCTGACCCTGGAGCAGTTCCGCGGCCACTTCGGCTCCGTGGTGCATCCCTTCACCGGCGTTGACTATGTGGACTACTACAAGGGCATCATCGAGGGTGCCGGCGCTCAGGCCGAGATCATCTTCTCCAACCGCGTCCAGTCCGTGCTCCCCTACACCGACACCGTCATCTGCTGCGACATCCACACCCGTCAGCGCTCCAAGCGTCTCTTGACGTCGGCCGGCGCCAAGTGCGTCCTGGGTCTGGACGACCTGCTCACCTCCTCCGTAGACGGCAGCGGCTATAACCCCCAGTACGGTCTCCTGGGCTCCAACAAGGCCGATGAGGACCGGGTGAAGCTCTTCCCCCGTGACACCATGGCCGTGGCCGAGGCTCTGGGCGAGGCCATGTCCCAGCGCACCGGCAAGCACATCGAGGCCATGATCTACGGCGACGGCGCCTTCAAGGATCCCGCCGGCAAGATCTGGGAGCTGGCGGACCCCGTGGTCTCCCCCGGCTACACCAGCGGCCTCATCGGCACCCCCAATGAGCTGAAGCTGAAGTACCTGGCCGACAAGGACTTTGCCGACCTCAAGGGCGAGGCCCTGCAGCAGGCCATTTCCGAGAAGATCCGTCAGAAGGATGCCAAGGTCTCCCTGGTGGGCAACATGATCTCCGAGGGTACCACCCCCCGCAACCTCACTGACCTCATCGGCTCCCTGTGCGACCTGACCTCCGGCAGCGGCGACAAGGGCACCCCCATCGTCTATATCCAGGGCTATTTCGACAACTATACCACGGACTAACGCCCAAAAGTCCCTCTCATAAAACCCATTCTCTCCCCTTTTTTCCTTTCCCGGCCGCGCAGGCATCTTGCCTGCGCGGCCACCCTTTTCTCCAAAAAATAAGGCTCCCCTGGTGGGAAAAGCATTTGCTTTTCCCACCAGGGGAGTCTGCCGTTTCAGCCATCCTGCCGCAGGTGCAGGGTAAAGGCCGTTCCCCGGCCCACCTTACTCTCCACCCGGATGGGGATGTGCAGCATATCCGCCGCCCGGCGGGTCAGATACAGCCCCAGGCCGCTGGCGCTGCGCTCTAAACGGCCATTGATGCCGGTGTAGCCCTTTTCAAAGATCCGGGGCAGATCCTCCGGGGCGATGCCGATGCCCGTGTCGCTGATGCGCAGGGCATCCCCCTCTATGCCGATGGCGATGCCGCCCCCGGCGGGGGTATACTTGATGGCGTTGGAGAGCAGCTGCTCCAGTATGCAGCAAAACCACTTCCGGTCCGTCACCACGGTCATTTCCGTGGGAATATAGGTAAGCTTCAGCTTCTTCAGCACAAACTGCGCGGCATACTTGCGCACCGCCTCCCGGATCAGCGCATCCAGCTTATATTCCCGGATCACCAGGTCGTTCTCCCCGCTGCTCAGGCGCAGATACTGCAGCACCATGTCCACATACTGCTCCATGCGGAACAGCTCCGCAGACATAGCTCTATGCTCCGGCGTCTCCTCCGCCAGGTACAGCTTCATCACCGCAATAGGCGTTTTGATCTGATGCACCCAGGTGGTGTAGTAGTCCAGCATATCCTCCCGCTGGGCGGCATAGTCCCGCTCCATATCCCGGATGCACCGGCCCAGCTTTTGGATCATCTCGCCGTAATCCGCCTGCTCCAGGTTCTTTGCCTCCGGCAGGTCGTTCCACTCGCTGAGCACGGCCTCGCACAGACGCTGCCGCTCCCGGGCACGCTTCCATGCTGCGCTCACCTCCACCGCCAGCAGCACGAGCCCGATAAACAGTGTCAGCGCCGCCGCATAGGCCAGGGGCTCCAACATCACGTTATACAGCAGGAACACCGCCAGCTCTGTCAGCAGCGTCAGCCCCCACAGCAGGAGACCGATCCGATTTTTCCGCAGGCAGTCCCGGACCACCGCCCCCATTCTTCCGCTTTTCATGAAATGATGTACCCCCTGCCGGGCTTTGTGCGGATCACATCCCGCAGTCCGCCCTCCTCCAGTTTTTTCCGGAGCCTTGCCACGTTCACTGTCAGGGTGTTCTCCTCCACATACAGGTCGCTCTGCCACAGGCGGGTCATCAGCTCCTCCCGGCTGACGATCTTGCCCCGGTTCTCCAGCAGCATCTGCAGAATGCGGAACTCGTTTTTCGTCAGCTCGATGCGCTCCGTTTCCGTGCGCACGCAGTCGTCGTCCAGGCACAGCTCTGCCCCGCAGAACTCGATGGTATGTCCCGCCCCGGCGATCTCGTAGGTCCGCCGCAGCACCGCCTGCACCTTGGCCGTGAGGACCATGGGATCCACGGGCTTGGCGATGAAGTCGTCGCCCCCCATATTCAGGGCCATGACGATGTTCATGTTGTCCGCCGCGGAGGAGAGGAACACCACCGGCACGGCGGAGACCTCCCGGATCCGGCTGCACCAGTAGTAGCCGTCCCGGTAGGGCAGCTTAATGTCCATGAGCACCAACTGGGGCCGGCAGGCGGCAAATTCCCCCGCTACATCCGTAAAATCCGCCGCGCAGATGACCTGCAGCCCATAGCTCTCCAGGTGCTTGCGCACGGCCCCGGCCAGGGCCAGGTCATCCTCCACCAAAAAGATCCGGTACATACTTCCTCCTTACACGGGCATAAGCCACCCCCAAAAGAGGTGGCTATCGCCCATAATAATCAATTCTGCAAATCCCTCCGTAGGGGCCGATGCCCACATCGGCCCGCCCCCCACGCACTACTT
>CABMQL010000042.1 GCA_902388735.1 uncultured Eubacteriales bacterium | reverse complement strand
AGAAGAAGTTGTATTAATGAAAGGAAACGAAGCCATCGCCCATGCAGCCATCCGCCGGCCGTGCAGTTTTTCTGTCCCCAACACCCCATGCCAAGAACCGCGGCAGTCCGCAATCCCCCTATCTGCGCCCCCCAAAAACAAAAAAATCCGGGCCACAGCCCGGAAAACCGCAAAAACCTATTGACAAGCAGGCACTTCCCCTGCTATAATGAATCGATTATGTTCGGATAGTGGGGACATATCCCCTTTTAGAATCTGTTCATAGGATATCATCTCCCGATGGAAAATACAAGCAGGCGGGCGGCAAAAGAAACAACAAGCCCGTGCGTGTCACACAAGACCCCGGCGTGCATCCCGTCAAAATCCCTGAAAACAGTAAGCAAATTAAGTTGAGATAAAAGCAAGAAAGGCGTGAGTATTGAAGATGGCCAAGGACAAGTATTACGGCAAAACCCTGCGCAAGAATTTTGCCAGACACGAAGAGGTCATGGCGATGCCCAACCTGCTGGAGATCCAGAAGAAGAGCTACCAGTGGTTCCTGGATACCGGCCTGAGAGAGGTGTTCACAGATGTGGCCTCCATCAGCGACTATGCCGGCAACCTGGAGCTGAGCTTCATCGACTTCAGCATGAACGAGCAGCCCAAGTACGATGTGGAGGAGTGCAAGGCCCGGGACGCCACCTACGCGGCCCCCATGAAGGTGAGTGTGCGCCTGCACAATAAGGAGACGGGCGAAATTAAGGAGCAGGAGATCTTCATGGGCGACTTCCCCCTGATGACCCACTCCGGCACCTTCGTCATCAACGGCGCCGAGCGCGTGGTGGTCAGCCAGATCGTCCGTTCCCCCGGCATCTACTACGGCAAGGAAGTGGACCTGAAGACCGACCTGCCCCTGCTGACGTCTACGGTCATCCCCTACCGGGGCGCCTGGCTGGAGTACGAGACCGACACCAGCGAGGTGTTTTGGGTCCGTATCGATAAAAACCGCAAGCTCCCCATCACCTGCCTCATCCGCGCCCTGGGCCTGAAGACCGACAGCGAGATCCTGGACCGCTTCGGTGACGATCAGCGCATCGTGGCCACCCTGGAAAAGGACGGCTGCAAGACCTATGAGGAGGCCATGCTGGAGATCTACCGCAAGCTGCGCCCCGGCGAGCCCCCCACGCTGGATTCCGCCGAGACCCTGCTGAACAACCTGTTCTTCGATCCCCGGCGCTATGACCTGAGCATTGTGGGCCGCTATAAGTTCAATAAGAAGCTGACCCTTTGGTCCATCGCCCGGGACCGCAAGCTGGCTCTGCCCGTGGCAGACCCCGCCACCGGCGAAATTCTCTTTGACGAGGGCCACGTCCTCACCGGCAAGGAGTGCCGGGAGCTGGACGCCATCGGCGTGGGCGAAGTGTCCGTCCTGGCCGATGACGGCGCCACCGTCCGCATCTTCACCAACCGCATGTGCGACATGAGCCGCTATGTGGACTTCGATCCCAAGGCCGCCTGCGGCATCAAGGAGCGGGTGCGCTTTGACGTGCTGCAGGAGCTGCTGGGCCAGTATCAGGGCCAGGAGCTCATCGACCAGTGCAAGCTCCACGCCGATCAGCTGGTGCCCAAGCACATCATCGTGGACGATATTCTCGCCTCCATCAACTATATGAACGCCCTGGCCCACGGCCTGGTCACCAAGGACGATATCGACCATCTGGGTAACCGCCGTCTGCGCTGCGTGGGCGAGCTGCTGCAGAACCAGTTCCGCATCGGCTTTTCCCGTATGGAGCGCGTCATCCGCGAGCGCATGACCATCCAGGATCTGGATGTGGTCACCCCCCAGAGCCTTATCAATATCCGGCCCGTTACGGCTGCTATCAAGGAGTTCTTCGGCTCCAGCCCCCTGAGCCAGTTCATGGATCAGACCAACCCCCTGGCGGAGCTGACCCACAAGCGCCGTCTGTCCGCCCTGGGCCCCGGCGGCCTCAGCCGCGAACGCGCCAACATGGAAGTGCGTGACGTTCACTACTCCCACTATGGCCGCATGTGCCCCATTGAGACCCCTGAAGGTCCTAACATCGGCCTGATCTCCTACCTGGCCACCTACGCCCGGGTCAATGAGTACGGCTTCATCGAGGCCCCCTTCCGTATGGTGGATCACGAGACCGGCAAGGTCACCGACGAGATCCATTACATGACCGCCGATGTGGAGGACCAGTATGTGGTCTGCCAGGCCGCCGAGCCGGTGGACGAGGAGGGTCACCTCACCGCCAAGCGTGTCACCTGCCGCCATCGGGATGAGATCATCCAGGTGGAGCCCCAATATGTGGACTATATGGACATCTCCCCCCGTATGATGGTGTCCATCGCCACCGCCATGATCCCCTTCCTGCCCAACGACGACGCCAACCGCGCCCTCATGGGCGCCAACATGCAGCGTCAGGCCGTGCCTCTGCTGCAGCCCCACGCCCCCATCGTGGGCACCGGTATGGAGCACAAGATCTGCCTGGACTCCGAGGTGGCCGTCCTGGCCGAGGGCGACGGTGTCGTCACCAAGGTGGACGCCCGTGCCATCTCCGTCAAGTACGACAGCGGCGAGACCAAGGAGTATAAGCTCATCAAGTTCCTCCGCTCCAACCACGGCACCTGCATCAATCAGAAGCCTATCGTCTCCGTAGGCGAGCGGGTCCACGGCGGCGACGATCCCACGGTCCTGGCCGACGGTCCCGCCACCGAGCAGGGCGAGATCGCCCTGGGCCAGAACATCCTGGTGGGCTTCATGACCTGGGAAGGCTATAACTACGAGGACGCCGTGCTGCTCAACGAGCGGCTGGTGAAGGAGGATCTGTATACCTCCATCCATATCGAGGAATATGAGATCGACGCCCGGGACACCAAGCTGGGGCCCGAGGAGATCACCCGGGACATCCCCAACGTGGGCGAGGATGCCCTGAAGGATCTGGACGAGCGCGGCATCATCCGCGTGGGTGCCGAGGTCCACGCCGGCGACATCCTGGTGGGCAAGGTCACCCCCAAGGGCGAGACTGATCTCACCGCCGAGGAGCGCCTGCTGCGGGCCATCTTCGGTGAAAAGGCAAGAGAAGTCCGTGACACCTCTCTGAAGGTGCCCCACGGCGAGAGCGGCATCATCGTGGACGCCAAGGTCTTCACCCGTGAAAACGGCGATGAGCTGGGGCCCGGCGTCAACGAAGTGGTCCGTGTGTATATCGCCCAGCGCCGCAAGATCCAGGTGGGCGACAAGATGGCCGGCCGCCACGGCAACAAGGGCGTTGTCTCCCGGGTCCTGCCCCAGGAGGATATGCCCTTCCTGCCCGATGGTACGCCCCTGGATATCGTGCTGAACCCCCTGGGCGTTCCCTCCCGTATGAATATCGGCCAGGTGCTGGAGGTCCATTTGGGCTACGCCGCCAAGACCCTGGGCTGGAAGGTGGCCACCCCCATTTTCGACGGCGCCACCGATAAGGACATCGCCGCCGCATTGGCCCAGGCGGGCCTGGATCCCGAGGGCAAGAGCTGGCTCTATGACGGCCGCACCGGCGAGCGCTTTGATAACAAGGTCACCGTGGGCTATGTCTACTTCCTGAAACTGCACCACCTGGTGGATGATAAGATCCACGCCCGTTCCACCGGCCCCTACTCCCTGGTCACCCAGCAGCCTCTGGGCGGCAAGGCCCAGTTCGGCGGCCAGCGCTTCGGCGAGATGGAAGTCTGGGCTCTGGAGGCTTACGGCGCCAGCTACACCCTGCAGGAGATCCTCACCGTGAAGTCCGACGACGTCACCGGCCGTGTCCGCACCTATGAGGCCATTGTCAAGGGCCACAACGTGCCCACCCCCGGCGTGCCCGAGTCCTTCAAGGTGCTGGTGAAGGAGCTGCAGTCCCTGTGCCTGGATATCCAGGTCCTGGACGAGAACGGCAACGAGATCGAGCTGAAGGAGGACGAGGACGCCCTGGATACCTTCAACCTGGCCCGCATGGACGCTGACGATGACCGTCAGATGCGCTATGCCGACGAGGATGAGCTGGCCGATGCCGGTTATGGAGAGGTCGACGACGAGGAAGTGGACGCTTCCTTTGACAGCGCCGACGAAGAAGATGAGTATTAAGGAAGGGAGGAGCTTTTACAATGAGTTACGCAACGTTTGATGCAATTAAAATCGGTATCGCTTCTCCGGAAATGATCCGTGAGTGGTCCTTCGGCGAGGTAAAGAAGCCCGAGACCATTAACTACCGCACCCTCAAACCCGAGCGGGACGGCCTGTTCTGCGAGCGCATTTTCGGGCCCACCAAGGACTGGGAGTGCCACTGCGGCAAGTATAAGAAGATCCGCTTCAAGGGCAAGATCTGCGACCGCTGCGGCGTAGAGGTCACCCGTGCCAAGGTGCGCCGGGAGCGCATGGGCCACATTGAGCTGGCCACCCCCGTCAGCCACATCTGGTACTTCAAGGGCATCCCCTCCCGCATGGGCCTGCTGCTGGACATCAGCCCCCGTATTTTGGAGAAGGTGCTGTATTTCGCCGCCTATATCGTCACCGATCCCGGCGAGACCCCCCTGGTGCGCAATCAGATCCTCTCCGAGAAGGAATACCGGGATATGCGCGAGAAGTACGAGGACGATTTCGACGCCGGCATGGGCGCCGAGGCCGTGAAGAAGCTGCTGCAGCAGGTGGACCTGGAGGCATTGAGCCAGGAGCTCCACGCGGAGCTGAAGACCGTTTCCGGTCAGAAGAAGGCCCGGGTGGTCAAGCGCCTGGAGGTGGTGGATGCCTTCCGCCTCTCCGGCAATAAGCCCGAGTGGATGATCATCGACGTGCTGCCCGTCATTCCCCCGGAGCTGCGCCCCATGGTGCAGCTGGACGGCGGCCGCTTCGCCACCTCCGACCTCAATGACCTGTATCGCCGGGTCATCAACCGCAATAACCGCTTAAAGCGCCTTATGGAGCTGAAGGCCCCGGACATCATCGTCCGCAACGAAAAGCGCATGCTCCAGGAGGCGGTAGACGCCCTCATTGACAACGGCCGCCGCGGCCGTCCCGTCACCGGCGCCAATAACCGCGCCCTCAAGTCCCTCAGCGATATGCTCAAGGGCAAGCAGGGCCGCTTCCGTCAGAACCTGCTGGGCAAGCGCGTGGACTACTCCGGCCGTTCCGTTATCGTGGTGGGCCCCGAGCTGAAGATCTACCAGTGCGGTGTGCCCAAGGAGATGGCCGTGGAGCTGTTCCGCCCCTTCATCATGAAGAAGCTGGTGGAGGACGGCGTGGCCAATAACATCAAGTCCGCCAAGAAGATGGTGGATAAGGGTGTTACCGAGGTGTGGGATGCCCTGGATGTGATCATCAAGGACCATCCCGTCATGCTCAACCGCGCGCCTACCCTGCACCGCCTGGGTATCCAGGCCTTTGAGCCTGTGCTGGTGGATGGCCGCGCCCTGAAGCTGCACCCCCTGAACTGCACCGCCTTCAACGCCGACTTCGACGGCGACCAGATGGCTATCCACGTTCCCCTGTCCGCCGAGGCTCAGGCCGAGGCGAGACTGCTGATGCTCTCTGCCAATAACCTCCTGCGTCCCCAGGACGGCGGCCCCGTCACCGTGCCTACCCAGGATATGGTGCTGGGCTCCTACTACCTGACCATCGAGCGCTTTGAAAACGGCATGTGCCAGCTGGAGAATGACGAGTATTGGCCCGAAGGCATCGACTTCGCCCTGGCCGGTAAGAACTATGACGAGCTCACCGACGAGGAAAAGGCCAATAACCCCCTGAATATCTATCGGGACGAGGATGAAGTGCTCATGGCCTATAACGAGCACATCATCGGCATCCACCAGCCCGTTTGGGTCCGTGTGGAGAAGGAGCTGAACGGCGAAAAGGTCCGCCATGTGGTCCGGGGCACCGCCGGCCGCATCATCTTCAACCGCAATATTCCCCAGGATCTGGGCTTCGTGAAGCGGCTGAACGAGGACGGCACCCCCACCGACAAGTTCTTCGACTACGAGATCACCGAAATCTGCGGCAAGAAGCTCCTGGGCAAGATCGTGGACCGCACCATCAAGCAGTACGGCTTCACCGTAGCCGCCGAGGTGCTGGATAATATCAAGGCCACCGGCTACAAGTATTCCACCCGTGCCTCCATCACCATCTCCATCGCCGACATGACCGTGCCCGAAAAGAAGTACGAGCTCATCGCCGAGACCGAGCAGCGGGTGGTGGACATCGAGGACCAGTACAACATGGGCTTCATCACCGATGAGGAGCGCTATAAGCTGGTGGTCCGCGAGTGGGAGAAGACCACCGCCGACGTCACCGACGCCCTGACCGCCAGCCTGGATAAGTATAACCCCATCTTCATGATGGCTGACTCCGGCGCCCGTGGTTCTATGAAGCAGATCCGTCAGCTGACCGGTATGCGCGGCCTGATGGCCAACACCGCCGGTAAGACCATCGAGATCCCCATCAAGGCCAACTTCCGCGAGGGCATGTCCGTGCTGGACTACTTCACCTCCTCCCGCGGCGCCCGTAAGGGCCTGGCCGATACCGCTCTGCGTACCGCCGACTCCGGTTACCTGACCCGCCGCATGGTGGATGTGTGCCAGGATGTCATCATCCGCGAGGATGACTGCGGCGTGGATAAGGGCATCGTGGTCTCCGAGATCGAGGAAAACGGCCAGGTCATCGAGAAGTTCTCCGAGCGTCTGAAGGGCCGCTTCCCCGTCCGCGACATTTGCAAGCCCGGCACCGACGAGGTGCTCATCTCCAAGGATCATATGATGACCGAGGACGATGCCGCCCTGCTGGAGAAGTTTGACATTCACTCCGCCGAGATCCGCACGGTCCTTACCTGTAAGGCCCACAGCGGCATCTGCGCCAAGTGCTACGGCATGAACCTGGCCACCTCCAAGCCCGTTGGCCCCGGCGAAGCCGTGGGTATTATCGCGGCCCAGTCTATCGGTGAGCCCGGTACCCAGCTGACCATGCGTACCTTCCACACCGGCGGCGTGGCCGGCGGCGACATCACCCAGGGTCTTCCCCGAGTGGAGGAGCTGTTCGAGGCCCGCAAGCCCAAGAAGATGGCCACCCTCTCCGAGATCGCCGGTAAGGTCCGCTTTGAGGAGGCCTCCAAGGGCAGCCTGCTGAACATCATCGTCACCGCCGATGACGGCGATACCCGCACCTACTCCATGCCTCACACGGGCCTGCAGGTGAAGGACGGCGACGTCATCGAAAAGGGCAAGCAGCTCCAGGACGGCGCCCTGAACCCCCACGATGTCCTGCGCATCCGCGGCGCCAGCGCCGTACACAACTACCTCATCCAGGAGGTTCTGAAGGTGTACCGTCAGCAGGGCGTGGATATCAACGATAAGCATATCGAGGTCATCGTCCGCCAGATGATGCGCAAGGTCCGCGTGGAGGAAGCAGGGGATACAGGCCTGCTCTCCGGCGCCATGGCCGACGTGCTGGAGGTGGAGCTGGAGAATGCCAAGGTCCGCGATCGCATCGCCGCCGGCGAAGTGAACGCCGAGACCGGCGAGCCGCTGAAGGAAGCCACCTACACCCAGCTGCTCATGGGCATTACCAAGGCCTCCCTGGCCACGGATTCCTTCCTGTCCGCCGCCTCCTTCCAGGAGACTACCAAGGTCCTCACCGAGGCCGCCATCAAGGGCAAGGTGGACCACCTGGTGGGCCTGAAGGAGAACGTCATCATCGGCAAGCTGATCCCCGCCGGCGCCGGCCTCAATGCCTACCGCCACTTTGCCGAGGAGCTGGTCCCCGAGAAGGAAGAGCCGGAGCACGAGGTGCAGATCATCTCCAACGCTGTGGCTGCCGCCCATACCGAGGACTGATTCTTCACGGTTTAAGCAGAACTTTTCCCCAAAATGCAAAAGCCCCCGCTCCCGGCGGGGGCTTTTCACGCCCTCCAGATCGCATATCGTCTCCACAAAAGAATCTGTCATTGCAGGCCAGCGCGCACACTGGTGCGGCGATCCGTAATATCCCTGCACCGCATCCCCCCGCGGCAAAGCATGCGGACGCCATGTGTCCCGCCGCCTTGCCGCCCCCAATACCCCATGGTATGCGTAGGGGCGGGGTTCTACCCCGCCCGTCCTGCCCTGCAAAGTTTCTCCCGCAAATGGGTAGGGCGGGGCGGTCCTGTTGCGGTGCCCAAAATTTCTGCGCTGCCTAACGGCGGGCGCTTGAAATTTTGACCGCGGCCACTCGCTCCAGCCGATTCCCGGCCACTATCGTGCCCGCCAATCGGGGCACTTCCTCGAAATCGCCTTGCTGCATCCGCCACTGGCGGCGCTGCGGCGATTTCCCCGCTTCATCTGCCACTGGCAGCGCTCGGTTCGCTCCCCTCATCCCGCCGCCCGACTTTTCTCCGCACCCCATGTGCCCCTGTCACCGCTGCGGCGATCCGTAATATCCCTGTGCCGCACTGCTGCCCCCACCCGGCTTTTGCCTATTTCGCCGGAATAACCGGAAAAATTTCAGTGAAATATACAAAAAAATCCGCCTGCGGCTCTTGACGCATTTTCAAGGCTATGCTATAATTCTAACTTGCGTGGGTAGCATCCTGCGGATTTTGTTATGCACAAACGGGAGGGACCTGCGTGGAGGACACACACAGCCTGCATCCAAGAGTCACTGGCCTGCGCCAAACGCAGAAAGCCGTGGCAAAAGGGCTGGCGGCGCGGGTCTACCTGGCGTGTGACGCCGACCCGGCGCTGACGGAGCCCCTGGCGCAGCTGTGCCGGCGGGCGGGGATCCCTGTGGAGCAGGGAATGACCATGTCCCGGCTGGGACAAGCCTGCCGCATCGATGTGGGCTGTGCCGCCGCCGCGGAGCTAAAACCCCGGTGATCTGTTCCATCCGGAATAAAATTCCTTTATTCCGTGGAAAATATAGGGAGACTTTCTCCCAATAACAATCTATAGAAAGGAGAAACTAAGCATGCCTACCTTTAATCAGCTGGTCAAGCAGGGCAGAAAGCAGGCCACCTACAAGTCCAATTCCCCCGCTATGCAGAAGGGCCTGAACACTCTGAAGAACAAGGAAACCAACCTTTCCGCTCCTCAGAAGCGTGGTGTCTGCACCGCCGTGAGAACTGCCACCCCCAAGAAGCCTAACTCCGCTCTGCGTAAGATCGCCCGTGTGCGCCTGACCAACGGCTACGAGGTCACCGCTTACATTCCCGGCGTGGGTCACTCCCTGCAGGAGCACTCCGTGGTCATGATCCGCGGCGGCCGTGTGAAGGACCTGCCCGGCGTCCGTTACCACATCATCCGTGGTACGCTGGATACCCAGGGTGTCAATGGCCGTATGCAGGCTCGCTCCAAGTACGGCGCCAAGCGTCCCAAGAGCAAGTAAGCACATCTGAATTGAGCTTTGCCGAAAAGGTTTATATATATGTATTACCTCTTTGGCAGGCCGTACAGCGGTGAAAAGCGCCGCTGAGTACCTATGAAATCATATTTTTATGAAGGAGGGAAGCAAAGTGCCCAGAAGAGGTAATGTTCCCAAGAGAGAAATTTTGCCCGATCCTATGTACGGCTCCGTGCTGGTGACCAAGCTGGTCAACAGCATCATGCTGGACGGTAAGAAGGGCGTGGCTCAGAAGGTCGTCTATGGTGCCTTTGACATCATCAAGGAGAAGACCGACAAGGAGCCCCTGGAAGTTTTCACCGAGGCCATGGAAAACATCATGCCCAGCCTCGAAGTCAAGGCCCGCCGTGTGGGCGGTGCTACCTATCAGGTCCCCATGGAAGTGCGTCCCGCCCGTCGTCAGACCCTGGGTCTGCGCTGGCTGACCGCTTATTCCCGCGCCCGCAGCGAGCGCACCATGGCTGAGCGCCTGGCAGGTGAGATCATGGATGCTGCCAACAACACCGGCAGCGCAGTCAAGAAACGCGAAGATACCCACAAGATGGCCGAATCCAACAAGGCATTCGCCCATTTCCGTTGGTGATCGCGGCATAATCGGTAAAAAAAGGAGAACAGTATGCCGAGAAAGGTTACACTGGAAAACACAAGAAATATCGGCATCATGGCCCACATTGATGCAGGCAAGACCACCACGACGGAGCGCATTTTGTACTATACGGGCGTCAATTATAAAATTGGCGAGACCCACGAGGGTACGGCCACCATGGACTGGATGGAGCAGGAGCAGGAGCGTGGTATCACCATCACCTCCGCTGCAACCACCTGCTACTGGAAGGGCTCCAAGGATCAGTTCCCCCAGACCCGTATCAACATCATTGATACTCCGGGCCATGTGGACTTTACTGTAGAGGTGGAGCGTTCTCTGCGTGTGCTGGACGGATCTGTCACCGTCATGTGCGCCAAGGGCGGCGTGGAGCCCCAGTCCGAGACTGTGTGGCGTCAGGCGGATCACTATCATGTCCCCCGGATGATCTACGTCAATAAGATGGACATCACCGGCGCGGATTTCTTCCACGTAATGGACATGGTGCATGACCGTCTCAAGTGCAACGCCGTGCCCATTCAGCTCCCCATCGGTAAGGAGGATACCTTCAAGGGCATCATCGACCTGGTGGAGATGAATGCTGATATTTATTACGATCAGCTGGGCAAGGATATGCGCGTGGAGCCGATCCCCGAGGACATGATGGACCTGGCCAATGAGTACCGGGAAAAGCTGTTGGATGCCGTTTCCATGTTCGACGATGAGATCATGGAGATGTATCTGGAAGGACAGGAGATCCCCACGGCCAAGATCCGCAAAGCCATCCGTCAGGCCACCGTGGCCGTGGAAATGGTGCCTGTGGTCTGCGGTTCGTCTTACCGCAACAAGGGCGTCCAGAAGCTGCTGGATGCCATCGTGGACTATATGCCCGCCCCCACTGACATTCCCGCCATCAAGGGAACCAATCCCAAGACTGACGAGGAGGAAGACCGTCATCCTTCCGATGAGGAGCCCTTCTCCGCGCTGGCATTCAAGATCATGACCGATCCCTATGTGGGCCGGCTCTGCTTCTTCCGTGTCTATTCCGGCACGCTGAACACCGGCTCCGCCGTGCTCAATGCCACCAAGGGCAAGCGCGAGCGTGTGGGCCGTCTGCTGCAGATGCACGCCAACCACCGCGAGGATCTGGAAACGGTCTATTCCGGCGACATTGCCGCCGTGGTGGGCCTGAAGAATACCACCACCGGCGATACTCTGTGCGATGAAAAGCACCCCATCATCCTGGAATCCATGGAGTTCCCCGAGCCCGTGATCCGCGTGGCCATTGAGCCCAAGACCAAGGCCGGCCAGGAGAAGATGGGTCTTGCCCTGGCCAAGCTTGCCGAGGAGGATCCCACCTTCCGCACCTATACCGACGAGGAAACGGGTCAGACCATCATCGCCGGCATGGGCGAGCTGCACCTGGAGATCATCGTGGACCGTCTGCTCCGTGAGTTCAAGGTGGAGGCCAACGTGGGCGCTCCCCAGGTGGCCTACAAGGAGACGGTGCGCAAGAAGGTCAATCACGAGACCAAGTACAAGCGCCAGAGCGGTGGTTCCGGCCAGTACGGTCACGTGAAGATCACCCTGGAGCCCAACGAGTCCGGCAAGGGCTACGAGTTCGTCAACGCCGTGGTCGGCGGCGCCATCCCCAAGGAGTTCATTCCCGCTGTGGACGCCGGTATTCAGGGCGCCATGCAGTCGGGCGTGCTGGCCGGCTATCCCGTTGTGGATGTCAAGGTCACCCTGTACGATGGCTCCTATCACGAGGTGGACTCCTCCGAAATGGCCTTTAAGATCGCCGGCTCCATGGCCTTCAAGGAGGCCATGCGCGAGGCGGATCCCGTGCTGCTGGAGCCCATTATGAAGGTGTGCGTCATCGTGCCCGACGAGTATATGGGCGACGTCATCGGCGATCTGAATGCCCGCCGCGGCCAGATCCAGGGCTACGAGATGCGCTCCGGCGCCCAGCAGATCGATGCTTTCGTGCCTCTGTCTGAGATGTTCGGCTATGCCACCAACCTGCGCTCCCGCACCCAGGGCCGTGGTCAGTACACCATGGAGCCCAGCCACTATGTGGAGCTGCCCAAGAGCCTGCAGGAGAAGCTGGTGAGCAAGCACGCCGGCCGGGACGATTAATTCTAATTTAGGATTGCTTTTCTGCCGGAAATACTGTAAAATAGCAATGTTAGTGTTAAACATTGCAGAATAACAAACCAATACAAATTGTTAAGGAGGATTTTTTCAAATGGCTAAGCAGAAATTTGAGAGAACAAAGCCCCATGTTAACATCGGCACCATCGGTCACATCGACCATGGTAAGACCACTCTGACCGCTGCCATCACCAAGTACCTGGCTATGCAGGGCGGCGCTGAGTACACCGACTATTCTTCCATCGATAAGGCTCCCGAAGAGCGCGAGCGTGGTATCACCATCAACACCGCTCACGTTGAGTATGAGACCGCTAAGCGTCACTATGCTCACGTTGACTGCCCGGGCCACGCCGACTATATCAAGAACATGATCACCGGTGCTGCTCAGATGGACGGCGCCATCCTGGTCATCGCCGCTTCCGACGGCCCCATGGCTCAGACTCGTGAGCACCTGCTGCTGGCCCGTCAGGTGAACGTGCCCTCCGTGCTGGTCTTCCTGAACAAGTGCGACCAGGTTGACGATGAGGAGCTGCTGGAGCTGGTCGAGATGGAAGTTCGCGAGCTGCTGGACTTCTATGGCTTCCCCGGCGATGACACCCCCATCATCCGCGGCAGCGCTCTGAACGCCCTGGTTTCCGAGTCCACCGATCCCAACGCTCCCGAGTATCAGTGCATCAAGGAGCTGATGGACGCTGTTGACGAGTGGATCCCCACTCCCGACCGCAAGGAGGATATGCCCTTCCTGATGCCCGTCGAGGACGTGTTCACCATCTCCGGCCGTGGTACCGTGGCTACCGGCCGTGTGGAGCGTGGTATTCTGAAGCTGAACGAGAAGGTCGAGATCGTCGGCCTGCAGGACGAGAAGCGCGAGACCGTCGTCACCGGTATCGAGATGTTCCACAAGCTGCTGGACTACGCTGAAGCCGGCGATAACATCGGCGCTCTGCTGCGTGGTGTTGCTAAGACCGAGATCGAGCGCGGCCAGGTTCTGTCCGCTCCCGGCTCCATTCATCCCCACACCAAGTTCACCGGCCAGGTGTACGTTCTGACCAAGGACGAGGGTGGCCGTCACACTCCCTTCTTCAATAACTATCGTCCCCAGTTCTACTTCCGTACCACCGACGTGACCGGCGTCATCACCCTGCCCGAGGGCACTGAGATGTGCATGCCCGGCGATAACGTCGACATGAAGGTCGAGCTGATCACCCCCATCGCCATTGAGAACGGTCTGCGTTTCGCTATCCGTGAGGGTGGCCGTACCGTGGGTTCCGGCGTTGTTATCGACATCGAGGAGTAATTTCTCAAATCATAAAAAGGCTGTCCTTCGGGGCAGCCTTTTTTTGCGCTGAGGAGAATCTATAAGCGGGCGTGCAGGGACATCCACCCCTGCAAACAATTTCGCAGGGCCGGCCCTTGTGGTCGCCCGGCGCGGCAAATTCCGAGTTGTGCGCCCATAGGGGCTGATGCCTACATCGTCCCGCCCAGGCCCGCACGGTACTTCATGCCCCGCCGTAGGGGCGGACGCCTTTGTCCGCCCGCCTACACCAACCCATTGTTACGCCTTCGTAGGGGCGGGGTTCTACCCCGCCCATCCCATTTTTGCACAGAATTTCTTGTAAAACCGTAGGGGCCGGCGTCCCCGACGGCCCACGGATATCGCCCCCGCAGGGCACATAGATCCTGTCCTACAAAAAATATTCTTCGGTATGCGGC
>CABMQL010000041.1 GCA_902388735.1 uncultured Eubacteriales bacterium | reverse complement strand
AAGATTTTTCTGTCTGTGGTCATTTATGTGGTCAAAGCCGCTTTTGTGCCGCTTTCGGCAACCGGGGAAAGTCCCGAAAACGCAGGCGCTGCAAGGCTTTGAAGCGTTTCGCCTCACCCTATCCCGGATACAACCACGGCACTCCCAAACCAGGCGCGATACCAACTTCGCTATACCCGGATAAAGATACGCCGCCCGCGGTCGGGCGGCGTATCTACTATACCAGTTTTCTACCCCGCATGCAAGGAAAAATTTATCTTAGGGACTTTTGCCCCTTCAGGCCCTCTTTCCTTGCCGCCGGTTTACAGGCCCAGGGCCGCCTTCAGGGCGTCCACACGGTCGGTCTTCTCCCAGGCCACGCCCAGGTCCTCACGGCCCATATGGCCGTAGGCCGCCAGCTGGCGGTAGATGGGCTTGCGCAGATCCAGGTCCCGGATGATAGCCGTGGGCCGCAGGTCGAACACCTTCTCCACAGCCTCCTCCAGCTGATCGTCAGACACCTTGCCGGTGCCGAAAGTCTCCACCAGCACGCTCACAGGCCGGGCTACACCAATGGCATAAGCCAGCTGCACCTGGCAGCGGTCCGCCAGGCCGGCGGCCACCACATTCTTGGCCACCCAGCGGGCCGCGTAAGCGGCGCTGCGGTCCACCTTAGTGGGATCCTTGCCGGAGAAGGCGCCGCCGCCGTGAGGGGCGCTGCCGCCATAGGTATCCACGATGATCTTGCGGCCGGTAAGGCCGCTGTCGCCCTGGGGACCGCCGATGACAAAGCGGCCCGTGGGGTTCACATAGAACTTGGTATTCTCGTCCAGCAGGCCGGCGGGCACGGTGGGCTTGATGACCAGCTCGATCATATCCTTGCGGATCTGATCCAGGGATGCCTCAGCGGCGTGCTGGGTGGAGACCACCACGGTGTCCACCCGGACGGGCTTGCCGTTCTCGTCATACTCCACGGTGACCTGGGTCTTGCCGTCGGGCCGCAGATAGTCAACCAGACCCTGCTTGCGCACGTCGGTCAGGCGCTTGGCCATTTTCTGGGCGATGGAGATGGCCAAAGGCATCAACTCCGGGGTCTCGTTGCAGGCGTAGCCGAACATCATGCCCTGGTCGCCGGCACCGTTATCCAACTCGGCATCGCCGGAGTTCTTGGCCTCCAGGCTCTTGTCCACGCCCAGGGCGATGTCGCCGCTCTGCTCGTCGATATTGGTGATGACAGCGCAGGTGTGGCCATCAAAGCCGTACTTGGCCCGGTCGTAGCCGATGTCCAGCACCACCTGGCGGGCGATCTTGGGGATGTCCACATAGCAGTTGGTGGTGATCTCGCCCATAATGTGGATCAGGCCCGTGGAGGCACAGGTTTCGCAGGCCACGCGGCCATTGGGGTCCTTCTCCAGGATCGCGTCCAGGACGGCATCGGAGATCTGGTCGCAGATCTTATCGGGATGCCCCTCGGTGACGGACTCGGATGTGAATAATCTTCTTGCCATGATTTTTTTGCTCCTTTTCGTATAAATTTCTGCAAATCCCCATACGGTTCGGAGCTATGAAAAAAACACGCTCCGGCATTCGACGGATCGTGCTTCAAAATCGCTCCTCATCTGTCGAAGGACGAATGCGGGACTATCACTTCCGCATTCAGCATACTCGTCGGATTTGGCACCTTGCAATGCAGGTTGCCGTGGTTTCATCGGGCCGATCCCTCAACCACTCTTGATAAGGTATTTAGTTTATGGGGCTTCTTACAGATTATTATACAGCCTCTCTGCTATTTTGTCAACGGCTGTTTTTCTCCCATTTCAACAAAAAAGATGACCGAAATCATCTCTTTTGTACAAATTTCAGTTTTCTTCCTCTTGCTGCCGGCGAGCCACCGATGCGCACAGGCCCGCAAAATATTTATAAAACGGCACCAGCAGCTTGAAATTCTCCAGGATCTCCTCCGCCAGCTGCGGCTGAAAGATTTTCTCGTCCAGGGGCAGCTCGTGGGTGAGGGTGATGGATTTTTTCTGGAACCAGGGCCGCAGGCGGTCCTCCACCTCTCCCCTGCTGCGGGCGTAGCTGTCGCCGCTGAGGGTGAATACATCCTGCTTTTCGAATGAGCGGACCAGCTTGCCGAATTTCTGCGGATGCTCCTGCAGGTCCCGGCGAAACGCCTCCATCAGCTCCGCCGGGGCCTGCCAAAAGCCCATGCCGTAGCTGTAGTAATCCGGGGCGATCTCAAAGTAAAAGGTGGGCCGCCCGGTCCAGTCCTTGTCCCCGGTGCGCACGCAGAACCACAGGTGATCCTTGTACGGTCCCCGGCCAAAAAGCCGCCGGGCGTCCCGGTAAATGCGGCTCATTTTCAGCATCAGGGGCTCATGGGGCAGCATCTCCTGCACCCCCTCATAGACCTGCTCCCCCAGGGCCCGGGTAGGCTCTAAAAGCTGGGTCTGATACTGCTGCTTGTGCTCCAAAAACCAGCCCCGCTCGTTGTTGAAGCGGATGCCCCACATAAAGTCCACCGTCTCCTGCGTGTAGCCCTGAAACATATGGCTCCCTCCTGCGTTGTCTGTAAATTTACCATAGTATATCCCTTTTTACGGCAAAAAACAAGTGGGCTCTATCAAGCCTTTTTGTCCGTAAAATCTTGCATCACCGCTTCTTTCAGTCTATAATGGCATTCAACCAAACAGAAACGGAGATGCAAAATGAAAACCATCGGACTGCTGGGCGGCATGAGCTGGGAGAGCACGGCCCACTATTACCAAATCATCAATGAAGAGGTGCAGCAAGCGCTGGGCGGGCTGCATTCGGCAAAAATCCTCCTGCACAGCGTGGACTTTGCTGAAATTGAAAAATATCAATCCGGCGGCCAGTGGGAAAAATGCGGTGAGATTTTGGGCCGGGCCGCCCAGGGGCTCGAGTCTGCCGGAGCCGACCTCATCTTGATCTGCACGAACACCATCCACAAAGTGGTGCCACAGATCGCCTCCATGATACAGATACCGCTCCTTCACATCGCGGACGCAGCCGCCGACGAGCTGGAAATGAGCCATTGCCGTCGCGTCGGCCTTTTGGGGACAAAATACACCATGACCCAGGACTTTTATAAAAGCCGTCTGGCCCGCAGAGGGATCCAGGTGCTGCTTCCCAGCGCCGAGGATATGGATGCCATTCATGCCATTATTTTTACGGAGCTGTGTATCGGAAAAATCAGTGAGCCCTCCCGGCAAAAGCTGCAGGAGATCATCGAAAATCTACAAGCAAGGGGTGCGGAGGGCATCCTCCTGGGCTGTACCGAGCTGGATATGCTGATCCATCCCTCCGATGTTTCCCTCCCCCTCTTTGACACCACCGTCATTCACGCAAAGAAAGCCGCCCATATTGCCATGGAGGAACAATTCTCCTCCACTAATTTCAAAGCCATTTGATCTCCCACCGTAGGGGCGGCCCTCGCGGTCGCCCGCGGGCGGGGCAAAGCCCCGCCCCTACGAACTTCTATCGGTAAACAGTGCGTAGGGGCGGGGTTCTACCCCGCCCACCCGACCTTGTGTCGCGCTTCTTGCGCACGCGTAGGGGCGGGCGCCCCTGTCCGCCCGCCGGATTTATACCGCAACTCTTGTAATTGCGTAGGGCGGGACCCATGTGTCCCGCCGCCCCACTGCATTTCCTGTAATGTGTCATTGCGAGGGCGCAAAGCGCCCGTGGCAATCCGCACCCCCAAAAAAGGCTCTCCCGCGTAAGGGGGGCTGGGTGCACTCCTTGTTACGCACCCGGCGGGGTGTGGTCACCCCGCCCTACAATGCGCCTCTTTCCCCTTTCCATTTTTCTCTTATTTTTCCCCCACGCAAAAGGACGGACGCCTTTCGGCGTCCGTCCCTCTTTATTCCCGCAAAATCACTTATTGTTATACGCCTGAATGCCCAGGGCCAGCAGGTCCATAGCCCGCTCCAGGTCCGCCTGCTTGAGAACGTAAGCAATGCGGATCTCGTTGATGCCCTTGCCCGGGGTGGCGTAGAACCCGCCGCCGGGGGCAAACATCACGGTGTCGCCGTGGTCATCAAAATGCTCCAGCAGCCAGATCTGGAACTTCTCCGCGTCGTCCACCGGCAGGGCGGCCATGGCGTAGAAAGCGCCCTTGGGGCACTCGCACACCACACCGGGGATCTCCTTCAGCTTGCGCATCACGGTATCCCGGCGGCGCTTGTACTCGTCCCGCACGGCGGCGAAATACTCCGGCCCCACATCGTACAGGGCGGCGGAGGCCACCTGGTCGATGGTGGGCACGCACAGGCGGCACTGGGCGTACTTCATGGCGTGAGCCATGAGCTCCTTGTTCCGGGAGATGAGGCAGCCAATGCGCGCGCCGCAGGCTGAAAAGCGCTTGGAAACGGTGTCGATGACGATGACGTTCTCTGCCGCATCGGTAAACTCGCCCAACGACTGCAGGGGCTCCCCGGCGTACACGAACTCCCGGTACGCCTCGTCGCCGATGATGAACAGGTCATGCTCCTTGGCGATGTCCACCATCATGCGCATCTCCTCCGGGGTCAGCACGGTGCCGGTGGGGTTGCCGGGGTTGGTACACATAATGGCCCGGGTGTGCTCGTTGATCTCCGCCTCGATCTTCTTGCGGTCGGCGTAGTGATAGCCCTCCTCAGGGCAGGTGGGGATGGGATGAATGGCCGCGCCGCAGGTGCAGACCATGGTGTTATAGTTGGGATAGAAGGGCTCGGGGATCAGGATCTCGTCACCGTCGTCCAGGATGCAGTTCATGACGATCTGCAGCGCCTCGGAGCCGCCGTTGGTAATGAGGATGTCCGCCGGGTCAAAGTGCATGTCCAGCTTGGCATAGTAGCCACGGATGGCCTCGATAAGCTCCGGCATGCCGGGGGAGGGAGCATACTCCAGCACCGGCTGGTCAAAATGCTTCACCGCGTCAAAATATGCCTTGGGCGTCTCAATATCAGGCTGGCCGATATTCAGATGATAGATCTTCTTGCCTTTTTCCTGGGCCGCCACCGCATAGGGATGGAACTTCCGCATAGGGGACAGGCCGCACTTTTCCACCTTGCTTGAAAATTTCATTTCAGCACCTCCTATTGTATTTCCATGGGAAAACCATTTTTCCATTTATATCATACTCCGTCTGCCCCCAAATAACAAGCCATAAATTTGCAAAAAAAGCGCCGCAAGGAAAACCCCTGCGGCGCTCTGCTATTCAGTAAAATTTGTCATTGCGAAGCCAGTGCGCACACTGGCTTCGCAATCCGTTCTCCAAACGTACGAATACCTGTTTCTCTTAGTTCATCTGACGCCGGCGGGAGAGGTTCACGGTGCCGTCCTGCATGTCGTTCAGAGAATCCAGGCTCTTGCCGGTGCCCTGGGCCACGCAGGAGATGGCATCGTCGGCCACCTGGGTGTGGATGCCCGTCCGGGCCTCCACCAGCTGGGCAAAGCCCTTTACCAGGCTGCCGCCGCCGGTCATAACGATGCCGTTGTTGGAGATGTCGCCCACCAGCTCGGGAGGTGTGCGCTCCAGCACGCTGTGGATGGCCTCCAGGATCCGCTCCACCGGCTCCTCAAACGCCTCCAGCATTTCAGAGGAATGCACGGTGATGGTCTTGGGCAGGCCCGTCACCAGGCAGCGGCCCTTCACGTCGATGCTGGCATCCTCCTCCTGGGGATAGACGCAGCCGATCTCGATCTTCATCTGCTCGGCAGTGCGCTCGCCCACCAGCACATTGTGCTTGCGGCGCATATACTTCACCACGGCCTCGTTGAACTGGTCGCCGGCCACCTTGATAGACGCGGACTCCACCACGCCGGACAGGCTGATGACCGCAATGTCACTGGTGCCGCCGCCGATGTCCACCACCATGTGGCCGTCGGGCAGGGCAATGTCGATGCCGGCGCCGATGGCCGCAGCCACGGGCTCCTCAATGAGATACACCCGCCGGGCGCCGGCCTGGATGCCGGCATCCACCACGGCGCGCTCCTCCACCTCGGTGATGCCGGAGGGCACGCAGATCATGATGCGGGGCTTGAAAAAGTAGCTGCCGCCGGAAACCTTGCGCATAAACTCCTTGAGCATCCGCTCGGTCATATCGTAGTCGGAGATGACACCCTCCCGCAGAGGGCGGATGGCCACGATGTTGCCGGGGGTACGGCCCAGCATGGCCTGGGCGTCCGCGCCCACCTTCATGAGCTTGCCGCTGTCCTTGTCGATAGCCACCACGGACGGCTCATTGAGCACAACGCCCTTGCCCTTCACATATACCAGGACGGAAGCCGTTCCCAGATCGATGCCAATATCTTTTCCCCATGCACACATAGCTTTGCACCTCATCATTTCGTCAAAATATGGCAGCGGCGCAAAAAGCGCCGATTCTTACCTAAGGTAGTATTATAAAGTGTCTGTTTTCATTTTGCAAGCGATTCCCATGTTTTTTTCAAATTGTTCCCATTTATTTACAAAATAGTCACCATTAGCCACAGGGGCACCGTCACCACCGCGCACAGGGTGGACAGCATCACGCACCGGGTAGCCAGGCCCCAGTCTCCGCCGTACTGCCGGGTGAACAGGGCGCAGCAGGTGCCCCCGGGCATGGCCGACAGCAGCACCAGAGTCTGCCCCACGTCCGTCAGCGGGCCCAGGCACAGCCGCCACAGCCCCAGCACCGCCGCCGGGATCACGAAAAGCCGCAGCGCCGTGAGGATCCAGGCCCGTTTATCCCGCACCAGGGCCCGCAGATCCCCCTCACCCAGCTGCGCGCCCACCAAAAACAGCACCATCGGCGCCGTGGCATCCGCCGCCATGGACAGGGCCTCCGCCGCAAAGCCCGGCAGCGTAAGGCCCGTGGCAAACAGGAGAAAGCCTATGGCCACTCCCGCCAGCCCCGGGGACAGAAGCCCCCGCAGCGCCGCCTGCCGGGGCTTGCCGCAGCCGGTCTGGATGAGCAAAATGCCCACAGTGAAGATGAGCACGTCGTTTACCAGCTCCACAATGGAGGACAAAAACAGCATCTCCTCCCCCAGCAGCAGCCGGATGAGGGGCATGCCGATAAGCCCGGTGTTGGCAAAGGCGGCAGCAAACACGAGGATGCCGCCGGGCACACTGCCTATTTTGCCCACCTTCAGCCAAATCCATGCGCACACCGCGCCCACGGCGATGACCAGCAGCGCCCACACCGCCGCCTGGCCCGCCTGGCGTATCAGCTCCCGGCTGGCCTGTACCTGGGCCATGGCGTCCACCACCATGGCCGGCCACAGGAAATTCACCAGCACAGAGGACAGGCCCTCCACCTGCCGGCCTGTGAGGATCTTTTTCTTCGTAAACAGGAACCCCGGCACCGCCAGCAGCAAAAACACGCCCACGGAGGATACGGCCTTTAAAAATGCTTGCGTCTGCATAATTTATTTCTTCCTCTCTGCCGCCGCCAGGGTCAGGCACAGCACATCTGCGGCCCCGGCCTCCTTCAGCACCCGCACACACTCGCCCAGGGTGGCCCCGGTGGTGCGGATGTCGTCAATGAGCAGCAGGCGCTTGCCCGCAAACCGCTCCGGCTGCACCGCCTCATACACGCCCAGCACGTTGGCCCGGCGCTCCTCGGGGCTGTCGATGCCGGACTGGGCAGGGTTGTCCACCACCTTGCGGAGGGTCTCCATCGGCTCCACATGCCAGTCCACGCACATGGATCCCGTCAGGTACCGGGCCTGGTCGAAGCCCCGCTTTTTCAGCCGCTTCCTGCTCACCGGCACCCAGGTGATGGCGTCAAACTCCCCGGAAAAGTGCTCCGCCGCGCACTGGGCCATCAGGCTGCCGAAGCACTCCAGGGCGCCGACCTTTCCGCGGAATTTGAAGTTCAGTATCGCCTGGCGCACCGGTCCCTCATAATAAAGCGGCGCGGCGCACCGGGCAAAGGCCGTCTCCTCCACGGCGTGCTCGCCGGTGAAGGGCAGGGTCTCGCTGCATTGCTCGCAAAGAAGCTCCTTCCCCGCCACAGCACCGCAGAAGGGGCAGCGTCGGGGCATGAAGAAATCCAGTATGCTCCGCCCGGCCTTATCCAGTGATTTGTTGATGTCTGACAGGCTCATTCTCCCGCTCCTCCGAATTTCAGTCTTCTGCGCAGACCGCTATAGCGCCGCGCCCGACGGTCGTTTTCCGCCATTTGGCCGGGGATGGTATCATCCCCCACCATGATCAGCAGCTCCCTGGCCCGGGTCATGGCGGTGTACAGCACCCCCCGCACCAGCAGGCCCGGGGCCGCCGGGGCTGCCAGGAGGATCACCGCCTTGTATTCGCTGCCCTGGGCCTTATGTACCGTGATGGCATAGGCCATGTCCAGCTGGTGCAGCAGGTCCGCGGTATAGCCCACGGTGCGGTCGTCAAACCGCAGGGTAATGAGCTCCCCGGAGGGGTCGATCTCCTCCACGGTGCCCACATCGCCGTTGAAAATACCGGTGCCTATGGTGCCGTCGTCCTTTTCCCAGACCACGTCGTAGTTGTTTTTTGTCTGCATCACCCGGTCCCCCTCCCGGAAGATCAGGTCGCCGAAGGCCTTTTCGTTTTTGCCCGGGGCCGGTGGGTTCAGGGCCGCCTGGAGGCAGCGGTTTAGCTGCACCGTGCCGCACTCGCCCTTGCGGGTAGGGGTCAGCACCTGGATGTCCTCCGGTGCGATACCCATTTTCTCCGGCAGCCGGGTCCTGCACAGCTCCACCACCGTGCTCACCATTCGCTCCGGCACCCGCCGGCACAGGAAGAAAAAGTCCCCCTTGTTGGTTTTCAGGTCCGGCCCCACGCCGCCGTTGACCAGGTGGGCGTTGCGGATGATGTAAGACTCATCCGCCTGGCGGAATACCTCCGTCAGGGCCACCACGGGGATGCGCCCGCTGCGGATGAGATCGCTGAACACATTCCCCGCCCCCACGGAGGGCAGCTGGTCCGCGTCGCCGATCATCACCAGCCGGCACCCGGGCCGCAGCGCCGCCAGCAGCGCCTGCATCAGCGGCAGATCCACCATGCTCATTTCGTCCACCAGCACAGCCTCCGCCTCCAGGGGGTCACTCGGTCCCTTTTTGAATGTCACCTGTCCCGTCAGATCGTTGTAGCTCATGCCCAGGCATCTATGGATGGTCTGGGCCTCCCGCTCGCACAGCTCGCCCATGCGCTTGGCCGCCCGGCCCGTGGGGGCCAGCAGCAGGATGTCCAGGCCCATCTGTTCAAACAGCCGCACAATGGCTCTCGTGGCTGTGGTCTTGCCCGTTCCGGGCCCGCCGGTGAGCAGCAGTACCCCCGACCGAGCCGCGAGAACCACCGCCTCCCGCTGCAGGGGCGCATAGCGGATGCCCTGGGTCATCTCCATTTCCCGGATGATCCTGTCCACATTCCCCCGCTTTTCATAGGGGAAGGCCAGCATGGCGAGGAGCTTCTCCGCCACAAAGCACTCCGCCCCGTACAGCTCCGGGGTGTAGCAGGCCAGGACATTGGCCACCTGCTCCTGGCATACGGTGCCCTGCTCCACCATGGCGTCCAGGCAGATCTCCACCTGCTCGGCCGCCACGCCGATAAGCTGCGCCGCCGCGTAAATGAGCTTTTCCCGGGGCAGGAACACATGGCCGTTGCCCTGGTTATACTCCAGTTCATATATCAGCGCCGCCTGGGTGCGGCAGGCGCTGTCGCCGTCAAAGCCCATGCTCAGGGCCATCTCGTCCGCCAGGGAAAAATCCACCCCGAACTGCTGCCGGGTCAGCAGGTACGGATCCTCCCGCAGCTTCTGCAGGGCCTGGGCCCCATAGATGCGGTGAGCCTGCACCGCCAGATGCACCGGCAGGTCGTACCGGGCCATGAATTCCATGGTCCGCCGCAGGCCCGTCAGCTCCCGGAAAGCCCGGGACAGCTCCATGGCCTTTTTAGCGGTGATGCCCTTGATGCGGCTGAGCCTTTCCGGCTCCTCCTCCAGCACACGGAGGGTATCGGTGCCGAAGGCGTCCACCAGCCGCTCCGCCGTGGCCTGGCCCACCCCCTTGAGGATGCCGGAGGCCAGATAGCACACCATCTCCGCCTCGTCCCGGGGCAGGCGGCGCTCCGCCTGCTCACAGGTGATCTGCGGGCCGTAGAGGGGATGGGTGACCCACACCCCGGTGATGGTCATCCCCTCCCCGGGGGCGGCGTAAGGGATGCACCCCACCACCGTCACCACTTCTCCCAGCTCCGTCAGCAGGGAGAGCACCGTATATCCGTTTTCCTCATTCTGGAAGATCACCGACTGAACGGTCCCCTCCACAGTGCATCGCTCACCCATGTTTTTTCCTCTCTACTCTATGATCTGCTCCAGTTCTTCCCGGTCCAGCACCGTCACCTTGGGAAACCGCCTGGTCAGAAGCTCCGCCCGGCGCAGTCCCTCGGCCGTGAGGCCGCAGTCCACAATGACGATCCCGGCCGTCCGGCCCAGTTGGGGGCGTATCTCGTGCAGTGTGCGCACCCAGCCCTCCAGGGCCTCTCCGCCGCCGCAGACCGGCAGCATCAGTGTCGCCGGCACCTCCGCCTGCCTGCCCCGCAGCAGTATTCCCGCCACCAGCCATACCAGCGCGGCGATCCCCACCGCCGCCAGGAAGGCCAGCACGCTGTTTTCTATTCCCTGCACCGCCATCACCTCACACCAGTGTATGAGGCCCCGGGGCAAAAGGTCATTTCTCCAGCATTTTTTTCAGATACTGTCCCGTGTAGGACGCCTCACACCGGGCCACCTCCTCAGGGGTGCCCACGGCCACGATCTCTCCGCCGCCTACGCCCCCCTCGGGGCCCAGGTCAATGAGCCAGTCCGCGGACTTGATGACGTCCAGGTTGTGCTCGATGACCAGCACCGTGTTCCCGCCGTCCACCAGCCGCTGCAGCACCTCCAGCAGCTTCTTCACGTCCTCCGCATGGAGGCCCGTGGTAGGCTCGTCCAGGATATAGAAGGTGCTGCCTGTGGACCGCCGGGAGAGCTCCGTGGCCAGCTTCACCCGCTGGGCCTCGCCCCCGGAGAGGGTGGTGGAGGACTGGCCCAGCTTCACATAGCCCAGGCCCACGTCCATCAGCGTCTGCAATTTTTCCGCGATCTTCGGCAGCGCCGCGAAAAACGGCAGTGCCTCCTCCACGGTCATGTCCAGCACCTCGGAAATATTCTTGCCCTTGTAGCGCACCTCCAGGGTCTCCCGGTTGTAGCGCTTGCCGTGGCACACCTCGCAGGGCACATACACGTCCGACAGAAAGTGCATCTCGATCTTCAGCAGTCCGTCACCGCAGCAGGCCTCGCACCGGCCACCCTTGGTGTTAAAGGAGAACCGCCCCGGCCCGTAGCCCCGGGCCTTGGCCTCCTGGGTGGAGGCGAACAGATTCCGTATCTCGTTGAACAGGTTGGTATAGGTAGCCGGGTTTGACCGGGGCGTCCGCCCGATGGGGCTCTGGTCGATGCCCACCACCTTGTCCAAATACTCCATGCCCTCGATTCTCTTGTGCTTGCCGGGATGGGCCTTCATGCGGTTCAGCTCCACCCCCAGCTTTTTATAGAGAATTTCGTTGACCAGGGAGCTTTTCCCGCTGCCGGACACACCCGTCACGCAGGTAAATGTCCCCAGGGGGATGGACACATCGATGTTTTTCAGATTGTGCTCCGCCGCACCGTATACAATGAGGTTGTGGCCGTTTCCCTTCCGCCGCACCGCCGGCACGGGGATGGACCGCTTCCCGGACAGGTACTGCCCCGTCAGGGAATCCGGGTTCGCCATGACCTCCTCCGGGGTCCCGGCGGCCACCACCCGGCCGCCATTGCTGCCGGCCCCGGGTCCGATGTCAATGAGGTAGTCCGCCGCGCGCATGGTGTCCTCGTCGTGCTCCACCACAATGAGGGTGTTGCCCAGGTCCCGCAGCCGCTGCAGCGTAGAGAGCAGCTTGTCGTTATCCCGCTGGTGCAGGCCGATGGACGGCTCATCCAGGATGTACAGCACCCCCATGAGACTGCTGCCGATCTGGGTGGCCAGGCGGATGCGCTGGCTCTCTCCGCCGGACAGGGTCCCGCTGGCCCGGGACAGGGTCAGATACCCCAGGCCCACCGACTGCAAAAACCGCAGCCGGGACCGGATCTCCTTCAGGATCTGCGCCGCAATGATCTGCTGGGTCTCCGTCAGCGTAAGGCCATCAAAAAACACGATGGCCTGGTCCACGGACAGGTCCGTCACCTGGTAGATGGACTTACCCCCCACCGTCACCGCCAGGGCCTCCGGCCGCAGCCGCTGGCCGTGGCAGGCCGGGCAGGGACACTCGCCCATGTACTCCTCCAGCTCCTTGCGGCTGGCATCGCTCTGGGTGTCCCGGTAGCGCCGCTCCACGTTGTTGGCCAGGCCCTCAAAGGCCTGGTGCAGCACGCCCTTGCCCCGGGGCTGGTCGTAGTGCAGCTCCAGCTTCTCCTCCCCGGTGCCGTAGAAGATGATCTTCTTCACCTCCGCGGACAGGTTCTTCACCGGGGTCCGCAGGTCAAAGTGATATTTTTTCGCCAGGGCCTCAAAATACATCCGGCTGATGCCGTCGGAGCGGATGGAGTTCCACCCGCTGGCCACCACCGCCCCGTCCAGAATGGACAGATTTTCGTCCGGGATAATAAGCGCCGGGTCCGCCTTCAGCTGCATCCCCAGGCCCATGCAGGTGGGGCAGGCGCCAAAGGGGCTGTTGAAGGAGAACATTCTCGGCGTCAGCTCCTCAATGGAGATGCCGCAGTCGTCACAGGCGTAGTTCTGGGAGAACTGCAAATCGCGCTCCTCCCGCAGCAGGTTCACTGTCACCAGTCCCCCGCTCTGGCCCGCCGCCGTCTCCACGGAGTCCGTCAGCCGCTGGCGGATGTCGGGCCGCACAATAAGCCGGTCCACCACGATCTCCACCGTGTGCTTTTTGTTCTTTTCCAGGGAAATATCTTCCGTCAGCTCGTAGAGGTGGTTGTCCACCCTTACCCGGGAAAAGCCCGCGCGCCGGGCGTCCTCCAGCACCTTGGTGTGCTCGCCCTTGCGCCCCCGCACCACCGGGGCCATCACCTGGATGCGGGTCCCCTCGGGCAGGGCCAAAATTTGGTCGATGATCTGATCCACCGTCTGCTGCCGGATCTCCTTGCCGCACTTGGGGCAGTGGGGCGTGCCCACACGGGCCCACAGCAGGCGGAAATAGTCGTAGATCTCCGTCACCGTGCCCACGGTGGACCGGGGGTTCTTGCTGGTGGTCTTTTGGTCGATGGAAATGGCCGGGGACAGGCCGTCGATGTAATCCACATCGGGCTTGTCCATCTGCCCCAAAAACATCCGGGCGTAGCTGGACAGGCTCTCCACATACCGTCTCTGTCCCTCGGCATAAATGGTGTCAAAGGCCAGGGAGGACTTGCCGCTGCCGGAGAGCCCCGTCATCACCACCAGCTTATCCCGGGGGATGGTGACGTCAATATTCTTGAGATTATTCTCCCGTGCGCCTTTTACAAAAATATGATCCTGCATGGTTTCTCCTTTGCGATGAAAAAGATATAGCTAAAAAGATTTTGTGCGCACCCAACGCTCCATAGTATAACTCCGTAGGGTGGGGTGCCCTCACCCCGCCGCCGGATTTGCACCGCACTCCTTGTGCCCGCAAATGCCTCCGGCGGCTCCCTTTCTTTCTGCAGCTAAAGAAAGGGAGGAAAGAACGCCGCCAAAACCAATGGTTTTGGAATCCTTTCCGCGGACTGCCTACATCCAAATCCGGAACACTTCAGCCACGCGAACCAAGCGTTGTGAAATATGTGCCTTGCCTTCGCATCACCTCTGCGTCTACATCCGCGACGCGCGACCCGCTTGTGCTGCCCGTCCAAACAGTGAAAGCCGCTGCGTCTACCGTGCAGCGCGATGTGGGATTCTATCGGTAAACGCTCCGTAGGGGCCGATGCCCACATCGGCCCGTCCCACCGCACTATCAATCTGTCCGTAGGGGCGGGGTTCTACCCCGCC
>CABMQL010000040.1 GCA_902388735.1 uncultured Eubacteriales bacterium | reverse complement strand
ATTCGATCAGAATTACGGCGGGCGTTGGTGGAGCAGGGGCGTTCAAGGATGAACACCCCTCCGAGGCACCACCGCTGCCTTCAAATACAGACTCTATATCATCCAGCGGGATATTGTCAATACTTAGCGGCTTCTTGCTGGCGTTGATGATGAGGGTAAAGTGGTCGTCATACAGATAGATGGAATGAACAAAGATATTGATGATGGCTCGGCGCTTGTTCACATCGTCGGCGGGCATCTCGCAGACACAGTCCAGAAAGGCCAAAATCTGCGCCTCCGTCAGCGTGATCTTCTTGTTTTCCTCGACAGCGAGCTGTGCCTCCAACTCTGCCTTTTCCGCTATGCGCTTGTTGAGCCGTTCCGTCAGCATTTCCACGGCCTGCCCCTGCTCAATGGCCTTCCAGAGATTCTCAATGGCCTTGTCCGCCTCTCGGATCGCCTTTTTCAGCGCCTTGGCTGTCAGGTTGTCCGGGCTTTTGGCGCACTCCTCAGCCACCTTCTTGGCAATGAAGCGGATTTTCTCCTCGGTCAGCATTTTCAGGCACTCGTTGACCACACGGTCCTCAATATAGGACTTGCTGACGATTTTCTTGCCGCACTTTTTCCTGCGAGCATTTTTGCACATATAATAGTGATACTGCCTGCCGGTCTTGCTGGTGCCGCCGTAACCCACCATCATTTCTTTGCAGTGTCCGCAGAACAGCTTTGTCGTCAGCAGATATTCACCCTCACCGTGAGTCCGGGCCGGTGCATTTTTGTTCTTGTTCATCATCGATTGCACCCGGTAAAACAAGTCATCGTCCAGAATGCGGGGCATTCCGCCGGGTGTTTCCTTTCCTTTGTAAAGATAGACGCCGATATAGCGCTTGTTGCTGAGCAGGCGGCTGAGACTGTTGGGGCTGAATTCCTTGCCGAGAGAGGTCTTGACCCTGCGCCGTTTCAGATCCCGGATGATCTCCGCTTTCGTCTCGCCGCTGGCGTAGCGCTCATAAATCTCACGGACAATGGCGGCTTCTTCCTCGTCTACATAGAACCTCCGCTCGGCATCCACTTTGAAGCCCAAGCCGGGGTTACTGCCGTTGGACAGGCACTTTTCAGCATTGATGGCCATGCCTCGGTGAATCTTTTGGGAAAGCTCTACGGAGTAGTATTCCGCCATACTTTCCAAAACGCCCTCTACCAAGATACCGGAGGCATCGTCCGCAATATTCTCCTTGGCAGACAGCACCCGGACGCCGTTCTTTTTCAGCTTCGCTTTATTGATGGCGCTGTCATAGCGGTTGCGGGCAAATCGGTCCAGCTGATATACCAGAACGCCCTCAAAGGTGTGCTTATCGCTGTCGGAGATCATCCGCTGGAATTCGGCACGGTTATCCGTGGTGCCGCTGATGGCCCGATCGATATACTCCCCGACAACGGTATTTTTGCCAGCATGGCAAAACACCTATATAAATAATGGAATCATTCTATACTTTGTTCGGTAGAGCTCACGAACTTAATGAAGAACTTAAAACACAGGTAGGCATTGAACACGCAGACATTTCTTCAAAGAGTACTGGGCTATCAGCGGATACATTCGATCTGTTAATTACGGATTCCGATTTGAAATCTAAAGTGAAAAAACTATTTCTAGACGGACACCATGCCCGTGCGGTGGAGGAAGCATATAAGTATTTGGATAACCTAGTGTTGCGACTATCAAAGCAGCAAAATATGACAGGGTCTTCTTTGATGAAAAAGGTATTTTCACAAAAGGATCCTGTGTTAAAGCTCAATGAAGGTATTTCTGCATCCGAGCAAAACGAACAACTAGGATATATGGAGATTTTTTCCGGGGTTATGACTGGTATTAGAAATCCAAGAGCACATGATAGTGATTGGGAAGATACGGAAGATCGAGCGTTTCAGCTTTTAGTTTTGGCGAACCATTTAATCTGTAAAGTACGAAGTGCTACTCTAAAAAAGGAATAGTCACGCCATTTGAGCCTTCACATCATAAAAAGCACCGTCTCGGAATCACTTCCAAGACGGTGCTTTTCTGTTGTGGATCAGAGCGAACACTTCACGGCAAAACCGCCGCTGAAGAAGTATGTGTTCGTCCAATACCTGTTTGGTGGACCTGAAGGGATTCGAACCCTCGACCTCTCGGATGCGAACCGAACGCTCTCCCAGCTGAGCTACAAGCCCAAATGATGAATAATGGGGTGGAACGAAATGGTTCCACCCCATTATTATACACACTTTTGCGGGAAATGCAAGTGTTTTATTCAACTTTCGGCAGCTTGGCCATCACGGCGGCGCAGCGGGGGCACAGGGCATCGTGCTCGCCCACGGCCTTCACGCTGTGCAGCACCTTCCAGCAGCGGCCGCACTTAGTGCCCTGGGCAGCCTCCACGGCCACCTTCACCTCGTCGCCCACGGTGAGCTTCACTTGGGACACGATGAACAGGTCGGCTACTTCCTCCTCGCTCATCTCCGCCAGGAAAGCGTCCTCCTGGGGCACGGTCAGATCCACGGCGGCCTCCAGGCTCTTGCCGATGACCTTGTCTGCCCGTGCCTGCTCCAGGGCGCCGTTCACGGCGCTGCGCAGGGCGGCGATGCGGCTCCACTTGGTCATCTCCTCGTCGGAGAGGGCGTACTCCGCATAGGGCTGCACCATCTCGTTAAAGAGAACGTTGCGGGCGTCATCCTCCGCCCGGTGGGGCATGGCCAGCCACACCTCGTCGCAGGTGAAGGCCAGGATGGGCGCGAACATGCGTGTCATGGCGTCCAGGATGAGGTACAGAGCGGTCTGGGCGCTGCGGCGCTCCAGGCCCTCCGCCTCGTCGCAGTACAGCCGGTCCTTGATGATGTCGAAGTAGAAGGAGCTCAGGTCCACTACGCAGAAGTCGTTGATGGCATGGGACACGGAGTGGAACTCATAGTTGTCGTACCAGCCGAAGACCTTGCCGATGAGGTCATTGAGCCGGGTCACGGCCCACTTGTCCAGGGGCAGCATATCTTCGGGCTTCACCAGGGCATTGGGGTCGAAATTCACCAGGTTATCCAGGCAAAACTTGCAGGTGTTGCGGAACTTCAGGTAGTTTTGGCTCAGCTGCTTGAAGATCTCGTCGGAGCAGCGCACATCCACGTGATAGTCGCTGGAACCGGCCCACAGACGCAGCAGGTCCGCGCCGTACTTGTCGAAGATCTCCGCCGGGTCCATGCCGTTGCCCAGGGACTTGTGCATGGCCTTGCCCTCGCCGTCCACGGTCCAGCCGTGGGTCACGCACTCTTTGAACGGTGCGCCGCGGCCCAGGGCGCCCACAGCCACCAGCAGGGAGCTCTGGAACCAGCCGCGATACTGGTCCAGGCCCTCGATGTACATGGTAGCCGGCCAGAAGCCCTGGTCCCGCTCCATGGCGGCGAAGTGGGTGGAGCCGGAGTCAAACCAGCCGTCCAGGGTGTCGCTTTCCTTCTCAAAGCCGGCGTTCTTGCCGCAGTGGGGGCAGGTGAAGCCCTGGGGCAGGATCTCCTCGGCTTCCATGTCAAACCAGGCGTTGGAGCCCTTCTTCTCAAACAGGGACGCCACAGCCTCGATGGTCTCCGGCGTGCAGATGGGCTTTCCGCAGTCCTTGCAGTAGAACACGGGGATGGGAAGGCCCCAGCGGCGCTGGCGGCTGATGCACCAATCAGTGCGCTCTAAGATCATGGACCGCATGCGGTCCTTGCCCCAGGCGGGAACCCAGCGCACATCGTCGCAGGCAGCGATGGCGTCGTCCTTGAAGGAATCCACGGAGCAGAACCACTGGGGGGTGGCCCGGAAGATGATGGGATTCTTGCAGCGCCAGCAGTGGGGATAGCTGTGCACGATCTCCTCGCTGGCAAAGAGGGAGCCGTCCTTCTTCATATCCGCCAGGATGACGGGGTTCGACTCCTCGGTCTTCATGCCGGCATACTTACCGGCGTAGTCGGTGTGGCGGCCCTGGTCGTCCACGGGCACCACCATGTCCATGCCGTAGCGCTTGCAGGTCTCATAGTCGTCGGCACCGAAGCCGGGGGCGGTGTGGACGCACCCGGTACCGGAATCCATGGTCACATAGTCCGCCAGGACCAGCTGGCTGGTCTTGGGCAGGAAGGGATGGCTGGCCAGCATGTTCTCATAGAAGGAGCCGGGGTGGGTCTCCACGATCTCATAGCTGTCAAAGCCGCCGATCTTCATGACCTTGTCCGTCAGGGCCTCGGCCATGATGTACATCTCGCCATTGGGGGCCTTCACCACGGCGTAGCTCTCGTCGGGATGCAGGGCGATGGCCAGGTTGCCGGGCAGGGTCCAGATGGTGGTGGTCCAGATGACGAAGTAGAGCTTGCTCTTGTCCAGGTGGCTCAGCTTGCCCAGGTCATCGTTCATGGGGAACTTCACATACACCGTGGTGCAGGGATCGTCCTTGTACTCGATCTCGGCCTCGGCCAGGGCGGTCTCGTCGTGGGCGCACCAGTACACGGGCTTGAGACCCTTGTAGATGTGGCCGTTCTGATACATCTTGCCGAACACCCGGACCTCCTGGGCCTCAAAGCCGGGGTCCATGGTCTTGTAGGGGTGCTCCCAGTCGCCCACCACGCCCATGCGCTTGAAGCCCTGGCGCTGGACGTCAATGTAATGGTCGGCAAACTCATGGCAGGCGGTGCGGAAATCCGCTACGCTCATGGCCTTGTGGTTGAGCTTGTTCTGCTTGATGATGGCGCTCTCAATGGGCATGCCGTGGTTATCCCAGCCGGGGATATAGGGGGTGTAGTAGCCCCGCATGGCGTACATACGGGTGATGAAGTCCTTCAGGGACTTGTTCAGGGCATGGCCCATGTGCAGCGCGCCGTTGGAGAAGGGAGGGCCGTCGTGCAGGGAGAACAGGGGCTTGCCCTCATTCTTTTTCAGCAGCTCGTTATACAGGTCCAGCTCCTCCCAGTGCTTGAGCATCTCCGGCTCCCGCTTGGGCAGCCCTGCCCGCATGGGAAAGCCGCTCTTGGTCATGTTCAGTGTGCTTTTGTACTCCATGATGTACCTCCATATATGCGTATTTTAAAAACAAAATTGAAAACGAATAAAAGAAACTGGCCTAAAAACTGTCATTGCGAGGGCGCACCGCGCCCGTGGCGATCCGCATCCCCTCGCACGGCACCCCTTGTTTTGTCTCCGACGGGTACTTTCTGCCAACAGCGACAGAAAGTAGCCAAAGAACGCCGCCAAAACCAAGGTTTTGGAATCCTTTCCGCGCCTGGAATGCCGCCCGTGGAAACCCTTCTGCCACGCGAACCGGGCGCTCAGGTGTAACGTCCTGCTTTCGCATGGCCCCTGCGGCACCATCCGCTGGCCGCTCACGCGGGCCCGCGCTGGCCCGACGCGGTAGGGGGTACTCTCTGCGCCTACCGTGGAGCGCGTATCATTTTCCGTCATCGGACCGATGACTGCATCGGCTTGCACGCCGCATTCCCAAAATGAAAAATCGCCTTTGCCTCAATAAGAGACAAAGGCGATGAAATAACCTCTGCGGTACCACTCTTGTTGCCGCCGTAGCGGCCACTCCGTTCCCACCATCCGTGGGCGAGGGTTGATAACGGCCCTCCGCCGTCCGTGCTTACTGAAGGATTCCTTCCCGTTCAGCCGGAAGCTCCGGGGTGATATTCGCCGCGGACCCGGTCTCCGCCTCGCACCAAACCGGCGGATCTCTTGGCACCGAATGCCCGGGGGTACTGATCCCCATCCATGCATTTATGCTGTATTGCTTGTCATTTTACCACAAAAGTCGCTTTTGTCAACAGGGAAATTAGAATACGCCCAAATAGCTCAGGATCCCCAGCAGGCCCATGCCGCCGTAGATAATGGCCATGATGGCCAAAATCACGCACACAACGCCGTAGAGCTTGCTCTCCTTCTTGGCCGAGTTATACTGCCGGGTGTAAAACAGCGCCGCGCAGGCAAGACCCAGGAGCAGGGAGGTGACGTAGTTCATCAGCAGATTGTCCTTGAGCACCGTCATCCGCAGCACCAGCGCCGTCGCCAGCATTGCAAAAAGAACGCCCAGGAATATCTTCAGCCACAGGGGCATCTTGATCCTTTCGGGCTTTTTGGCCGCCTGGGCGGCTTTTGCCTTCTGATAGTCTCCGCCGCCGTAGTTGGAGTTGTTCTTCTTGTGGTGTACGTTTTTGTTGGGGTTGCCCTTGGCCTTGCGGATGGCCGCCTGCTGCCGGACGTAAGGATCCTGGGGCGTGTTATTCTTTGCCATGTTCATTTTCTCCTTTGGCTATCTGATCTGAATTATATAGGTGCCGGTTCAGCAGGGCCAGGGCGTAGTCCGCCGCCTGCTGCCGGATGCTTTCGCGTCCGCCCTTGAGTACAAGATGCGTCACTTCCGTGCCGCCCGGGGCGGCCAGGCCGATATAGACCGTGCCCACGGGATTGCCCCGGTCGTCCCCGTCGGGACCTGCCAGGCCCGTCACCGACAGGGCCAGGTCGCTTTTCATAATGCGTCGGGCGCCTTCCGCCATGGCCTTGGCCACCGGCTCCGACACGGCGCCGAATCGGTCCAAAATATCACCGGGCACCCCCAGGATATTGGCCTTGACCGCATTGGTGTAGGACACCACCCCGCCGGGGAAGACTGCCGATGCGCCGGCAATATCCGTAATGCGCTTGGCAATGAGCCCGCCGGTGCAGCTCTCGGCGGCGGAAACCGTCAGGCCGCGCTCTTTCAGGGCCTTCACGGCGTGGGCCTCTAAGCTGCCCATGTCCATGCCGTAGAGGTGCGCGCCCAGCCGCCGCCGCACTTCCGCCAGCAGCGGGGCCATGAGAGCCTCAGATTTTTCCGCCGTTTCCGCCTTGGCGGTGATGCGCAGCTGGATCTCGGCAGATTTGGCGTAGGGGGCCAGGCTGGGGTTTTGGGCAGAGTCCATGAGGTCTCCCAGCAGCTCCTGGACCTTGGGCTCCGTGAGGCCGAAAACATGCAGGGTGTGGGACAGGATCACGCTCTCCTGCCGGGCCTGCAGATAGGGGAGCAGGGCATGGTCCGTAAGATACCGGCACTCGTGGGGCACACCCGGGAGCATGGCCACCGTCACGCCCTCCGCCGTAAACAGGCAGCCCGGGGCGGTGCCCACGGGGTTGTGGAACACCGTGGATCCTTTGGGCAAAAGCGCCTGGCGGCGGTTGCAGGCCGGCATCTCCCGGCGGAAAACGTTTCTGAAATAGGCTGCGATCTCGTCCATAACGTCCTGGTGGAATTCCAGCTCCCGGCCGAAGGCGGCGCAGACGGTCTCCTTGGTCAGGTCGTCATAGGTGGGCCCCAGGCCGCCAATGAAAATCAGCAGATTACAGCGGCTCCGGGCGACGTCCGTCACCTGGCGCAGGCGCCGGGGATTGTCACCCACTGCTGTGTGGTAGAGCACGTCCACCCCGGCGGCGGCCAGCTTTTCCGAGACATATTGGGCATCGGTGTTGGCCACATTGCCCAGCAGCAGCTCCGAGCCCGCGGCAATAAGCTCCGCTTGATAAGTCATAAGATCCGCTCCTTACAGCTTGACTTTGACCACTTCCCGCTGGCCCATGGCCCGCTGGACCAGGCCCTCAATGTCCAGCACGCTCTCGATCTCCCGGACCTCCTCCACATGGGGCTTGGTCTTGGGGTGCCGGGGGGTAAAGACGGTGCAGCAGTCCTCGTAGGGGAGGATAGAGGTGTCAAAGGTGCCGATGTGCCGGGCGATGCGGACGATCTCCTCCTTGTCCATGCCGATGAGGGGCCGCAGCACGGGCAGGTCCGTCACATCCTCGCTGACCCGCAGGGCCTCCATGGTCTGGCTGGCCACCTGACCCAGGTTTTCGCCGGTAATGAGGGCCCGGCAGTCAAATTCCTTGGCCAATTTGTCGGCAATGCGCATCATAAAGCGCCGGGTGATGAGGGTGAAATACTCCTCCGGGCACTGCTTGCGGATCTGTTCCTGGATCTCCGTCAGGGGCACGATGTGCACGCTCATGCGGCCGCACCAGGGCGTCAGCTCCTGGGCCAGCTGCAGAACCTTCTGCCGGGCCAGGTCGGAGGTATAGGGGGGGGCGGCAAAGTGGAGCATCTCCAGCACCACGCCCCGCTTTGCCATCATGTAGGAGGACACCGGAGAGTCGATGCCGCCGGAGAGCAGGCTCAACGCGCTGCCGCCCATGCCAAGGGGCAGGCCGCCGGCAGCGGGCTCGGCGGGGGCGTGGACATAGGCCGCGTCCTCACGGATCTCCACATACACCGTCAGCTCCGGGGTGTGTACATCCACCTTCAGATGGGGAAAAGCGTCATGGAGCATGCCGCCTACCCACTGGCTGATCTGAATGGAGCTCATGGGGAAGGACTTGTCCGCCCGCTTGCTCTCCACCTTGAAGCTGCCGGCCTTGCGGAGACTGTCGCCCAGGTAGGCTTTGGCGGTCTCCAAAATGGCCTCCTTGCTTTTTTCGCAGGGTACAGCCCGGGCGATGGCAATGAGGCCGAACACCTGCTTGCAGGCGGCGTAGGCTCCGGTGAGGTCGCACTCATCCGACATGGGCTCCACATAGATGGTGCTCTGGCGGGAGTAAATTTTAAATTTGCCGAACTTCTGGGTCCGGCGGCGGATGTTCGACATGAGCTTGGTTTCAAAGCTGTGGCGGTTGAGGCCCTTGAGGACCACCTCGCCCAGCTTGCAGAGGATGATCTCGTGCATGGGGGTTCTCCTTATATAATGTAGTGGTTGGGGATGGGGCGGGCGGACAGGGCCGTCCGTCCCTACGGAAATGTGAGAATACTTATGTAGGGCGGCGTGCCCTCACGCCGCCGCGATGGCGCGATGCTTATGGGGCGGCGGGGTGTGGTCACCCCGCCTTGCGAGTGCTTTTATTTCAGCATACTGCTGCTGCGGTACTGGATGGCCTCGGCAATGTGCTCCGGGCGGATGTTTTCCGCTCCGTCCAGGTCGGCGATGGTCCGGGCCACCCGCAATATGCGGTCATGGCTGCGGCCGGTGAGCCCCAGGCGGTCAAAGGCGCTGTGCATGATCTTTTCGCATGTTTCATCCAGGGCGCAGTATTGGCCGATCATGGGCGGGGTCATGTAGGCGTTGCAGGAGACCTCCGTCCCGGCGTAGCGCGCTTGCTGCACGGCCCGGGCGGCGTTTACCCGCTTCTGAATATCCCGGGAGCACTCCGGGGTGTCCTTGCGGCGCATGGCCTCGTAGTCTACCGACGGCACCTCGATGTGCAGGTCGATGCGGTCCAGCAGCGGGCCGGAGATGCGGCGCATATAGCTCTCCCCCTGCCGCTCCGTGCAGGTGCACCGGTGGTCGGGGTGGCCGTACCAGCCGCACCGGCAGGGATTCATGGCACACACCAGCATGAACCGGCTGGGCAGGGTCAGGGAGCCGGAGGCCCGGGTGATGGTCACCACGCCGTCCTCCAGGGGCTGGCGCAGGGTCTCCATGGCGGCCTTGTCAAACTCCGGCAGCTCGTCCAGGAACAGCACGCCGTTGTGGGCCAGGGAGATCTCCCCGGGCCTGGGTACTGCGCCGCCGCCGGTGAGAGACACCGCCGAAGCCGTGTGGTGGGGACTGCGGAAGGGCCGCCGGGTAATGAGCGGGTGCCGGGCCTCCGTAAGTCCCGCCACGGAGTAAATTTCCGTGGTCTGCAGGCTCTCCGTCCGGGTCATGTCCGGCAGGATGGAGGGCAGGCGCCTGGCCAGCATGGATTTGCCCGACCCCGGGGACCCGATAAGCAGAATGTTGTGGCCGCCGGCGGCGGCAATTTCCAGGGCCCGCTTCACGTTCTCCTGGCCCATAACGTCGGCAAAGTCCGGCCCGTTTACCGGCCCGGCGCTCTCCGGCTTCCAGATGGGGGCGGGGGAGAGGGGCGACTGCCCCCGGAGATGGGCCACCAGCTGCCCCACATTTTCCACGCCGTATACCGTCACGCCCTCGGCCAGGGTGGCCTCTGCCGCGTTTTCCGCCGGCACATAGAGCTGCCGGATCCCGGCCCGGGCTGCCGCCATGGCCATGGGCAGCACGCCGCTGATGGGCCGCAGCCGCCCGGTGAGGCTCAGCTCGCCTATAAAGGCTGCATCCGCCGGCAGCGGCGGGATCTCCTCCGATGCCGCCAGGATGCCCAGCAGGATGGGCAGATCATACACGGTGCCTTCTTTGCGCCGGCCCGCCGGGGCCAGGTTCACCGTGATGCGGCTGACGGGGTACTTGGCGCCGCAGTTTTTCACCGCCGCCCGGACCCGCTCCCGGGCCTCCTTCACCGCCGCGTCCGGCAGACCTACAATATCAAAGGCGGGCAGGCCGCCGGAGAGAAAACACTCCACGCTGACCTCGTAGCCGTTGATGCCGCCCAGACCCATAGAGCGCACAGTTACAACCATATAGCCCACCTCCGCCTTACCAAATTATCCTCATTTTACCACAAAATCACGCCGCGTGAAACAAAATTATTAAAAAAGTCGGCAGTCGATGTGAGAATTTTTGTGCAGGACAATGAAAAAGTATTATTGCGGCGAAAGACACAAAAATGACGTTTACATCTCTGCGGATTTGTGCTACTATGAACAATGCGAAAGATTCCTGCAAGAAAACCCGGTAAAACGGATGAATAAAAGGAAGGAGTAAACAACATGGTAAGAAAAATGAAGTCCATGGATGGCAACAACGCCGCCGCGCATGTATCCTATGCATTCTCGGAAGTGGCGGCCATCTACCCCATCACCCCGTCGTCCCCCATGGCCGACTTTGTGGACCAGTGGTCCGCCAACGGCCTGAAGAACATCTTCGGCACCCAGGTCAAGGTGGTGGAGATGCAGTCTGAGGCCGGCGCGGCCGGCGCTGTGCACGGTTCCCTGGGTTCCGGCGCACTGACCACCACTTATACCGCCTCTCAGGGCCTGCTGCTGATGATCCCCAATATGTACAAGATCGCGGCCGAGCAGCTGCCCGCCGTGTTCCATGTGTCCGCCCGTACCGTGTCCACCCAGGCGCTGAACATCTTCGGTGACCACAGTGACGTCATGGCCTGCCGTCAGACCGGCTTTGCCATGCTGTGCGAGGGCAACGTGCAGGAGGTCATGGACCTGTCTCCCGTGGCCCATTTGGCCGCCCTGGAGGGTAAGGTCCCCTTCATCAACTTCTTTGACGGTTTCCGCACCAGCCACGAGATCCAGAAGATCGCCGTGTGGGATTATGAGGACCTCAAGGACATGTGCGACATGGACGCCGTGGCCGAGTTCCGCCGCCACGCCCTGAACCCCGAGCATCCTCATATGCGCGGCAGCCACGAAAACGGCGACATCTTCTTCCAGCACCGCGAGGCCTGCAACAAGTACTATGCAGAGCTGCCCGCCGTGGTGGAGAAGTATATGGACAAGATCAATGCCAAGCTGGGCACTGACTATAAGCTGTTCAACTACTATGGCCATCCCGAGGCGGATCGCGTCATCGTGGCCATGGGCTCCATCTGCGACGTGGCCGAGGAAGTCATCGACTACCTGAACGCCCACGGCGAGAAGGTGGGCCTGGTGAAGGTGCGCCTGTACCGCCCCTTCGCTCCCGAGAAGCTGCTGGAAGCCTTCCCCGCCTCCGTGCAGAAGATCGCCGTGCTGGACCGCACCAAGGAGCCCGGCGCCATGGGCGAGCCTCTGTATCAGGATGTGGTCACCGCTCTTGCCAACGCCGGCTGGAACGATGTGAAGGTCATCGGCGGCCGTTACGGCCTGGGCAGCAAGGATACGCCTCCTGCCTCCGTGTTCGCCGTTTACAATGAGCTGAAGAAGGACGAGATGAAGCGCCAGTTCACCATCGGTATCGTGGACGATGTGACCAACCTCTCCCTGCCCGAGGATGAGAACTGCCCCAACACCGCAGCTCCCGGCACCATCGAGTGCAAGTTCTGGGGCCTGGGCGGCGACGGTACCGTGGGCGCCAACAAGAACTCCATCAAGATCATCGGCGACCATACCGACAAGTATGTCCAGGCGTACTTCCAGTACGACTCCAAGAAGACCGGCGGCGTCACCATCAGCCATCTGCGCTTCGGTGATAAGCCCATCCGTTCCCCCTATTATATCAACAAGGCCGACTTCGTGGCCTGCCACAACCCCAGCTATATCACCAAGGGCTTCAAGATGGTCAACGACGTCAAGCCCGGCGGCGTGTTCATGATCAACTGCCAGTGGAATATGGACGAGCTGAACCACCACCTGAAGGCGGATGCCAAGCGCTATATCGCCAAGAACAACATCCAGCTCTATACTATCGATGCCATCGACCTGGCCATCGAGATCGGCATGGGCAAGCGCAACAACACTATCCTGCAGTCCGCCTTCTTCACCCTGGCCAAAGTCATGCCCCAGGAGGATGCCATCCGCTACATGAAGGAGAAGGCCAAGGCTTCCTACCTGAAGAAAGGCCAGGATGTGGTGGATATGAACTACAAGGCCATTGACCTGGGCGCCACCGCCTTTAAGAAGATCGACGTGCCCGCCGACTGGGCCAATGCCGTGGACGAGCCCGAGCACAAGGCCCTGGAGGGCAAGCCGGAGCTGGTGAAGATGGTGAAGGAGATCCTGGAGCCCGTGGGCAAGATGGACGGCGACAGCCTGCCTGTTTCCGCCTTTGTGGATCATGTGGACGGCCAGTTCGAGCTGGGCGCCTCCGCCTATGAGAAGCGCGGCGTGGCCGTGTCCGTTCCCACCTGGGACAGCACCAAGTGCATCCAGTGCAACCAGTGCGCCTATGTCTGCCCCCACGCCACCATCCGTCCCTTCGCCCTGACCGCCGAGGAGGCCGCTGCTGCTCCCGAGGCCGCCAAGATCGTGGACGTGAAGGCCGGCAAGGGCAAGGGTGTGTACCAGTACACCATGGCCGTGTCCCCGCTGGACTGCATGGGCTGCGGCGTGTGTATCGCCGTGTGCCCGGCGAGCGCCCTGTCCATGGTTCCCCAGGAGGGCGAGCTGCCTCAGCAGGATGTGTTTGACTACTGCGTCAGCAAGGTTTCCGAGAAGAAGGATATGCAGGACAATTCCGTCAAGGGCAGCCAGTTCAAGCAGCCCATGCTGGAGTTCTCCGGCTCCTGCGCCGGCTGCGCCGAGACCAGCTATGCCCGTCTCGTGACCCAGCTGTTCGGCGACCATATGTATATCTCCAACGCCACCGGCTGCTCCTCCATCTGGGGCGGTCCCGCGGCTACCTCTCCCTACTGCACCAATAAGGAGGGCCACGGCCCCGCATGGTGTAACTCCCTGTTCGAGGATAACGCCGAGCACGGCCTGGGCATGTTCGTTGGCCAGAACAAGATCCGCGAGGATCTGGCCGCCGAGGCCCGCCAGCTGGTGAACATCGAGTGGGCCCGTCCCGAGCTGAAGGCTGCCGCCCAGGCTTGGCTGGACACCATGGATGACGGCACCGCCAACGCCGAGCCCGCCAAGGCCTTCGTCAAGGCCCTGGAGGAGAGCATCTGCACCGTGGAAGAGCTGGCTGCCGTGCCTCAGTTCGCTGAGCACGCCGCCGAGCTGAAGGCCAAGGGCGCCCTGTTCTGCGACTGCGAGGCCTGCACCATCGCTGCGGATCTGCTGAGCAAGAGAGAGTACCTGGCCAAGAAGTCCATGTGGATCTTCGGCGGCGACGGCTGGGCTTACGACATCGGCTACGGCGGCCTGGATCACGTCATCGCCTCCAAGCAGGATGTGAACATCTTCGTCTTCGATACCGAGGTCTATTCCAACACCGGCGGCCAGGCTTCCAAGGCCTCCAACATCGGCCAGGTCTGCCAGTTTGCCGCAGCCGGCAAGGAAGTGAAGAAGAAGAGTCTTGCCGAGATCGCCATGCAGTACGGCTATGTGTATGTGGCCCAGGTTGCCATGGGCGCTAACCCCGCTCAGACCATCAAGGCCATCACCGAGGCCGAGGCCTATCACGGCCCGTCCCTGATCATCGGCTACAGCCCCTGCGAGATGCACAGCATCAAGGGCGGCATGATGAACTGCCAGAAGGAAATGAAGAAGGCGGTGGAATGCGGTTATTGGAACCTGTTCCGCTTCAATCCCGCCGCACCGGCTGGCCAGCGCTTCTCCATGGATTCCAAGGCACCCGCCGGCGGCTATCAGGAGTTCCTGATGAACGAGGCCCGTTACTCCCGCCTGACCCGCGAGTTCCCGGATCGTGCCGGCGTGCTCTTCCAGCGCAACGAGGACGAGGCCAAGGCCCGTTACGAGCACTTGCTCAAGCTCATCGAGATGTACGACAAGTAAGCCCATTGGCTCGCGGATAGTACGCATAGAAAAAGGGACACGCTTTTGCGTGTCCCTTTTTTGGGCTTTGGGGGACGGGGGTTACGGATGCCCCTGTTGCGGTGTCCAAAATTTCTGCGCTGCCTAACGGCGGGTGCGTAGGGGCGGGGCTCTGCCCCACCCGAGACGGCTTCCGCGGAGGGTGTAGGGGACGGCATCTCCGACACCCCGCCGAAAGCGGCGGATGAAAAAAGCGCGGCCCATCCGGGCC
>CABMQL010000039.1 GCA_902388735.1 uncultured Eubacteriales bacterium | reverse complement strand
CCCTCATGGTGATTTTCAATGAGGTACATGGGAAGTTGGCCTGTATTCTTAATAGTCGAAATGACCGGACTGCTGGATCATGTACTTTCCATACTCTGCCGGGGAATGTGTGCCGGGAGCGAAATCAAACAGGTCGAGATTCTCTAAGAGGTTTTTGATCTGTTCCGTTGTCTGTGGCTTCGCCAGCGTTACCACAGCGCCCAGCTTTTTCATGTTGTCCGAGGAAAGGGCATCCGCAACCTGTGCCAGTGCATTGAGGTCCGCAAGGCTTTCCTGTTCCATATCCAGCAGCATATCCACTTCATCCGGCAGCTGCGTATCCTCCAAGCGAAGCCGGGCATCCGCAGGATTCATAATGCCCGCACGCTGGAGGGCACGGTCCACCTCCTCCTGCGCCATAGGAAGGTGCAGCCATGTGATATGCTCCGTATCCTCCGGCTCGGACTTGGCGGTCACTGCAATCGTGATGGCATTCGGCTCATAGTAATAGCAGGGGAAGAACTGCCCGTCGTAGACCTGCTCCAATTTCATGCCGTTATCATACACAACCCCATAGGGCGTGACCGTGCCGCTGCCTCCCGCTATGAGCGATCGGGCCACGGCTTCGCCGTCCAGTGCTTTCAGTTCGTCCGTTTTGGCACTGCCACCGTGCAAATTCATGTAGTGGTCCCGGCCAACAGCGGAGAGGTCTGAAAAGTCCGTAATGACCGTAGCCTGTTGGCAGCAGAAGGTCAGGTTGATCAGATCCTTCAGCTCGAAAAGCTCCAGCTTGTGGGCCACCGCCTGAAACTGTGCGGCTTCGCCGGTATCGAAACTATCCAGCCGCTTGGCGAGATAGTTCAGCTCCTCCACATTGACCGTAAGCATCTCCATGCGCTTGAGCACAGAGTAAAAGCTATTGATCTCCTGCACCTGGCAGTCGGCTTTGACCGCATCGCCAATCTCCAGAGCCTCCAGCAGCTCCATGCAGTGTGCGTACTGGTCATGGGGGATGGGGAATGGGATGGTTGCTACGCCATATTCTGGGTGATACGGATTGCCAAGCACCGCCTGTATCATCATGTTATATCAGCTCCTTTTTCCAAATTCAAAACCACATCTCCGTACTTGGCCATCAGCAGTGCGCCGGTAATCAGGTGGAACGCCTCATCTGTGACCAATTCCGGAGACGCAAGGTCCGCAAGAGTAATATTGCAGCAGCCGACCGCAATGGCCTTCGCCGCCTGGTAGACGCTGTATAGCTCCGGCTCGATTCCTCCGAGGCGGACGCTTTGAAAGTCAAAACCGTCGTTCCCGCATTTCCAGACCATCCTGCGCCAAAGGCTCTCGTATGCCGTGAGCAGGAAGAGGGCCGCTTTGTTCCGGTCAGACAGACGCCAGCAGCGTTCCCGCCAATGTGTCCATCTTCGTCGGTGTGCATCGGACAGGAAGAATTGAGGGTTTCTTTCTCTCAGTTGCTGATGCATCCGTTTTCGGAACTTCGGTCCCATAGAGGGTGCGAAGCACTCCCGCACGAACTCATTCAGCTCCAGTACACCTGCTTCGATCCGTTCCTCCAGACAGGTGCATTCACATAGGCGGCACGGATGCTTGCGGACATAGTTCTGGCAGTATTCGCACGCCACATCTTTGGGCGTGTAATGAAAAGGGCTGCGGTATATCCCACCGCCTCTGGGTTTTTGACCGGGCTGAGACATCATCAACTGCTCCAACGCCTGCAGCGGCGTGTCTCGCATGAAATAGCACGGCATAAGCGAACTCCTCTCTGAAATGAAAAAAGGGCCGGAATCTTATTGCTAAGACTCCGGCCCACAAAATATTAACGCTACAACCAGCGCCCTTTTTGAAATGAAAAAGGGCGCCGCTTTCTCAGTCCGTCAGGACCAACAAAACGACGCCCAATTCTTTGTGAGTTTTTTTCGAGAAAAATACCGCTGCCAGTCGGAAAAATCGCCATTCAAAAAGGGCGCTGGCTGAATGCATCTGCCCGAAAAGGGAAAACGCCCGGTTCGAATCGGGGCAGACGCTCTGAAACAGCGATTTGCATCTATGGTTTGAAAGAAGAAATCCGGGCCCGAAAAAGCCCGGAAACGGTTGATGCGCCTGGCTTTTCGCCAGACGCATCTATACCGTTTAGTTAATATGGAGGTGACACCCGGATTTGAACCGGGGAATGAGGGTTTTGCAGACCCTTGCCTTACCACTTGGCTATGTCACCGAATGACAGAGAGAACCGAAGTCCTCTCTGTATTTGGAGCGGGCGACGAGGCTCGAACTCGCTACCTCGACCTTGGCAAGGTCGCGCTCTACCAGATGAGCTACGCCCGCAAATGGTGCCTCCGGTCGGAGTTGAACCAACGACACGCGGATTTTCAGTCCGCTGCTCTACCAACTGAGCTACAGAGGCATATGGCGACCAAGATGGGGCTCGAACCCACGACCTCCAGCGTGACAGGCTGGCGTTCTAACCAACTGAACTACTTGGCCATATTTTTGGTGGGAACAACTGGACTCGAACCAGTGACCCCCTGCTTGTAAGGCAGGTGCTCTAACCAGCTGAGCTATGCTCCCGCTTCAGCCGTTCCACTCGTAACGACAGGGTTTATTATACCGAAAATGTGCCCCGTTGTCAACACCAAAAATCATATTTTGCCAATTATTTTTTTGCCTCCAAACTATCAATGAGCTGCTGCAGCTGCGCCCCGCCAAATTCGTACACCGCGTCGCAGAACTGGCAGGTCATTTGGCAGGAGCCCTGCTCCTGCAGGATCTTTTTCAGCTCCTCCGCGCCCAGGGAAATGAGGGCCCGCTCCACCCGCTCGCGGCTGCAGTAGCACTTATACTCCACCGGATCGGACTCCAGGATCTTCACATCAAAGTCGGACAAAACGGTTTTCAGCAGATGCTCCGGGTCCGGGTCCTTGTCCAGGATGGCGGACACATTCCCCGCCGCCAGGACGCCGCCCTCCACCTTGGTGATGGTGTCCTCGTCGGCCCCGGGCATCAGCTGGATGAGATAGCCCCCGGCGGCCCGGACGCTCTGGTCCCGCTCAATGAGCACCCCCAGCCCGCAGGCCGTGGGGATCTGCTCCGACTCCACAAAATAGCTGGCGATGTCCTCGGCGATCTCGCCGCCCAGCAGGTCCACGGTGCCCACATACGGCTCCTTCATGTTCAGGTCCTTGATAACGGTCATGGTGCCGCCCTCGGCGCCCACCGCCGTGCCCACGTCCAGCTTGCCGTCGGGCCGCAGGGGCAGGTCCACCTGGGGATTGGCCACATAGCCCCGGACATTGCCCGCCGGGTCGGACACGGCCAGAATGGTGCCCAGGGGGCCGGTGCCCTTGATTTGCAGGGTCAGGCTGGCGCCCTGGCCCTTCAGGGCGTTGCCCATCATGGCGCAGCCGGCCAGGGTGCGGCCCAGGGCCGCCGTGGCCACGGGCAGGGTCTTGTGGATCTGCCGGGCGCGCTCGGTAAGGCCGCGGCTGCTGATGGCCGCCGCCTGGACCATGCCATCGGAGGTGATGGCTCTGACAATTCTATCGCTCATAGTTTGAAAATTCCTTCTTTATAAATTATCTATCGCGTCATTCGCTCTGTCCTGCAAATAGGCCTCGAAATCAGAGTAGCTTTCTCTATAATCATTTCCATCTTCTATCGACCAAGAAACTACCTGCTGAGACTCGTTTTCAATGCAGTAAAACCATTCGTCACAGTCTTCAATGGCAATAAGGTTTTTGGGCATTCCCGATGCGCGCAGCTCCAATGTTGTATCTACAAAAACCATTCGCCCATTTTTGGCAACTCCCAATGTTTCAATGCCATCTAAGCCGCCAAACCCAAATTCCATCAAAAATTTCTTGTATGCTTCCGGCAGCTTTACACTCAGCCTTTCCTCGGCTTCCTTTATCATCTGCTGGGTTACAGTGGCGTGCGCAAAATCGCCCTTTTTCTCATATTTTCTGAGCAAATCAAACACCGAATCCATTTTTCAATATTCCTCCGTCACTCCCGGGTGCAGCAAAAATAAACCCGCTGCTCGCCGTCCTTCGGCCGGCGCAAGCGGCAGTCGCCATACACGCGGATGCTGCCAAATCCGGCCTCCCGCAGCCAGCCCGTCAGCTCCTCCGGGGCATAGTACCGCTGCCGGTGCAGTTCGGTATCCCGGCGGTAGCGCCCGTCCGTCCCCTTGCGGAACAGATCGACCCAGTAAGAGCAGATATTCCGCCGAAACTCCGTGCGCCACACACAGTAGCTCTCCTCCGTCTCATCCAGAAACACCTGGCCGTCCAGGCTCTGAAACTTGGCCAAGGTGTTCACATCGAAGATCAGTTCCCCGCCCGGGGCGATGAACAGATGCAGCCGCTGAAAGGTCCGCTGCACGTCGGCGGGGGAGGTGAGGTAGTTGAGGCTGTCCAGGCAGCAGATGGCCGCGTCCACAGTGCCGTACAGGTCCAGCTTGGGCATGGACTGGTGCAGGAAGATGGGCGCAATGCCTTCCACGCTGCCGCTTTTCATCATGGCGGCGGCCAGCATCTCCTCGGAGGCGTCCGCGCCGATCATTTCGTAGCCCCGGCCGGTGAGCAGCCAGGTCATGGTGCCGGTGCCGCAGGCCAGGTCCAGCACCGTGTGCACCGGGATGCGGCTGCGGGCAAAGAGCTTTTCCAGATAGTCCGCCCGCCTTTCGTACCCCACATCCCCGGTGAGGGAGTCATAAGCCCCGGCCAGGCCCTGGTAAGCGTTCATTCCTCGACGCTCTCCTTCATTTTCTCCAGGATGCTTTCGTAGCCCCCGGCCCCGTTGAGCAGGGACCGGTTTACCCGGCTGATGGTGGCGCTGGAGGCCCCGGTGCGCTCCAAAATGTCGTTGTAGATCATGCCCTCGTTGAGCAGCTTGGCCACCTCAAAGCGCTGCTCCATGGAGCGCATCTCCGAAATGGTACACAGATCCTGGAAGAAGTTGTAGCACTCCTCCTCGGTCTCCAGCTTCAAAATGGCCTTATACAGCAGGTCGCTCTTTTGCTTGGTGGCGATTTTTGATTTGGCAGGATGCAGCATGGCGTTTGCCCTCCTTTATAGTTCCTACTCATTTTACTATTTTAGTTCGTGAAAGTAAAGCGCCCCGGCGCAAATAATTCGTAACAAATTTGTAAACTTTGTAAAAACGCCCTTTACCTGGCGGCCCTTTTCCTGTAAAATAATTCAGGTGAAAAATTCCCCGCAGGAATCGAGGCAACGCTATGAGTTTCTTCCAAAAACTGGGCAACGCGCTTTCCCGCTTTATGTACGGGCGCAACGGCTCCGACCAGCTGGGCTGGGCGTCGCTGGTGCTGCTGCTGGTGCTCAACACCGTGAACCTGTTTGTAAAATACAGCAGCGAGACGGTCCACACAATTCTATCCACGGTGGTTTTCCTTCTGATGGTGTGGACCCTGTTCCGCATGTTCTCCCGGAACCTGCCCAAGCGGCGCAGGGAGAATGCCTGGTTCCTAAACAAGATCGTGAACCCCATCAAGAATGGCCGGGCCCGCAGCGCGGATAAGGAGCATAAGTATTTCACCTGCCCCAACTGCCGCACCGTCTGCCGCGTGCCCCGGGGCAAGGGCAAGATTATCATCACCTGCCCCAAGTGCGGCACCTCCATCCACGGAAAAAGCTGAAACCGGCCTTATTATGGACAGACTGACGGCTCTCACCTGTTTGGTGAGGGCCGTTTTTTTACGATTTGGACTTGCAAACAGATGTTCTATCCTGTACAATAGAGAAAAGACCAAAGAGGGGAGGGGTGCCTGTGCCGGAAAAAGTTTATGTGGCCATTGACCTGAAGTCGTTTTATGCCTCGGCGGAGTGTGTGGCCCGGGGGCTGGACCCCCTGCACACCAACCTGGTGGTGGCGGATGCCACCCGGACGGAAAAGACCATCTGCCTGGCCGTGTCCCCGTCTCTGAAGGGTTACGGCATCTCCGGCCGGGCCCGGCTGTTTGAGGTGGTGCAGAAGGTGGCCGCCGTGAACGAACGGCGCCAGCGGGCCTGTCCGCAGCACAGGCTGTATGTCCGGGAGTACGATGACCGGCTCATCCGCTCGGATCCTTCCCTGGCCCTGGACTATATCGTGGCCCCGCCCCGCATGGCCTATTATATGGAAATCTCCACCAGGATCTATCAGATCTACCTGCGCTATGTGGCCCCGGAGGACATCCATGTCTACTCCATCGATGAGGTGTTCATAGACGCCACCAATTACCTGCCCCTGTACGGCCTGGACGCCCGTGGCTTTGCCCAAAAGCTCATGGCGGCGGTGCTGCGGGAGACGGGCATCACCGCCACGGCAGGCATCGGGCCCAACCTGTTTCTGTGCAAGGTGGCTATGGACGTGGGTGCCAAGCACATAAAGCCGGATAAAAACGGCGCCCGCATTGCGGAGCTGGACGAAATGAGCTTCCGGGAGAAGCTGTGGTCCCACCGACCCCTGACGGATTTCTGGCGGGTGGGTAAGGGCTACGCCAAAAAGCTGGAGGCCAACGGCATGTACACCCTGGGGGACGTGGCCCGGCGGTCCCTGACGGACGAGGACCTTCTGTACCGCCTTTTCGGCGTGAATGCGGAGCTGCTCATCGATCATGCCTGGGGCTGGGAGCCGGTGACCCTGGCGGACATCAAGTCCTACCGCCCGGAGAAAAGCTCCATGGGCGCGGGGCAGGTGCTCTCCTGTCCCTATCCGGCGGATAAGGCCCGCCTAGTGGTCCGGGAAATGGCGGATGCCCTGGCCCTGGACCTGGTGCAAAAGCGGGTGGTGGCCCGGCAGCTGGTCCTCACCGTGGGCTATGACCGGGCGGGCCGCACGGAAGGCTATACCGGCCCCCTGACCACCGATCCCTATGGCCGCAGCATCCCCAAGCCCGCCCACGGCACGGAGCATCTGCCCCAGCCCACTGCGTCCTCCAGGTATATCATCGCCGCTGCCATGGCCCTTTTTGACCGCATCGTGGACGCGCGCCTGCCGGTGCGGCGGATGTACCTGGTGGCCGAGCAGGTAACGGCGGAGGAGCTGATCCCCGCCGCCTCCCAGTCGGAGCAGCTGGACCTGTTCACCGACTACGCGGCCCGGGAAAAGCAGCAGGCGGCGGAGCAGGAGGCCCTGGCGCGGGAGAAGCAGCTGCAGCAGGCGGTGCTGCACATTAAAAACAAGTACGGCAAAAACGCCATTTTGAAGGGCATGAACTATGAAGAAGGGGCCACCGCCGCCCAGCGTAACCGGCAGATCGGCGGCCATAAGGCGTGAGAAGGGAGGACCATATGGGCGCATACGATGACATCCTGCACCTGCCCCACCACCGGTCGGAAAAGCATCCGCCCATGTCCATGCGGGACCGGGCGGCGCAGTTCTCCTCCTTCCGGGCTCTGACGGGGTACGAGGACGCCCTGGGCGAGACCGCCCGGCTTACGGACGAGCGCATAGAGTACAGCGAGGAGGAGCAGCAGCGCCTGGATGCGATCCTACAGCACCTGGAGCGCTGCCTGCCCGAGCGCCCCACCGTCACCGTCACTTATTTTCAGCCCGATGACCGGAAGGCCGGCGGCGCGTATTTGCAGCGTACCGGAGTTCTCCGCGCCATCGACCGTCCCAATAACCGCCTGGTGTTTTCGGATAAGTGGGCCGTATCCCTGGGGGATATCTACGACCTTTGGGAAACGCCCTGACCCCGCACCCTTCCGCAGGGCCGATGCCTACATCGGCCCGTCCGTACCGCACATCTGCTACTTTCGTAGGGGCCGGCGTCCCCGACGGCCCGAACCTGGCTTGCACAAATTTTCATGTTATGCGTAGGGCGGGGTGCCCACACCCCGCCGCCGACAACGCATCGCACTCCCCCGGCAGGGCACATGGGCCCTGCCTTATAAAAATGCATGTAGGCCGGGACCCGTGTGTCCCGCCGCCTCACCGCACCCCGTGCAAAAAAGCTGTCATTGCGAGGATGCTTTGCGCCCGTGGCAATCCGCCCCCATCATGCGCCCACAAAAAAATCACCCCGGCAAATGTCAACATTTGCCGGGGCATTTCTATCAAATTCTCACACGCTCAGCTGGTCGTCCAGCACCAGCCCGGGGTTGTGCTTGGTGAGGAAGCCCAGGGACCACGCGCCGCAGTAGGCGATGAAATAGCGGTCCTTGAAGTCCTGCAGCACCCGAGAGTCGGTACACAGGGTCATATCCTGATAGTCGCCCTCGTAGCTCTTGATGCGGATCAGGTGGCTGTAGGGCAGCCCCTCCATCCGCAGCTCCACGCCGTATTCGCTGCGCATGCGGTATTCAAACACGTCGAACTGTAGGGAGCCCACCACGCCCACCACAATGTCCTCGTAGCCGCTGCCCGGGAACTTGAAGATCTGGATGGCGCCCTCCTGGGCGATCTGCTGCACGCCTTTGATGAACTGCTTGCGCTTCATGGTGTCCTTGGGGGACACGGAGCGGAACAGCTCCGGCTCAAAGGACGGGATGCCGGAATAGCGGAACTTCTTCCCCGGCACCGTGATGGTGTCACCGATGGAGAAGATGCCCGGGTCAAACACGCCGATAATGTCTCCGGCATAGGCCTCGTCCACGATCTCCCGCTCGGCGGCCATCATGGCCTGGGGCTGGGACAGCCGCATTTTCTTGCCCGACTGCACATGATAATACTCCGCATCCCGCTCGAATTTTCCGGAGCAGATGCGCATAAAGGCCAGCCGATCCCGGTGGGCCTTGTTCATGTTGGCCTGGATCTTGAAGACAAAGGCGGAGAAATCCGGGGAGAAGGCGTCCACCACGCCTTCGTCGCTCTCCCGGGATAGGGGCGGCGTGGTCATGCGCAGGAAGGACTCCAAAAACGGCTCCACGCCGAAGTTCGTCAGGGCCGAACCGAAGAACACGGGGGAGAGCTTGCCGCACTGCACGGCCTCCAGGTCAAACTCCGCCCCGGCGCCCAGCAGCTCCACATCGTCCCGGAGGATGCCCGTGAGCTTCTCTCCGATGAGCTCCGGCAGGGAGGGATCGTCCAGCTCCGCCTCAGTGACGGCGGCCTTCCGGGCGTGACCCGCGTCGGTAAAGTGGAGGATGCGCTTCTTCTCCCGGTCGTAAACCCCCTGGAACTCGCTGCCGCAGCCAATGGGCCAGTTCACGGGATAGGTGGCGATGCCCAGCTCCCGCTCCACCTCCTCGCACAGCTCCAGCGGATCCCGGGTCTCCCGGTCCATCTTGTTGATAAAGGTGAAAATGGGGATGTGCCGCAGGGCACAGACCTTAAAGAGCTTCCGGGTCTGGGGCTCCACGCCCTTGGCCCCGTCGATGACCATCACGGCGCTGTCGGCGGCCATAAGGGTGCGGTAGGTATCCTCGGAAAAGTCCTGGTGGCCGGGGGTGTCCAGGATGTTGATGCAGAAGCCGTCGTGGCGGAACTGCATCACCGACGAGGTGACGGAGATGCCGCGCTGCTTCTCGATCTCCATCCAGTCGGAGGTGGCGGCCCGGGCGCGCTTGCCCTTGACCTCGCCGGCCTGGGCGATGGCCCCGCCGTAGAGCAGGAATTTCTCCGTCAATGTAGTTTTACCGGCGTCCGGGTGGGAAATAATGGCGAATGTCCGCCGCCGGGAGATTTCTTCTTTCAGTGAGGCCATTGGCTCCTCCTCCTAAGTTACACACGATCTTCTGCCCCGGCAGCCTGCCGGCGCAGAATCCATACTATTATATACAAAAATCGCAGAAAAGTCTATAATTATCGAAAAAAATCTGCGAAAAAAGACGCTCTCCACCGCGGAGAGCGTCTTTCTGGCTTTTTTCACAGTACCTTGCTGAGAAAATCCTGCAATCTCGGATCCTTGGGGTAGTCGAACAGGTCGGAGGGGCTGCCTTCCTCCAGGATCTTGCCCTCGGCCATGAACACCACCCGGTCGGCCACCTCCCGGGCAAAGCCCATTTCGTGGGTCACCACCGCCATGGTCATGCCGTCCTTGGCCAGGTCCCGCATCAAATCCAGCACCTCGCCCACCATCTCCGGGTCCAGGGCGCTGGTGGGCTCGTCAAAGAGCATCACCTCCGGGTCCATAGCCAGGGCCCGTACGATGGCGATCCGCTGCTTCTGCCCGCCGGAGAGCATGTTGGGGTACTCGTTCGCCTTGTCCGCCAGGCCAATGCGCTCCAGCAGACCCATAGCCTGCTTCTCCGCCTCCTCCGGCGTCTTTTTCTTCAGGGCCAGGGGGGCCATGGTGATGTTCTGCAGCACGGTCTTGTGGGGGAAGAGGTTGAAGTGCTGGAATACCATGCCCATCTTCTGCCGGTGCAGGTTGATGTCCACGGACTTGTCCGCCAGGTTCACGCCGTCAAAAATGATCTGCCCGCTGGTAGGCTCCTCCAGCAGATTCAGGGACCGCAGCAGGGTGGACTTGCCGGAGCCCGAGGGCCCGATGATGGCCACCACTTCGCCCTGGGCAATGTTCAGATTGCAGTCGTTCAGCGCCTTCACGGTGCCGTTGTTGTACTCCTTCACCAGGTGCTGCACGGAGATCAGCTTATTGCTTGTCGCCACGACGCATCCTCCTCTCAATCGCTTCGATGGCCTTGGAGGCCGGGTAGTTGATGCAGAAATAGATCAGTGCCGCCACGGTGTAGGGCGCCAGGGTGATGAGGGTGCCGTTTCCGACGGTCTTGGCCACGAACATCAGCTCCGCCATGCCCAGCATGGAGCAGATGGAGCTCTCCTTCACCATGGTCACGATCTCGTTGGCCAGGGCAGGCAGCACGTTCTTGATGGCCTGGGGCAGCACCACCAGCTTCATGCTCTGCCAGGAGGACAGGCCCAGGGACCGGGCGGCCTCTGTCTGCCCCTTGTCCACGGCCAGGATGCCCGCCCGGAAGATTTCCGCCACATAGGCCGAGCTGTTCAGCGCCAGGGCCACCACGCCGGGGATGAACCGGCTCAGGTCCACAAACCCCAAAATGGTGATCCGGGGAATGGAGATCACGCCGAACAGTCCAAAGTAGATAATGGACAGCTGCACCAGCAGGGGCGTGGAGCGGAAAACGGCGATGTACGCGCCGGAAAGGCCCTTTATGAATTTGCTCTTGCTCAGCCGCATCAGGGCCAGCAGCAGGGCGGGGATTACCGCCAATGCCACGGACACCACGGCCAGCAGCAGGGTGTAGGCCATGCCCTGCAGGAAATATCCGCCATAGGCGGGAAGGAAAGAGAAGTTGAAAAAGCTGGTGCGGCTCACATTTTCAAATAATTTGGTCCACCACATGGGCAAGTCGTCCTTTCTTCAGTAGGATTCGCAGACAGTGCGAAAGTGCAAAGCCGTGTTATGCGGCTTTGCACCACGCACCTTACATTTAAGTAGAGTGGGGAGAGGGCTTGCTCAGGAGGGATTTTCGGGAGTGGGAGCGGAAACCTCCTGCCACACATCCTTCAGAGCGTCAGCGGCGCTGATGAAGCTCTCCAGCTTGTTTTCCTCGTTCATCTTGGCGATGGCGGCGTTGATGCCGGGCAGCAGACCCTTGGGATCGCCCTTGGCCACGGCCACACAGTAGGGAGCGGCTTGGCCCAGCTCGGAGGAAGCATCAGCGATGACCAGATCACTGTTGGTAGAGGCATACTGCTGTGCCACAGCACCGTCCACCACGATGGCGTCGACCTTGCCGTTCACCAGCTCATTGATCATGTCGGTCACCAGGGCCAGAGGCACGGCGGTAGCGCCAGTGAGCTGCTCATTCACGATGTCCAGCTTGGTGGTGCCGGTTTGAGCGGCTACGGACTTGCCGGAGAAGTCAGCCAAAGTCTTATAGGAAGCGGCATCGGAGGCCTTCACCAGGATGGCGGGAGGCAGGTCGGTGTAGTAGGGATCGGAGAAGTCGGCGCTCTTCAGTCTCTCGCCGTCTGCTTCCATGGCGGCGACCACGATATCGAAGTCACCCTTGACCAAGGAGGGCAGCAGGTACTCGAAGGACATATTCTCCACCTTCAGTTCCTTGCCCATGCTGTCGGCGATGTACTGTGCCACGGAGACATCGATGCCGCCGTACTGCATGGTGCCGTCCTCGCCCTTATACATGAACTCAAAGGGAGCATAGTCGGCGGAGGTGCCCATCACCAGAGTCTTGCTTTCATTGCTATTGTTGTTGCTGTCATCGGCTTTCTTGCCGCAGGCTGCCAGGCTTGCTACCATCAGCAGAGCCAGGAGCAGGGATACGAACTTTTTCATTTTCATCTTTCCTTTCGATTTTTTTGAAATGGCTCTATATGATCCGTCTCGCGGTATATAGATGAGGTTTGTTTGGGGTGTTCCCCCTTGACAATGCATACTATACACCCGGCATGCATAAATGTCAACCACTTTTTGCATAAAAATTCGCACAAATTGCCTGTTTTGTGAAAAATAACTGTTGATAACAGGGGCTATATGGCATATACACCGCAAAACGCACAAAGCATATTCTGCATATACGAATATTTATACAATTATACCGTATGAAAAGATGGCGCCCCACTGTGGGGCGCCATCTGCGCGGAACAAATATGTACCTCAGTCGGCCAGGATCCGTCCTGCGCCGTAGTAGCAGGCGGACCAATAGTTGGTGTACAGGGAGGCCACCACCACGCCGTAGTCGCTGGCGTGGATGAACTGGCCGCCGCCGATATAGATGCCCACATGGCCGATGCCCTCATAGAAGAACACCAGGTCGCCGGGCTGCAGCTCGGAGCGAGAAATGGGCTGGCTGGCGTAGTATTGGGATACGCAGCCGTGACCCAGGGAAATGCCGTAGTAGCCGAACAGCTGCATGGTCAGGCCCGAGCAGTCCGTGCCGGAGCGGCTGGCGCCGCCGTATACATAGGGCGTGCCCAGGAAAGAGTAGGCATAGTCCACAATGGCGCTGCGCAGCGAGCTGCCGCCGGACACCACGCCGGAGCCGAAGGTAACGGCATAGGAGGTCTTGGCCAGGGCGTCGATCTCCGCCTGGGTGCGCACGGCATCGGTGTCGTCATATTCGGCGTAATCCACCGGTGTGCAGGCGTCCGCGGAAACATAGCCGGAAAAGTCGCTGAAGGACACAAAGTACCAGTCGCCGGATTCGTCAATATCCTTGAGCTTTGCGACCTTGCCGTCCTCGATCACCTTGTCGCTGGCGGTCACGCCGGCGTCGGAGTAAACGGTGGTGTCACCGCTGAGCATCACGCCGTCATACTGTGCCAGCAGGGCCAGGTTGTCAGCCACCTGCTCCCGGGCGGCCTGCTGGGCCTGGAGCTCGGCTTCCATTTCATCCAGCGCCATGAATTGCAGCTGCGTGACGGATGCGTCCTGGCCGCCTGCAGGCAGGTCGGCGGAATACAGCCGCTGGGTGCTGGTCCGGGCGGAGTCAAAGCCGGACTGCAGGCCTGTGGATTCCAAATAGGTCACAGCCTGCCGGTAATCTTCCGCGGTGGGATGTGTGATAGATGCGCTGTCTGCGTAGGCGATGGATACCGTTGAGATAAAAACGGACAGGGCCAGGCAGATACAGCAGAGCTTTCTGGACATGGAAAACTCCCTTCTTCCTTTTGGGATTCTGGGTCATTTGGCTCAACGGAAAGTAGTATAACATAAGTTTATCAAAAAGGCTACATAAAAATTACAAAATAATAACAAAATTTTCAAATGGTTAAAAATTCAAAAAAATCCTCATCCCAATTTGCCTCATCGTCCAAAAATAGCGGCGGAGTGCCCGCACCCCGCCGCTGTTTCCCGCTATATTTCTTGCAATGCGTCACTGGCTCTGGCTGTTATTCTCCTCCAGCTTCTCCTGCAGCCACGCCTTCAGCTGCTCCACGCCCTCGTCGTCCCAGGAAAAATCCTTTTCCTGTACATCCTTGGCCGCCTCATAGCAGAAATGAGTGTATACGGCGGCGTGGATCAGATTGTTCTCCTTGTCATTGGCGAACCGATACCGAAACTCCCCGATGCTGCCGGTGTAGACAAAGGCCCGCTTGAACCACCGGGGCGTCAGAACCTCAAAATACGGATGCATACCGCTTCCTCCTTGCTTCCGAATAAATAAAGTATACCACGCCCCTGCCGCCGCCGCAATAAAAAAAGATTCACAACGGTCATAATGTATGCTATAATCGGGAAAACCAAGAATAGAGATCCGAAAGGGGTAGTGAATATGGAAAACGCAGTAAAGCGGATCGGCATCCTTACCAGCGGCGGCGATGCACCGGGCATGAACGCCTGCATCCGCGCCGTGGTCCGCGCGGCCCTGGGCCGGGGGATTGAGTGCGTGGGCATCCGCCGGGGCTGGAGCGGCCTCATCAACGGGGACATCATGATGATGGACAACACCAGCGTCAGCCGCATTATCAACCGCGGCGGCACCATGCTCTATACCGCCCGCAGCGAGGAGTTCCGCACGGAGGCGGGCCAGCAGAAGGCGGTGAACACCTGCAAGCTGCTGGGGCTGGACGGCATCGTGGCCATCGGCGGCGACGGCACTTTCCGGGGTGCCCAGGAGTTGAGCAAGCACGGCATCGCCGTGGTGGGCATCCCCGGCACCATTGATGAAGATATCGTCTGCACCGAGTATACCATCGGTTTTGATACCGCGGCCAATACCGCTGTGGAGTGCATCGACCGCCTGCGGGACACCATGCAGTCCCATGAGCGCTGCGCCGTGGTGGAGGTCATGGGCCGCCGGGCCGGGTATCTGGCCCTGTATGTGGCCATGGCTGTGGGCGCCACGGCGGTGCTGGTGCCGGAGGTGCCGTATGATTTTGACACCCAGGTGGTGGAGAAGATCCGCCGGGCCCGCCTGGCCGGCAAGACGAATTTCATGATCGTTGTGGCCGAGGGCGCGGCCAGCGGCATGGCCGTGGGCGAGCAGATCCGCAAGGAGCTGGGCCTGGATCCCCGGGTCACCATCCTGGGCCATATCCAGCGGGGCGGCAGTCCCACGGCCCACGACCGGGTCATGGCCACCCGTATGGGCGTGGAGGCGGTGCGCGTGCTGGCCCAGGGCCGCACCAGCCGCGTCATCTGTTATCGCAGCGGCCGCATCGTGGATCTGGATATTGACGAGGGCCTGGCCATGCAGAAGACCCTGGATCCCGAGGAGCTGGCGGTCATGGAGACCATGACCGGCCTGTAATATAAATAAAAAAACAACAGGGAAGAGCGCGGAGTGAAAAGCCCCGCGCTCTTTTTACAGTAACGTCTCCAAGCGCACCCCTTGCGGCGCTCCCGTAGGGGCCGATGTCTCCATCGGCCCGCCCCACTGTACTGCTTGCACCCTTTTCGTAGGGGCGGACGCCCCTGTCCGCCTACCGCACAGACTCCCAAACAATGCGTAGGGGCGGGGGTCTACCCCGCCCGCTCAATAACCCACCGC
>CABMQL010000038.1 GCA_902388735.1 uncultured Eubacteriales bacterium | reverse complement strand
GGGGCTCTGCCCCGCCCGCAGGCGACCGCAAGGGTTGCCCCTACAGAACGAGTTGTAGGGCGGGCTGCCCTCAGCCCGCCGCCCGGGTCCGCGCCGCGCCTGCGGCGGCGCGGAGCCATACCGCACCTGCGGATTTAACAAAAAAAGCCTCTCATGCCCGCAGGCATGAGAGGCGAAAAAATTCGCGGTTCCACTCTCGTTTGTCACTCAATGGGGCCTACTGCGCAAGGCCGGGCGGAGGGCATCTGCATCCCCCGCGCTCCCGGACGCACTTTCCGCGCTGCTCCGCAGGGCGGCTTGCAGCCGGTGGCCGCCCCTCTCTTGGCAAAGCTGTGGCGCGTACTCTTTCCGATCGTCGCGCTATGAAATTATCATTATCATAGCAGTTTTCCCGTCCCTTGTCAAGGCGCGGAGGAAAGAGGTATCCGGTCAGTTCTCCTCCGGCTTTTTCTTGCGAAACAAGCGGAACAGGGCGATGGAGAAAAACATCACCACCGGGATCAGCATCATCACCCGCGCCGCGGTAGTAATACCGGTATAGTATGTATCTATGCTGATCTGATTCGCCATGCGGACACATGCGCCCGTAATAAACATCACCACCAGGAAGCCATAGAAAAAGCATTGAAATAAGTCCAGGTGCTCCCGTTTGGGTTTCCGGCCCGCTTCCCCGCAGATCAGCTCCTCCGCACTGGCCGACAGAGCCATGCACAGCCGCTGTAATTCCTCCACATCCGGCACGGAGGCTCCCGTCTCCCACTTGGAGATAGTCTGCCGGGTAAGGCCCATCTTCTCCGCCAGCTCCTCCTGAGATAGCCCCGCCTTCTTGCGCGACTTGGATAGATTATCTCCAAAAGTTCCGTTCATATTCATATATACCTCCCTATTGTCCGAATTCGCCACCGAAAACGGTATTCTTTCATAGAGAGTAGCAGATCTCCCCGTTGCACGCAACCGCCGGGGCGTTGCATTTGCGCAACGGAGCGTTGCAGGGGGTATTTTTTCTCAGTTTTCCTTGAACACGTCCCAGTTCTTGGCGAAATATTCCACGCCGGAATATACCGTGGTCACCAGGATCACGCCCTGGCAGACATAGTTCAGCCACTGGGGGATGCCGAACAGGATCAGGCAGATGCACACCATGGTGCTGGCGGTCTTGACCTTGCCGGACCACCCGGCGGCGATGACCCGGCCCTTCTCCACGGCCACCAGGCGCATACCGCTGACGGCGAACTCCCGCAGCAGCACCACGGCCAGGACCCAGCCGAAAAACTCGCCGCCCTCCACGAAGCAGCACAGGGCCGCCATGACCAGGCACTTGTCCGCCAGGGGGTCGGCGAACTTGCCGAAGTCGGACACCTGGTTATAGTGCCGGGCGATGTAGCCGTCCAGCAGGTCCGTCAGGCAGGCCACGGCATAGATGCCCAGGGCCACATATCGGCTCCCGGCAAAGCCCCAGTAGTATACCACCAGGAACACCGGGATCAGAAACACCCGCAGCAGGGTCAATTTGTTGGCTGTGTTCATTTTCATGACCTTATACCTCCTCTGTCACTTCGCCGGTGAGATCGCCGTCCATAATGCCCGTGATGCGCACCGGCACAAATTCGCCCGGCTGCACATCGTTCTCCGCCGTAAAATATATGTTCCCGTCAATGCCGGGGCTCTCGGCCCAGCTGCGGCCGGTGTAGGCCATGGCCTGGCTGTCGAACCCGTCGCACAGCACTTCCACCGTCGTACCCAGGCGGCTTTCGTTGAACTGATCCATCACCTGGCTCTGCAGCTGCATGATAAGCTCCGCCCGGCTCTGGGCTTCATCACTATCCACCCGGTTGAGCATCTTGGCCGCCGGGGTCCCCTCCTCCGGTGAATAGGGGAAGGCGCCGGCCCGCTGGATTTTCTCCTCCTGCAAAAAGTCACACAGCTCCTCGAAGGCGGCCTCGTCCTCATAGGGCAGGCCCGTGATGATGCTGGTGCGCAGCACCAGGCCGGGGATGCGGCTGCGGAGCTTTGTGAATAGCTCGTGCAGCCCCGCCTTGGTCTCCCTGCGGCGCATGGCCTGGAGGATGGTGTCGTTACAGTGCTGGATGGGAATGTCCATGTACTTGCAGATCTTCGGCTCAGAGGCGATGGTGTCGATGAGCTCATCGGTGATGCTGTCGGGGTAGAGGTAGTGCAGGCGGATCCAGTGGAAGTTTAACCTACACAGCTCCCGCAGCAGCTCCGGCAGCTTTTTCTCCTGATACAGGTCAATGCCGTAGCGGGTGATGTCCTGGGCGATGACGATGCACTCCTGCACGCCGCCATCCGCCAGGGCCTTGGCCTCGGTGAGGATGTCCTCCATCCGGCGGCTGCGGTATTTCCCCCGCAGGGCTGGAATGATGCAGTAGGCACAGCGGTTGCTGCACCCCTCGGCAATGCGCAGATAGGCGTAGTGCATGGGGGTGGAAATGACCCGGGGCAGCTCCTCCACGGGGCCGCTGATGTCGGCGAAATGGCTGAATTTCTGCCCGGCGGCCACCTGCTCCACAGCGGAAACGATGTCGCCGTAGCTGCCGGTGCCCATGATGCCGTCCACCTCCGGCAGCTCCTCCAAAAGCTCCGCCTGATAGCGCTGGCTCAGGCATCCGGTGACCAGGATCTTGCCCACCTGGCCCGCCGCCTTCAGCTCCGCCACGGAGAGAATGGTCTCAATGGCCTCCAGCTTGGCGCTGTCGATGAAGCCGCAGGTGTTCACCACCACCACGTCGCTGCCGGCGCAGTCCTCCTGCACCGTCATGCCGCCCTGCAGGCACAGGGCCATCATCTGCTCGGTGTTCACCCGGTTTTTGTCACATCCCAGGGATATAAATGATACGATCACGGTTTTATCTTCCTTTATTCCTGAATCTCGTCCTCCAGCCGGCGCAGCACCGGCCCGATGTCCTGCCACGAAAAGCCCCGTCGCTGCAGGGCAGCGGAGAGCTTACGCAGCATTTCTCTGTCAAGTTGTTTTCCTTTACACTTGCTTTGTATGAACCGCTCTGCAGCCTCCTCCGCCGGGGGCATCTGGGAAAGCAGTTCCTCCCACAGCTCCCGGGGCACGCCCCGGCGCTGCAGCTCCTGGCGGATGCGGCCGGGACCGTAGCCGGCGGCGCTGTAATGCCGGACGACGGCCGCGCCATAGGCCGCCTCGTCCACCGCCCCCAGCTCCTCCAGCCACAGGGCGGTCTCCTCGGCAGCATCCCGGTCGCCGCCCCGGCGGGTAAGATGCTCCACCACCTGTTTTTTTGACAACATCCGGCTGCCGGTGAGCTGGGCGCCCCGGGCCTTCATCTCGGACCGGGCGGCAGCTCTTTTCAGCTCCTCCGCCAGCTCTGCCGAGAGCTCCGCGCCTGGACGCAGGTCATAGCACAGCAGTTCGTTTTCGGTTATTTTCAGCAGTTCGCCGCCCTCCAAAAAGACCAGCACCCGGTCCTTTTTGTGCTTGGACGGCTCCATGCGCTCAATCCGCATCGTCGAAATCGTCGGCGGACACATCCACCGCCCGGCCCGCGGCCCGGGCCGCCACCTTGGACTGGTTGCTCATGAGCTTGTGGAAATTCTTGCGGATCTCCTGCTCCACGGCGTCGCACTGGTCAGGGTGATCCAGCAGATACTGCTTGGCAGCGTCCCGGCCCTGGCCCATGCGCACCTCGCCCAGGCTGAACCAGGAGCCGCTCTTCTGAATGAGGTCCAGCTTCACGCCCAGGTCCAGAATTTCGCCGGTGCGGCTGATGCCCTCGCCGTACATGATGTCAAACTCCGCCTCGCGGAAGGGGGGCGCCACCTTGTTTTTCACCACCTTGGCCCGGGTGCGGTTGCCGATCATCTCGCCCCCCGCCTTCAGCGTCTCGATCCGGCGCACGTCAATGCGCACGGAGGCGTAGAACTTCAGGGCCCGGCCGCCGGTGGTGACCTCAGGATTGCCGTACATAACGCCCACCTTTTCCCGCAGCTGGTTGATGAAAATGACCACGGTGTTGGTCTTGGCGATGACGCCGGTGAGCTTGCGCAGAGCCTGGCTCATGAGCCGGGCGTGGAGGCCCACAAAGCTGTCGCCCATCTCGCCCTCGATCTCCGCCCGGGGCACCAGGGCCGCCACGGAGTCCACCACCACCACATCGATGGCGCCGGATCGCACCAGGGCCTCGGTGATCTCCAGGGCCTGCTCGCCGGTGTCCGGCTGGGAGATGAGCATGTCCTCGATCTTCACGCCCAAAGCCCGGGCATAGGTGGGATCCAGTGCGTGCTCGGCGTCCACAAAGGCCACCTCACCGCCCTTTTTCTGGGCCTGGGCCAGGATGTGCAGGGCCAGGGTGGTCTTACCGGAGGATTCCGGGCCGTAGATCTCGATAATGCGTCCCTTGGGAACGCCGCCAATGCCCAGCGCCACATCCAGGGCCAGGGAGCCCGTGGGGATCGCCTCCACATTGGGCTCGGCGTTATCGCCGTAGCGCATGATAGAGCCCTTGCCGTACAGCTTCTCTATTTGCTGCATGGCGGTCTCAATGGCTTTTTTCTTGTCGGAATTGCCCGCCGCCGGGGCGGCCGCCGTGTCTTTCTTTGCTGCCATGATCCAATCCTCCTACGTCATAATTTCATCATAAATACAAGTTTTCGCTAATTAGCCTCACAGAGTTCGCGTCCGCAGACGCGAAAACTCCAATCATTTTTTCCCGCGACATGTGCGTGGGGAAAAATACCTCTCAGGCTGCCAGTGTGAAATTTTGAGCCTATGGCTCAAAATTATGCGCGCAGCAGACTGCAAGCCCTTTGGCAGAAAAATCGAAGATTTTTCGCCAGTTATATCTCGTCGTACAGCCGGCCGTATACCACCCGGGGAATGCCCGCCGGGTCCGCCGTGATCTCCAGGTCGCCGAAGCCCACTGACCGCATCAGCCGCAGCACGTCGTCCGCCTGGCCGATGCCCACCTCAAAAAACAGCATACCGCCTGTGCGCAGGGCCTCCCGCCACAGGGTGGTGACGGAGCGGTAAAAATCCAGCCCATCCTCGCCGCCGTCCAGGGCGCCGTGGGGCTCATAGTCCTTCACGGAGACATCCAGCCCCGGAATATCCCCGGAGGGGATGTAGGGCGGGTTGCAGAGAATGCAGTCGTAGGTTCCCAGCTGCCGGGTCGGGGCTTTCATGGCGTCCACCTGCATGGGCGCCGCCCGGTCAGACAGGCCGTTGCGGCGGATGTTCTGCCGGCAGATGCGCAGGGCCCCCTCGGATAGGTCCCCCAACGTCACCCGGCAGTCCCCCACCTGGCTGGCCACCGCCAGCCCGATGCACCCGGACCCGGCGCACAGATCCAGCACCCGGCTGCCCGGATTCTGCCGCAGAAACGGCAGAGCGCAGTCCACCAGGGTCTCCGTGTCCGCCCGGGGTATGAGCACCTGGCGGTCAATGTCCAGTGGCAGGCCGTAAAACTCCCACTCCCCGATGAGATAGGCCACCGGCTCCCCGGCCAGATGCCGCCGCACCAGCGCCCGGGCCTGCTCCTCCACCTGGGGCGGCACATAGAGCTGCCCGTCCCGCACAAGCTGCTGGCGGGTCTTGCCGGCGGCAAAGCACACCAGCTCCCGGGCCTCCAGGGTGGATGACTCCACCCCGGCCAGGCGCAGCTGCTGTCGAATATCCATATACAAATTGTTATATGTAATGGCCATAATACGATTTGTTGTCACTTTCTGTGGGATTTTAGGTTTTTAGTGGAAAATTTCGCAGGAATTTTCGCCCGCAATTTTTACCAGGCGTCCTTGCCTTTTTCCTCGGGCAAAACCAGTGTCAGCGCCTCGATAGCCACCTCCAGCATGGAATCGTCAGGCTCGAAAGTGGTGAAATTCTGCAGCCACATGCCCGGCGCGGACAGCGCCCGGGTAAGGGCGTTGTCGTGGCGTCCCACGAAGCGGTTGAACTCATAGGTCAGGCCCACCACCGGCACCAGCAGCAGCAGATGCATGCCGATGCGCACCCACAGGTTCTGCCACTCCACATAGGTAAAAGCCACGGAGGAGAACAGAATGGACACCACGATCACCACGAACAGAAAGCTGGTGCCGCAGCGGGGATGGTGCCGGGGCTGGATGCGGGCGTTTTCCACCGTCAGGGGCAGCCCCGCCTCATAGCAGAAGATGGTCTTATGCTCCGCGCCGTGGTACTGAAACACCCTGTGTACATCCTTCTGCTTGGAGCAGAGGAACAGGTAGCCGATAAAGATCAGGATCTTGATGGCGCCCTCGATAAGATTATGTACCAGGGCGCTCTGCGCGTGGAACAGCCCTGCCACAAACGTAGGCAGCAGCATGAACAGGCCCAGGCACAGCGCCAAAGACAGCAGCAGGGAAAATGTTACCAGAACGCCCTGGAGCTTCTCCGCCGGGACATGCTTTTCCAGCCACTGGTCGAATTTGGAAGGCTGGGCGGCCTCGTCATCGGGAAAATAATCTGCCGAGAACATCAGTGCCTTGATGCCCTTGACCATGGAGTCCAGAAAAGTCACCACGCCCCGGATGATGGGCAGGCCCAGCACCGGATATTTGTCCCGCACCAGCTTCAGCTCCTCCACCTTGGTCACCAGGCCCTCCGGGGCCCGGACCACAATGGCCTGCTTTTCCGGCCCCCGCATGAGGATGCCCTCAATGAGCGCCTGGCCGCCGATGGAAGTGCGGAATGTTTGTTTTTTCTCTTGATTAGCCATGAATCCATTGTCCTCTCTGCTTCCCCGCCAGTATAGCACGCCGGCGGAGAAAATACAACACTTGTTCTATTATTTTTCACTCTCCCGGGAGATGGGCAGCCGGATGGTCACCACGGCGCCGCCGCCCTCGGCATTGCCGATGTCAAAGGTGCCCTCGTGCCGGCGGACGATCTCGTCGCACACCGCCAGGCCTATGCCGCTGCCCCGGGCCTTGGAGCTGCCTTTGTAGAATTTCTGCTTCACATAGGGCAGCTCCGCCTCCGGGATGCCGGGGCCGTAGTCCCGGACCCGGACCACATAGAAGTCCCCGTCCTGCTCCATGGACACCGTGATGCGCTTGCCGGAGCCGCCGTGCTTGGCGGCGTTGTCCAGCACGTTGCACAGCACCTGCTTCAGCCGCTCCGGGTCGCCGACAATGGGCCGCTCAAACATCTCCCCGGCGCTCAGATACTCCAGGTCGATGCCGTCCTGGTGAAACAGCTCCCGATAGGTATAGATGGCATCCTCCACCTCGGCCTGCAGGTCCATCTGCTCCACCCGAAGGGTAAAGCGGCCGTCCTCGATCTTGGAGAACTCCAGCAGCTCCTCCACCATGTTGGTGAGCCTGCGGGATTCCCGCAGGATGATCCGCACGCCCCGGCGCAGCTGCCCGATGTCGCCGCTGTCGTCGGCCAGCAGCGTCTCGCCCCAGCCGGTGATGGCCGTGAGGGGGGTGCGCAGCTCGTGGGACACGGAGGAGATGAACTCCGTCTGCATCTTTTCGCTCTGGCTGATCTGCAGGGACATCTGGTTGATGTTATCCACCAGCTGGCCCATTTCGTCGTCGAATTTATTGGGGATCTGAATGCCGTAGCTGCCGTCGGAAATGCGCTTGGCAGCCTCTGTCACCTCGGCCACGGGAAGGGCGATCTTCCGCATGAAGGCCAAGTTCACCGCCAGCACCACGCCGCTGATGACCACGGCGATGCCCATAAAGGCCAGGGTCAGCAGGGCCACCTGCTTATCCAGCTCTCTCGTGGCCGTGACCAGGCGCAGAACGCCCACCACGCTGCCGTCAAATTCCAGCGGCGCCGACACCGCCAGGATGTTCTCCCCGGTAAGGGGGTCCTTGCCGGAAAAGCTCTCCATCCTCCCGCCGTCCAGCGCCCGGCGGACCTCCGCGGTCTCCGGCGTCAGGCCGATGGTCTGGCCCCGGCTGGAGATGTCGATGCGTCCGTTTTTATCCAGAAACTGCAGCTCGATGGTGTCCGCGTCCTCAAAGTCCTTGGCGTAGAGCACGGCGTTGCGGTAATATTCATTGTAGCTGACCATGACATAGGTGTTGAAATAGCTCACGCCGGAGCGGGCCTTGCTCTCCAGGGCGGAGCGGGCGTTGCTGTAAAAGTTGGCCACCAGGATCACCGACGTCAGCGCGGCGATGAGCAGCAGGATGGAGATGACGGGCAGCACGCTTCCCATGATCCACCGCCGACGCATACCCACCAGCCGGCGTTTTCTTTTCGGGGTGGGCTTCCCCATCTCCTCTGCCTTGTCCAGCATTATGCTTCCCACTTATATCCGTACCCCCAAACCGTGGTGATATAGGCGGGGTTGGTGGCGTTGTCCTCGATCTTCAGCCGCAGGCGGCGGATATTCACATCCACGATCTTCAGCTCGCCGAAATAGTCCCTCCCCCATACAAGGTCCAGTATCTCCTCCCGGGACAGAGCCTTGCCCGGGTTCTCCATGAACATCTTCATGATGGCGTACTCCATCTGGGTGAGCTTGATGCGCCGGCCGTCCTTTTCCAGGGTGCGGTTGCGGGTGTTGAGCAGGAAGGGCGGCTGGTCGATTTGGTCGGCCACCTCGTCCGCCACGCCGCTGCGGCGCATAAGGGCATCCACCCGGGCGGTGAGCTCCGCCGGGGAGAAGGGCTTGGTCACATAGTCGTCCGCCCCGGTCATAAGGCCCGTGACCTTGTCCATCTCCTGGGACCGGGCCGTGAGCATGATGATGCCGATGCGCAGGTTGGTGGCCCGGATGCGGCGGCAGACCTCAAAGCCGTCGATACCCGGCAGCATGATGTCCAGCAGCGCCACCCGGGTGTCCGGGTTTGCCTGGAGCTTTTCCAGCGCCTCCTCGCCGCTCTCGGCCTCGATGACGTCGTAGCCGGCCCGGCGCAGATTGATGACGATAAAGCTGCGGATGCTGCTCTCGTCCTCTAATACCAATACCTTTTTCATGGTTGTCTCCCCTCTCAGTTCCCGGCAGACCATGCCGTGGAGATCAGATTGAAATGGCTGCTGACCCAGGCACTGCTGATGCCCAGCGCCGCGCCGTCGTCCGTAATGCGCATGGCGTAGGCCACGTTGGCCCGCTGCATCACCAGCGTCCGGCCGCCCGTTTGGGCGTCCCGCTCCCGTTCCTCGCCACTGAGGCTGTACAGGTACAGCGCCGGCTTGCCGCCCACCTGCAGCGTCACGCAGGTGCCGTTTTCCATGGTATCCAGGCGGGTGCCGTTCATGTTGCCGTGCCAGTCGACGTTGAGCACCAGGTACCAGCCGTCCGTCAGGTCGTGATAGGTGTCCATGACCCATATACTGTTGCCCCGGTCGTCAAACCGGTACCAGGCGAAGAAGGCGCCGGCCTGCCGTGTGCCGCTTTTCTCGGGATACGGTATTTCGATGATGCCGTCGTTATTGATATCCTGGGGTCGGAGCTGGCTGAAGGGATATTGCACCTCCGTAATACCGGTCTGTCTGTCTGCGCCCGTATTCACCAACTGCCCGCCGCGGCAGAGCAGGATATTCGTCATGGCGGTATTTCCCCCGTTCACAGCGGTGACAAAGGCCGCCGTCTTCTGGCTGTCCAGCTTGCCGCACACAATGCTGCCCCGGCTCAGCTCCGCCGGCGTGCAGCGCAGCTGGCAGGTGCCGCCCACGCGCATCTCGCCCTCCTGCCAGGTGTAGTGCTCGGCCAGGCAGCCCCCCTCCGTCTCCGACCGGATGAGCAGCAGGTCAAACCGACCGTCGCTGTCCAGGTCGTCCACCACATAGCGCAGATAGCCGCTCTGCATCAGCATGTTGGCCTGGTTCGGCTGCAGGTCGTATACGGCCACAGTCTGCACCTCGGTGCTGACCCGCCAGCCCACGGCCACCTCCAGCCGTCCGTCTCCGTTAAAATCCCGGAAGGATACGGAGTCGATGGATGTACCGCCGGACTCAATGGTGCTGTACAGGGAGAAGGTTCCGTTTTCCTCCCGGAAAAACAGGATCTTCAGGGGATTGTCATCCGCAGTGCGGCGGAAAAAGGCCACCGCCTCTTTCTCCCCGTCGCCGTCCATGTCGATCATCTGCAGGGACTGGATATTATTGCCGCTGGAGGGCGTGATGTACTCATAGCCGCTGTCCAGATAGGAGTTGAGGGTGTTGGCCAGGCCCGTGTATTCCACCGGCACCTGGGGCAGGGTGAACAGATTCTCCGCCGAGGTCTCCAGTGAGCAGCCGCACAGCCCCAGCGCCAGAGCCAGATATGCCAGCACGATCAGTATTTTCCTCATAGAACATTTCACGGCCTTTCCCTCCCCGGTTTCGATTATTATTCAGAGTATATTATACCACATTTCTCCCGCCTTGGGTAGTCCCTGTTTTTCATTTTCTCCGGCGCAAAAGCGGGGCACGGCGGAAATTTTCCTCTTGAAATGCGGTGGAAAGTGCGCTATAATAAGCAGGCACCTGCCGGTGTGATGGAATTGGTAGACGTAGTGGACTCAAAATCCACCGCTGGCGACAGCGTGCCGGTTCGAGTCCGGCCACCGGCACCAAAAAGGGAGACACGCTTTTGCGTGTCTCCCTTTTTCAGTGCACATTCCGCTGCCCAGGCGTCAGGTGGGACGGTCATACCCGCTCCCTTTTCATCCTTCCTATCAGCCGGGTATAGGAGATCCCCAGGCAGGTGCACATGGCCGCATATAGGGTAAGCAGCGCGCACAAAATGCCAAACCACCCGCTGACCTTGACCCCCAGCCACAGAGCCCCCACAGCCGCCAGCCAGCCGGCGGCGCTGCCCCAGGGCATGGGCCGGCGGATCTTCTCGCAGATGGCCAGCTCCTCCTCCGGCGTATAGAGCCGGAAATCGTGTCGGCTGCGGAAAATGGCCCAGAAGGAGTACCGGGACACAAATTCGATGCCCTCCCCCGCCAGGCGGCGCTTCAGATCCTCCACCTGTCCGCCGCTCATGCCCCGCAGATAGCCTACGCGGAAGGTGTACTGATCCGGTTTACACGGCTCAAATGTCCACACGCCCTCCACAAGACTCGTGGCCGCCCAGCCCTCATGGCACATTTCTGCCATATAGGCCTCATCGGCCCTGTGATTCATGGTGTAGTTGAATTTTTTCATGGGCATCTCCCCATTTATCGGCTCAAAAACGCCCGGATGGCCTGGATATAGTCCTCCGTTTTCAGCACCGTTGACAGATGCCCGCCCGAAACATAGCAGATCTGCGGGTCATGCATGAGCCGGATCAGGTCCTCCTGCATCTTTCCCGAGAAGAAGTCCTGGTCCGGCAGGATCAGCAGGATCCGCCCGGCCAGCGCCGCGAAATCCGCCTCGGTCACGGGCTTTTGGTTCATGAGATCTGCCAGCAGACCGGAGATATGCACATCCTTTTCCTGCTTATAGTCCCGGAAGATGGTTTCAAACATATCCCGCGCGTAGGCGATCTCCTCCGCGCTTTCGTTGCGGATATGGCTCAGACTTGCCTTTATCAGCTTCGGCTTCAGCTTTTCGTAGTTGCAGCGCTTCATGTACCAGAGCATGACCGGCGCCAGGAAATATTTCTTCTTCAGGCTTTTCAGGGTGTCGGCGTCCATGCCGCCGGTGGAAATGAGGATCAGCCCGCCCACTTCCCCCGGGTATTTCTGCACATAGATCTGCGCCACCATGCCGCCGTCGCTGGCGCCCACAAAGATGGGCTTCTGAATGCCCAGCTCCTGAAAAAATGCGTGCATCCCCGCCGCAAGGGCCTGGTTGGTGCGCAGCTGCTGGGGATAGTCAAACAGCAGCACCCGGCACTCCCCGGCCAGCCCGTCCACATAGTCCATCCACATTTCCAGCGTGTTCATGCCGCCGTTCAGGAATACCAGGGTCTTTCCGCCCTCTTTTCCCCCGAGAACATAGCGAAACTGTGCGCCGCCGACACTCACAGTCCGGCACGGATGCGCCGCCGCAAACGCTTTCACTTTCTCCGAATACAGTCTCATGGTTTTCCTCCTTTATGTCCGCCGGGCTGTGCCCAGGCAAAATCGTCAAAATTTTTCGTTCAAGAACCCAGTTAGAGCCGGCTAACTTCCGTTTTGTGGTCATTATAGCATCGCGCCCGGGTAAACACAATATAATTCTCGAATTTAGGCAGAAAATCTTTTCACCCGGGCGTTTGTTTCGGCGCGGGCCCCCTGGCCTGCCTGGGGCCGGCAAAAACCGACATCCCCCTTGCGCCCGAAACGGGAATGGTATAAGATAGACGGGAAGGCGGATGCCCCTGCCTTCCCTTTTACTATGATTATAGGAGGGTCCACCCCATGACGCCGCAAAGAAAAGCCGATCTGCTGCTGGTGCTGGTCACCGGTTTTTGGGGCTGCTCGTATTATCTGTCCGACCTGGCCCTGGCGGAAATGCCGCCCTTCGCCCTGTGCGCGTTCCGGTTTCTGCTGGCCTTCGTGCTGCTGGGGGTCGTGCTGTTTCCCCAGCTGCGGCATGTAAGCCGCAAGACCCTGCTGTGGGCCATTCCGGCGGGCCTGTCGCTGACGCTTACCTATATCGGCGCCACCGTGGGCCTGCTGTATACCTCCATCTCCAACGCCGGGTTCATCTGCTCGCTGCCGGTGGTCACCACGCCTATTCTGAGCTTTTTGGTCTACCGGAAAAAGCCGGAGCGGCGGATGCTGCTGTGCCTGCTGCTGTGCGCGGTGGGCCTGGCGCTGCTGACCCTGGGCAACGATTTCCGCCCCGCGCCGGGGGACCTCATCTGCCTGCTGTGTGCCCTGGGCTACGGCATTAACCTGCTGGTGGTGGAGCACGCAGTGCGCCTGCCGGAGGTGGACGCCCTGCACCTGGGCGTGTTTCAGCAGCTGGTCACAGGCCTGGCCATGCTGCTGCTGTCCGTATTGTTCGAGACGCCCTGCCTGCCCCAGTCGGCCACCGGCTGGGCCAGCGCCCTGTTCCTGTCCATCTTCTGCACGGGCATCGCCTTCGCCATCACCGCCGTGCAGCAAAAGCACACCTCTGCCGTCCATGTGGGGCTGATCTTCACCCTGGAGCCGCTGTTTTCCGCCATTGTGGCCTTCTTCTTCGCCGGGGAGCGGCTCACAGTCCGGGGCTATATAGGCGCGGCGCTGATGATGCTCTCGCTGGTGGCCATGGAGGGCGGCCTGTCCCTGGGTAAGAAGAAAAAATCGGCCGAATAAATAATAAAGCCAAAAGCCAAGCGCCGCTCCGGGCCAGGCCCGGGGCGGCGCTCTATATTTTATTCCAGAAAAATCCGAAAGATTTTTCGCCGCTCCTCACGGCTTCGGCGGAATGGGCCGGAAATCGGGCCTGGGCGGCAGCCAGCCCTCGGTGCCCCGCTTTATGCGCGGTGGAGGCGGGATCCGCTCGTCCAGCTCCCCGGCGTAGTAGGCCCGGTTGTTTTCGATGAGCTGCGGGAGGGTCACCGGCCGGTAAAAATTCACATCCACCCCGGCGTTGAGCACCTTGGGAAGCTGACGGAGCATCTGAAACTCCTCCCCCCGGCCGTGGTGCAGGTGGCCGTGGATCATGTACCCCCGCTTGCGGTATATAATGGGATAGTGGCATAGAATAATGTGGCTGTCGCCGTCGTCGATCTCGCTGAAGTCCGTGACGGTCTCAAAGCAGTCGTACAGCCGCCCGGCGTCCTCAAAGCCCGTGTCGTGGTTGCCGCGGATGAGATGCTTGCGGCCCCGGAGCTGCCTGAGGGCGTCCAGGGGCACATAGCCGCCGTTATAGCCCACGTCCCCCACCACATACACCGTGTCCTCCTCCGTCACGGTCTCGTTCCAGCCGCGGATAAGAGCCGCGTCCATCTCCTCCACGCTGGCAAAGGGACGGCCCGGCAGCAGCGGGGCATAGTGAAAGTGCAGGTCGGCGGTGTAGTAGATCACGGCGTTTTCCTCCCGGTCATCAAGCTGGTGCTATTGTAACACTCCACAGAACGCAAGTCAAAGCCCCCGCGCTTTTTCGTCAATATTTTTCCCGGGCAGCCCTTGACAAGCGCCGCAAATGCAGTTATAATGCCGTTAATTTTAAAAGTTAAACCTGTGAGGAAGAAAAGTAGCACGGCACAGGGCATCCCAAGAGAGTTCCGGGTGGTGAGATCGGAGCGGTGCGCGGCAGTGTGAATGGCCTTCCGAGGGCGGCTTGAACAGGAAGTTTTTCCTAAGTAGGGTCCGACGGGAACCCTCCCGTTATCCGTGGGGTACGCATGGTGGTGCGTAAAAGCGAGTGGGCATCGCAAGATGTCAATTTGGGTGGTATCGCAGAAGCAAAGGCTTTTGTCCCATGTGGGGCAAGGGTCTTTTTTGTTTTTAAAATCCAGGCCGCCGGCAACGGCCCCTCCATCCGCCGCCCAAAAACCTATATTAAATTTTGGAGGTAACAAAAAATGAAAAAGAACATCGTAAAGCGTATGCTGACCCTGGCCCTGGCCGCCCTGCTGGCCCTGTCCCTGTTCGCCTGCGGCAAAAAGACGGATAACAATTCCGGCAGCACATCCGGTGCCACGACCTATAAAGTCGGCATCTGCAACTATGTGGATGACGCATCCCTGAATCAGATCGTTTCCAATATCGAGTCCCAGCTCAAGGCCATCGGCCAGGAGAAGGGCGTCACCTTCGATGTCACCTATGACAACTGCAACGCCGATTCCGCCGTGCTGAATCAGATCATCGCCAACTTCATGGCCGACAAGGTGGATCTGATGATCGGCGTGGCCACCCCCGTGGCCGTGGCCATGCAGACCGCTACCGAGGGCACCGACATCCCCGTGGTCTTCGCCGCCGTGTCCGATCCCGTCAGCGCCGGCCTGGTGGAGAGCCTGGAGGCCCCCGGCGCCAACATCACCGGCACCTCCGACTACCTGGACACCGATTCCGTGCTGGATCTGATCTTCGCCGCCAACCCCGATGCCAAGAACATCGCCCTGCTGTATGACCAGGGCCAGGACTCCTCCACCACCCCCATCAAGAACGCCAAGGCGTACCTGGATAAGAAGGGCGTGTCCTACAAGGAGTACAACGGCACCACCACCGATGAGATCAGCCTGGCCGTCAGCAGCATCGTGGCCGACAAGGCGGATGCCGTGTTCACCCCCACCGACAACACCGTAATGACCGCCGAGCTGGCTATCTACGAGACCCTGGCCAAGGCCGGCATCCCCCACTACACCGGCGCTGACTCCTTCGCCCTGAACGGCGCCTTCCTTGGCTACGGCGTGGACTACGCCAACCTGGGCGTGGAGACCGCCAACATGGTCGCCGGCATCCTCCTGGACGGCAACAAGCCCGCCACCACCGCTGTGCTGACCTTCGACAACGGCACCGCCACCATCAACACCGATGTCTGCCAGGAGCTGGGCCTGAACTATGATGAGCTGGCCAAGACCTTCGCCCCCCTGTGCACCAAGGTCCAGTCCATCGTCACCGCCGAGAGCTTCGACGATGTGAAGTAAGCTGGCGAAAATTCCTGCGGAATTTTCTGCCAAAAAGATTGCAGTCTGCTGCGCGCATAATTTCGCCGCAAAGCGCCGAAATTCCACACTTGCAGCCCGAGAGGAATTTTTCCCCACGCACATGTCGCGGTGAAAAATAATTTAAACTTTTCGCGTCTGCGGACGCGAACTCTGCGAGGCTTTTTGAAAAACGTTTGCAAGGCTCGGCACAACATTGG
>CABMQL010000037.1 GCA_902388735.1 uncultured Eubacteriales bacterium | reverse complement strand
GGTGTCCCTGTTCGTTTCCGGCTGCCGCAACCATTGCAAAGATTGCTTCCAGCCGGAAACCTGGGACTTCTGCTATGGCCGGCCCTTTACGGAGGAAACAGAACGGGAGATCTATACCGAGCTGGATAAATCCTATGTCGGCGGCCTGTCTCTGCTGGGCGGCGACCCCTTCGAGCCGGAAAACCAGCAGGCGCTGCTGCCCATGCTGCGCCGGATCCGGGAGAAATACCCCCGGAAAAACATTTGGTGCTACACCGGCTACCGGCTGGAGGAGCTGCTGACCCCCGGCGCACACCCTCACTGCGCGGCCACGGAGGAAATGCTCTCCTGCATCGATATTCTCATCGACGGACGGTTTATATCGGAGGAAAAGGACATCTCCCTCCAGTTCCGCGGCAGCCGCAACCAGCGGGTCATTGACATGAACCGGACACGCCAGTCCGGGGAGATCACCCTTTGGGACAAGCTGCGCAAGTAAAAAAATAAAACCTCCGGCGGGGCCGGAGGTTTTATTTTTATATGTCAGGATCAGACGCGGAAGATCTCGCCCTCGGTGGGAGCGCCGGCAGCCTGTGCCTCATCGGTGTCGATGTGCATGGTGGTAGCGCCGTCCTTGTTCACGCGGACCACAACATCGTCAAAGATCAGCTTGCGGCCCTCGCCGCCGCAGGCCACGCGGATGATCTCGCCGTTCTTGATGCCCATCTTCTCGGCATCCGCCTCCAGCACATGCAGGTGGCGCTTGGCAATGATCACGCCCTCCTTCAGCTCCACCTCGCCGGCAGGCCCGATGAGCTTGCAGGCGCCGGAGCCCTCCACATGGCCGCTCTCGCGGACGGGGGCGTCAATGCCCAGGGCACGGGCGTCGGAGCCGGAGACCTCCACCTGGTCCGCCTTACGCACGGGGCCCAGGATGGACACATTGGCCATTTCCTTCTTGGGGCCAACCAGGGTAACGCGCTCGTTGCAGGCGAACTGACCGGGATAGGACAGGTCCTTGCGCTTGGTAAGCTGATAACCGGCACCAAACAGCTTCTCAACAGTTTCCTGCGTCAGATGAATGTGACGGGCAGAAGTTTCAATCATGAATTTCATTTTGTTTATCCTCCTGTTTTGTATGATCCTCCGTTTTCGGTTCGTCCGAAACGGTTAAATCCTCTTTCTGCGTGGACAGGCGGATCTCCTCCACCTCGCCGATCATAAAATAGTCTCTGCTTTTGGCGGCAATGCGGCCCGTGGCGACCAGGATCTGCCCCTTTTTCCAGTCCTGCAGATACTTCTCATCCGCGCGGATGCGCAGGCCGAAGCCGGTATCAATGTCGCCGTTTTCATCCAGGCCGGAATACATGAACTTCACCGAGACACGGCGGCCGGCGTACTTGCTCTGCTGGCCATGCACATACTCCGACTTCATCTGCTCGTAGGTCATGGGATAAATTTCCCCGTCGGGCATATGGAAATACAGTGCGCCGAACAGCCGGCTCATGCGCTTGCGCTTGTTGCTGCTCCGGGAGATGGCCAGGGCGCAGACGATGGCCAGGAAAATAAGCCCCACCCGGGCCTGCTTCATGAAAATGGACACAATACACAGTACAAAACCGGCCGCCAGCAAAATCTGATTCATCAGGTCCTGCCGCTTCAGCACACTTATAATTTTCTTCATAAAAAAACTCCTTTTCGGCACTTTTTTTATGATACCACGTTCCCCTCCAATATGCAAGGGCAGAAAAGAAATGCTTGCTTTTTTGCAGGAATTTGGTACAATTATTTTGTATGGTTCTACACCATTCAATAACCTATCCTAATATGAGGTGAAACAATGAGCGTAAAACTGGAGCTTTACCGCGTATTCAAGGAAGTCGCTGAAGCGGGCAATATTACCGCCGCAGCGCAGAATCTGTTTATTTCTCAGTCCGCCGTGAGCCAGTCCGTCAAGCAGCTGGAGTCGGACCTGCAGACCCGGCTCTTTGCCCGAAATTCCCGGGGCGTGTCCCTGACCCCGGATGGAAAAATGCTCTATGAATACGTCCGCAGCGCCATGGGCCTGCTGGAAACTGGAGAGGAAAAGCTGTCCCAATCCCGGCAGCTGCAGGTGGGACACCTGACCATCGGCGCCAGCGACACCGTGACCAGCCAGTTCCTGCTGCCCTATCTGGACCGCTTCCACCGGCAGTATCCGGGCGTGCATATTCAAATCATCTCCGGCCGCAGCCACAAGGTGCTGGGCCTGCTGCAGTCGGGCAAGGTGGACATTGCTTTCGCCAGCACGCCCCAGGATGCCTCCTCTCTGAGCACCTTCCGCTGCTTTGATACCCACTCCATTTTTGTGGCAGCGGCGGACTACGACTGCGACTTTGACCACGTCTATACCCTGGAGGAGATCGTGCATTTCCCGCTGATCCTGCTGGAACGCAAGGCCTCCAGCCGCCTGTACCTGGACAAGTTCTTCCTGCAGAACGGCCACCACCTGAACCCGGAGATCGAGCTGGGCGCCCGGAGCCTGCTGGTGGACCTGGCGGCCATCGGCTTCGGCGTGGCCGGGGTGACGGAGGAATTCGTGAAAAACGAGCTGGCCAGCGGCAAGCTGCGCAAGCTGCAAACGGACTTCACCATCCCACCCCGGAGCGTAGATCTATGCGTGCTGCGGGATGTGCCCCAGACCACCGCGGCGCAGAAATTCATGCAGTTTGTGCAGGCAAATCTGTAAAGGAAATGACCCCTCAGGGTGTGTGGATTCCCACGGTCGCTCCGCTCCCCGGAAATGATAAAGCGATTTTGCAATTCAAAAGCCCTCCGGCTCAGCCGGAGGGCCTTATCATATCTATATGGGCGCTTACTGCGGCGCAAGGGCCTTCAGCTGGGCCATGGCCTGGTCCAACTGGTCCATGTCTGTGGACACAGTTTTATTTTCCGTGTCGAAAACCACCCGGATGGGCAGAACGATTTGTGCCACTTTTGGGAAGTTTTCCTCAGAGAGGACCTGTACGGAAAGGTGGACCAGCTCCTTCACCTTTTGTGCCGGTTCATCCAAATCATCCACCAGGCCCTCCAGGCTTTGCAGGATCATATGGGCCTGGGGATGCGCCTCTGCCCCCTCTCCCTCATACACCTCCTGCATATACGCATAGGCCATGCTGAGGGTCACGATGGACTTATAGCGCAGTGCATTCCTTTGCCGGACGCAGATCACGGATAAGATGACGGCCGCGATCAATAGTATGGCCGTCAAAACGGTCACGATAGTAAGTACCGGCGAATTTCTACGGGTCTTTTCCTCCATAGTCTCTCCTTTCTCCGCAAACAAAAACACAACAAGGCCAATACAAGCCTCGTTGTGGTGTGGTGATTTTGCGGACGAGGCCATAAATACCGGAAGTCGGTGCGCTATCGATTCCTTGAGCAGTGTTTGTGACCTCTCGCAATTTCATTGTAAATCATCACTAATGATTTGTCAATAATATGCCCGCCATTTCCCAATATTTTAGCAGGGCCCACCTCAAAACACACAAAAAGGAGAAGCCTTTCGGCTTCTCCTTTTTTACAGTTATCTATTTTGGAAGCAAGCAGCCCGATTAGAAGCAGCCCTGCTCCATCATAGCCTCGGCGACCTTCTTGAAGCCGGCGATGTTGGCGCCAGCCACCAGGTCGTAACCCAGGCCGTACTCGGCAGCAGCCTCAGCGGAGACCTTGTGGATGTTCTCCATCATCTTGTGCAGCTGATGGTCAACTTCCTCAGCGGTCCAGACCAGACGCTCGGAGTTCTGAGCCATTTCCAGAGCGGAAACGCCCACGCCGCCGGCGTTAACAGCCTTGGAGGGAGCCACGATGATGCCCTTCTGCGCACGCAGATAGTTCAGAGCATCGTTGGTGGTGGGCATATTAGCGACCTCGATGTAGTACTTCACGCCGGAAGCAGCGATCTTCTCAGCGGACTCCATCTTAACGTCGTTCTGCATAGCGGCGGGCATGTACACGTCAACATCCTTGACGCCCCAGCACTTCTCACCGGCGACGAACTCGCAGCCGAACTTATCGGCATAGGGCTTGCAGTGCATAGGATCCTTAGCACGCATCTCCAGGATGAAGTTCAGCTTCTCATCGGTGATGACACCATCGGGATCGTGAACGTAACCGTCGGGACCGGCGAAGTAGGTGACCTTGGCGCCCAGCTGAGCGGCCTTCTTCATGATGCCCCAGCCCACGTTGCCGTAGCCGGAGATAGCAATGCGCTTACCCTCGATGGTGTCGTTCTCGTGCTTCAGCACTTCCTGCAGATAGTACATAGCGCCGTAACCGGTAGCCTCGGGACGGATCAGGGAACCGCCGTAGCTCAGACCCTTGCCGGTGAGCACGCCGTTCTCCCACACGCCCTTCAGGCGGCGGTACTGGCCATACAGGTAGCCGATCTCGCGGCCGCCCACGCCCATGTCACCGGCGGGAACGTCGATGTCGGGCCCAATGTAACGATACAGAGCAGTCATGAAGCTCTGGCAGAAACGCATGACCTCAGCGTCGGACTTGCCGGCGGGATCGAAATCGGAACCGCCCTTGGCGCCGCCGATGGGCAGGCCGGTCAGGCTGTTTTTGAAGGTCTGCTCGAAGCCCAGGAACTTGATGATGCCTTCATACACGTTCTTCTGGAAACGCAGGCCGCCCTTGTAGGGGCCGATAGCGCCGTTGAACTGGCAGCGCCAGCCGCGGTTGGTGTGCCACTGACCGTTATCGTCGCACCACACAACGCGGAAGGTGAACATACGCTCGGGCTCGACCATACGACCCAGCAGATCGACCTTCTCGTACTCGGGGTGCTTTTCGATGACAGGCTCCAAAGAGGACAGAACTTCCTCAACGGTCTGCACGAACTCAGGCTCATTGCCGTGCTTGGTCTTTACGCTCTCGAGCACGCTTGCCAGATAAGCATTCATAAAATTGCCTCCTCAAAAATATGTTCCGATTCGGAATGTTTATATGACGGGCTCTCATGTCCCGTTCATAAAGATGATAACACCATTCCCGGCATTTCTCAAGAGGTTCGTGGGGAAAAACATTCCCTTCTTCGTAAAAAAAAACGTGGTTTTTTTGTGCAATGTGCAAATACTTCTTCGGCTGCCGGATTTTTCCGCCGCAAAACCGGTTCCACCGCGATTTCGTATTGACTTTTTTTGATTCTTATATATAATGAATAGGGAGGAATTTTTGTCCTCCCGCACAGCAGCCAAAAATAATCGCCTCATGCGACAGTGCGCCTGAGCCAAGCCGGTCCCTTACGGGAAGGGCTTTTCTTATGTCGGGTGCTTTTGGGGCAAAAGGAGAATTTTTATGCATACATACTCGCTGACAGTGGCCGGCCTGCACCGGGAACTGCCCATCTGCAAAGTGACGGACGACCTGCACATCGGTGCTTTCATCTGCTTCGGTGACGCCGAGCTGACCGTGGCCTGCGCCAAGGCCATGCTGGAGCTGCTGGAGCCCGGCAGCTACGACTATCTCTTTACCGCCGAGGCAAAGAGCATCCCCCTGATCCACGAGATGGCCCGCCAGTCCGGCGCGACGAAGTATTTCATCGCCCGCAAGGGGGAAAAGGTCTACATGCCCGATCCCATTCATGTGGAGGATAAGTCCATCACCACCGCCGGCACCCAGCGGCTGTACCTGGGCAGCGACGACGCGGCGATGATCCGCGGCAAGCGCATCGTACTCATGGACGATGTGATCTCCACCGGTGGCTCCCTGCTGGCTATGGAGCATTTGGTGGAGCTGGCAGGCGGCATCGTGGTGGACCGCATTGCCGCCCTGGCCGAGGGCGCAGCTGCCCAGCGCAAGGACATCAAGTTCCTGGCCCCCCTGCCGGTGTTCAACGCCGATGGAACCATCAAATAAAAACAAGTAAAAATTTTTTAAGATGGCTGCTGAAAAGCAGCCATCTTTTTTCAATTTTTTGTGGACATTTAAGATAAGCTGTGATAATATGAGAAATTAATAAAACAGATACCAGCTGTGGGGGCTCCTCCCCCGTCTGTATGAAAGGAGAACGAAATTATGTCCGTGAAAGAAAGCTATGCCGGCAAGATCAACCGCAAGCTCAACAAGAAGCTCCATGTCATCGACGTGGCCGCCGGCCGCGTCCCGGCCGACCTGGTGCTGAAAAACGCCACCTATGTCAACGTTTTCTCCAACGAGCTCAGCCAGTGCGACATCGCCGTGGCGGAGGGGCTCATCGTGGGCATGGGCGAGTATCACGGCAAGGTGGAGATGGATGTCTCCGGCAAGATCGTGCTGCCCGGCTTCCTGGATGCGCATATCCATTTGGAGAGCTCCCTGGTGAGCCCCACGGAGTTTGCCAAGGCGGTCCTGCCCCACGGCACCACCACTGTCATCACCGATCCCCACGAGATCGCCAACGTCATGGGCACCGACGGCATCGAATACATGCTCCAGGCTACGGAGGATCTGCCGGTGGACGTGCGCTTCATGCTCCCCTCCTGCGTGCCCGCCACGCCCCTGGACGAGTCCGGCGCCATTTTGGATTACCGGGCCATCGACTCCTTCTATGACCATCCCCGGGTCCAGGGTTTGGCGGAGATGATGAACTTTGTAGGCACCGTCAACGGCGACCCCCAGGTGGTGGAGAAGATCGTGGCCTCCCAGGCCCATCATAAGAAGATCGACGGTCACGCCCCCGGTCTGTCCGGCAACGACCTCAACGCCTACATCGCCGCCGGCGTGTACTCGGACCACGAGTGCTCCGATATTGACGACGCCCTGGCCAAGCTGAAGCGGGGCCAGTTCATCATGATCCGCGAGGGCACCGCCGCCCGGAACCTGGAGGCCCTGGTTCCCCTGCTGTGCGACAAATATGTGGACCGCTGCATGTTCTGCACCGATGACAAGCACCCCAACGACCTGCTGGAAAAGGGCCACATCGACTACATCGTGAAGAAGGCCATTTCCCTGGGCGTGGATCCCATCATCGCCGTGAAGGCCGCCTGCCACACCGCCGCCCGGTACTTCCTGCTCAATAACCGCGGCGCCATCGCCCCCGGCTACCTGGCCGACTTTGTGGTCATCGACAATTTCAATGATTTCAACATTGAGATGGTCTATAAGCGGGGCGAGCTGATGTACGATGGCCAGCTGCGGGACTTCCCCACCCCGGAGATCGATCCCTACCTGGTCAACCGCGCCCACGATACCTTCCACCTGGGCAAGCTGACGGCGGAGGATTTCAAGGACGGCCGTCCCCACGCCATCATCGGCCTGGTGCCCGGGGAGATCATCTCCGAGGACGCGGGCTACATCGACCATATCGACGTGGAGTATGACATTCTGAAGGTGGCCGTGATTGAGCGGCATAAGAACACCCATCACATCGGCCTGGGCTACATCAAGGGCTACGGCCTGAAGGCTGGCGCCGTGGCCACCAGCATCTCCCACGATTCCCACAACATCATCGTGGTGGGCACCAACGAGGAGGAGATGGCCGCCGCCGCCAACCGCATCGCGGAAAATCACGGTGGCATCACCGTGATGCAGGACGGCAAGGTCCTGGGCGAGGTGACCCTGGCCATCGCAGGCATCATGAGTGACGATCCCCTGGTCATGGTCAACAGCGCTCTGGAGAGCGCCAAGGACGAGGCCTTCCGCCTGGGCGTGTCCAGGGACATCGACCCGTTCATGACCTTGAGCTTCATGGCTCTGCCGGTAATCCCCACTCTGCGCATCACCACCCGCGGCGTGTTCGATGTGAACACCCAGCGGTATATCTGATATTGCAAAAGAGGCAGCAGGCGAGTTTCTCGCCTGCTGCCTCTTTTTTACGCCTTCTCCTTCGCCGCCTCGCGTTCCAGTTCGTCCAAAATTTTCTGCCACTCCGGAGGAGTCCAGCGTTCCGGATCCTTCTCCTTCTCGAAGTCCGGGCACTCCTCCGCGATCCCCGTCTCGTCCGGCAGACCTTCCCACCTCACTCTGTACTTTTCCGGGATCCCCTCCGGATACTTGTCGCAAGTCTTTTCCCCCTTGTGCGCCTTCTCGCACCTGGAGCACACCCGGCAATGCGGAATCATTGGTCTTTCCTGCATCGCTGATTGTCTCCTCCCTTACATAAACTCGAATGCTCGTCGGTCCCATCCGTTCCATCCGGTACGGAACAAGCTGGGTGTCCCTTGGAAGAAGGATCTCGTTTTCCGTGTTTCTTCCGAATCCATCACTGGCTCCTGTCTCTTTGGGTTATATCCGCCGCCATGCGCAGCACCTCCCGGTCCGATAGCCGCAGGTCCCGCTGCTGGCTTTTTACGTTTTCTCCTTCTCCGCCTCGTGTCTCATGTCCTCTATGATTTTCCGCCACTCCGGGGGCGTCCAGCGATACGGATCCTTCTCCTTTTCAAAGTCCGGGCACTCCTCCGCGATTCCCGTCTCGTCCGGCGTGTCTTCCCATCTCACGCTGTATTTCTTCGGGATTCCGTCCGGATACTTGTCGCAGGTCTTCGCCCCCTCGTGTACCTTCTCGCACTTCGCGCACACCTGATAGTGCGGTATCATCGGCCTCTCTTGTCTCATAATTTACTTCCTCCCGTGCGTAGATTTTAATGTCCGGATCTGCCATGGGCGTCTTGTTATTGGTGTTCTTCACCTTTTCGGAAGTTTTTTCTTGACCATCGGCAGCAGCTTGGCGTATACTATCTACAGAAGGTTGCGCATTGCTCTCTCCGCCTTTGGTGGAGGGGGTATCGTCGGCATGTAAAGTCCGCCGGGTGCTCAGCCTTTCATCGGAAGTGTTCCCCCGCGGGCCATTGCCATTTCCGGCATAAGAGCCCTTAATTTTGGGGAACGCTTCTTTTTTTATATGCCCAAGATCTTTTCGTTCTTTTTGAACCTGTCGGGCATTTTCTCCGGCAGATCCCCAAGGAACGGTCCTGTATCCGTAGGCAATGGAGTCCCCTTCAAAGATTCTAAGGCCTTCGCCAGTCGCTCTTCGAAGGAAAGCTCCTCTGTCTTCTTTTCGCGCTCTTCCATTTTCCAAATCCTCCTTCAGCGAAGCCTTTACCGCGCCCATTTTACCATCGCCGCGCTTACCTATCAAGGGCTTTTCGCCCGGCTTGATGTTCTCATTGGTTCCGCCCAGTGCTATCCCGTGTGGAGCTCTGCACCTCGCCGCAAGTTTTTTCTTGACTATCGATGGTTAAAGAGCGTATGATTGAGTCATGCACAGAGTCCATTGGTGTGGCATGCGCATCCGGCTTGGATGTGGCCCCCGCCGGTTTGGAGTCTGTGCTGTTTTTGTCCGACCTCAAACACAGGCCCTTCCGCCACCAGTATTCTATGCGTATGATAGCGATTTTCCCTGTCATTTGCACAACGGCAGCCATATTCACGCAGCCTCCGTTAATCCCGGCCGGCACTGTCCCGCATGGAGCTCTGCGCCTTGTCGGAAGATTTTTCTTGACTATCAGCAACAGTTTGGCGTATACTATCAATAGAAGGTTGAGCATTGGCCTCTCCGCCTTTGGCGGTTTGGTTGACGTCGGCATGTAAAGTCCGCCGGGTGCTCAGCCTTCCATCGGAAGCATTCCCCCACAGAGCACCGGCCTTGCCGGAAGAGCCGCCAATTTGGGGAGTGCTTCTTCTTTTATATGCCTCAAATTATAGACAATGTTTCCGCCCGCCCCTTCGGCTTGACAGTAAGTGTTTTTCGTAGTATATCTGTTGTATAGAGTTCTTCCCTTGTGGCTTTTGGCCCTGTCGTGTTCAGGTGTTCACTACCACTTGAGGAGAGCTCTTTATTTCGCTCGAACGCTGCATCGCTCATGGTTCGCCCGTCGCTGGGCATTGGCAGGCCGCCCAGCTTCAGTGCCCCCCGCAGGTTGTCCACCGTCATATTGTGCAGCGCCAGCAGGTCGCGGGTCTCCTCCACAGGCTCCCGCATGGAGAACTTTTCTTTTACTCCCCGCTGATCCTCCGGGCTTCGCTCAGCAGATTTTCCGGAGTTGCCTTTTCGTTCGCCACCATATAGCGCATCATCTGTACCTGCTGCTCCTCCTCGTGAAGTCTCACGAATATCTCCGCTGCCATCCCCTTGGGCACGGAGAAATCCTCTAATCCGTGAAATAGCAGTTCCTGTGCCTTTGTCATAACGATACCCTCCGTTTACAAACTTCTGCATATCAGCCGCAGCAGCGGCGGCCTTTTTCCCGCCCACCGCATACAGCGGCGTGGCATCGGTTCCGTCTTCTATGCCATACAAAGCGAACACTTGTACGCCCTTTTCATTAGCATACACCCACTTGGTCGCCTCGTCAAGGAAGTTTTCACGGCTCCCGATCTCCTCGGCCATTCGGCGCTCCAGCAGCCGTCCTCCAAAAAGAAAAAACCGCCGACTTTCGTCGGCGGTTTTCGGATCGCTGCTTACAGCTTCTCTCTGACCTTGGCGGCCTTGCCGACACGGTCACGCAGATAGTACAGCTTGGCGCGGCGAACAAAACCGCTGCGCACGGTCTCGATCTTCTCGATGGAGGGGGAGTAAACGGGGAAAACCTTCTCCACACCTACGCCATAGGACAGGCGGCGGACGGTGATGGTTTCCTCGATGCCGCCGTGCTTCTTGGCAATGACGGTGCCCTCGAAGACCTGGATACGCTCGCGGGAGCCTTCCTTGACCTTAACGTGTACCTTGACGGTATCGCCCACATTGACCTGGGGCTTTTCAGCCTGCAGCTGCTTCTCGTTGAGAGCCTTGATGAGATCCATGGATATTTCCTCCTAATAATATAGGTGTTCATGCCGCCATTTTGCGGCGCTCGCTCACTTTCGGAGCGCCGACGACAGAGGACCGCCCTTTTTACGCCAGTATAGAATACCACATTTGCGCTCCGGGCGCAAGTATTTTTTTCGTTTTCAGCGGAAAATTTTCCCCTCCGCGTCCAGCAGCTCCAGCCGCCGCACCCGGGTAAAGTCCGGTGTCAGCTCCGGGGCGTATCGCTCCACGGCCTTTTCCAGCAGCTGGGGGTTCAGCCCCGGGTTCTGCGCCTGGACCAGGACGGTGCCCACCAGGGCCCTCTCCCCTGCCTGCCAGTCTGTCCGCAAGATCATGGGCGCAATGTCCACATCCGCCATGTCCTTGCGCTTGGTACGCTTTTGGATGATAAGCTCATCCCGGCTCAGCAGCGCCTGCAGCTTTGCGGCGGCATCTTCCGGCACACCGCTGTCATATTCAAAGGTGACCTCCGCTTTTAGCGCGGCCAGCTCCCGCACCGGGCGCTTGGCCTCGTAGCACGCCAGCACCCGCAGGCCCTCGGGCATCCCCTCATTGAGCTTTTCGGCGATGCCGCTGCCATCGGTATCCTGGGTCACCTCAAAATCCAGCAGCTCGCACTGGCTGCTCTGCCCCACAGGCAGGGGCAGGACGATGGAGATGATGGGGTGGGGATGGTAGCCGTTGCTGTGCTTGATTTCCAATTCCGTCCGGGGAAAAGCCCGCTGCACCGTGCGCAGCAGGTCCAGGTGGGAGATATAGGCCGCAGGGCCCTCCTTGATGAATAACAATCTCAGTTTAGACATGGCAAGTCCCTCCCACCATGTGGTTGGCCCCGCAGGCGTTGCAGCGGGTGCGGCAGTCCGGGGTGGTAACACCCGCCTTGGCCTGCTGCAGCTCCCGCCAAAGGTATTCCTCCGTGACACCGCTGGAAATGACGCTCCAGGGCATGACCTCGTCCTTTTCCCGCCGGCGGTTGGCGTAAAAGTGGGGATCCAGTCCACACTCGGCAAAGGCCTCCAGCCAACGGTCCAGGGAAAAATACTCCTCCCAGGCGTCAAGCTTTGCCCCTTTACGCCACGCGGTTTCCAATACCTTGCACATGCGCCGATCACCCCGGGCCAGCACGGCCTCCAGGAAGCTGGTGTCCGGATCATGCCAATTATAGGTAACGGTCTTGGTGGTAATGGCCTCCCGCAGGAGCTTCACCCGGCGCTCGTATTCCTCCTTGGAGATCTGCGGCTCCCACTGAAATGCCGTGTGGGGCTTAGGCACAAACCAGGAGGTGGACACGGTGATGCGCACGCCCCGCTGCTTGTTGGACGCGCTCTCCCGCCAGGCGTGCATGACCCGGGCGGCCAGGTCGGCAATGCCCAGCACATCCTCATCGGTCTCCGTGGGCAGGCCCAGCATGAAATAGAGCTTCACGGCGTTATAGCCCCCGGCAAAGGCCGTGCGGCAGGAGGCCAGCAGCTCCTCCTGGGTGACGTTTTTGTTGATGACGTCCCGCAGCCGCTGGGTGCCCGCCTCCGGGGCAAAGGTCAGGCCGGATTTGCGGCCCTTGGCCAGCCGCTGCATAAGGCTCATGGAGAAGTTATCCGCCCGCAGACTGGGCAGGGACAGATTCACATGGCGTTCCTGGCAAAACTCCTCCAGATCATCGCACAGTTCCGTCAACTGGGGATAGTCGCTGGTGCTGAGGGAGGAAAGGGTCACCTCCTGATACCCGGAGTCGTTGCAGGCCTCCACACCGTAGCGCACGCACAGCTCCTCGCTGCGATTGCGCACCGGGCGGTACACATACCCCGCCTGGCAGAACCGACAGCCCCGGATGCAGCCCCGGAACAGCTCCAGGGTCACCCGGTCCTGTACGATCTCCGTAGAGGGAACGATAGTCTTGGCAGGATAGTAGGACTTGTCCATATCCTGCACAATGCGCTTGCGCACCACCTTGGGCGCGCCGTCCCGGGGCTTGATAGCTTTCACGGTACCATCGGGGTTGTATTCCACGTCATACAGGCTGGGCACATACAGCCCCGGCACCTGGGCCGCCCTGTGAAGGAACTCTGCTTTACTCCACCCCTCTTTTCTTGCTTTTCGGTGCAGCTCAATGAGCTCCACCGTCACATCCTCCCCCTCGCCCAGGCTGACGATGTCGATAAAGTCGGCGATGGGCTCCGGGTTATACATGGCGGTGCCCCCGGCGATGACCAGCGGCGTAAGGCCCGTCCGGTCCCCGCTGTGCAGGGGAATGCCCGCCAGGTCCAGCATATTCAGAATAGAGGTGAAAGCCATTTCATAGCCCACGGAAAAGGCCACGATGTCGAAATCCGTGATGGGCTCGCCGCTCTCCAGGGCAAACAGCGGCATATGGGCCCGGCGCATCTCCTCCTCCATGTCGCCCCAGGGGGCAAACACCCGCTGGCACCACACGCCGTCCATGTTATTCATAACGCCGTACAGGATCCGCATGCCCAGGTTGGACATGCCGATCTCATAGGTATCCGGGAAGCAGAAGGCCACGCGGGTATCCACCTGCGCCGGGTCTTTCTTCACCGCATTGTATTCCCCGCCGGTGTAGCGGGCCGGCTTCTGCACCCGGGGCAAAATGCGTTCTAATCTCTTATCCAATGTTCAATAATCTCCCATTATATATAATTTCTTATATTTTACCCCCTCCGCCCCCGATTGGCAAGTGCAAATTCCCGCCCGGTGCAGCAAATGATCCCCGCAACGCCCACCAGCAGAAACCCCGTCCGGTATCGTACCCACAGCCCCAGTCCCAGGGCCGCCAGGGTCAGGAGCAGCGCCGCCGTTATCACCCGGCACACCTTGTCCGCCAGGAACGGATCCGTCAGCCAGGCCAGGGCGATCCACAGCAGCCGCCCGCCATCCAGGGCCCATAGGGGCAGCAGGTTGAACACGCCTAAAATCAGCTGCGCCCCGGCAAAAATATATAGTTCCTCTCTCCACGCCCCGGCCAGGCCCAGCAGCCACGACAGCGTCCCGTTCACCAGTGGCCCCGCCAGGACACACAGTGCCTCCCGGCCATAGGAGAGCCGATACCGGTCACGGATGCGCATCTGTGCCCCAAAGGCCGAGACGGACACCCCCGCCAGTCTGCCGCCGCACAGCCGCAGCGCCACGTAATGCCCTGCCTCATGGCATATCGCCGCCAGCAAAACCGCCGCCAGGCACACCGGCGGCGCCGCCAGTGCAAATACCGCCAGCAGCAATACGGCCGTGGGCGAAATGCGCACGGCTGCACCCCTATGATACCACATAGTAGATTGGATTTATGTAAACCTGTTCCTCATGGAGCTCAAAATGCAGGTGCGGCCCCGTGGCCGCACCGGTCTGCCCCGCCTGGGCCAATATGTCGCCGCAGCGCACCGTCTGCCCGGCGGAGGCTGTGACGCATTTGCAGTGTGCGTAGAGGGTCGTAAAGCCGCCGGGGTGGTCCACTGTCACATAATTTCCCAGGTCGCTGCTCTGGGCCACCACGCCCACCACGCCGTCCGCAAAGGCGTGGATATCCGCCCCCTCCTCCGCGTCGATGTCCACGCCGTAGTGAAACCGATTCTCCCCGGCGATGGGGTGCAGCCGGTAGCCGAAGGAGGACGTCACCGTTCCCTCCAAGGGCGGGGCATAGGCAAAGCCCAGCACCCGCTGGTCGAGGGCCGTCTGCTCCGGCAGGCTCTCCGGGGTGTAGACCCCGGAAAAGACCGCCGCCGTCTGGGCGGGAGACGCCGCCTCCTCCGGTTTCTTCTCGCCGAACACGGCGGTATACGCATCCTCCAGGGTGTCCCGGATACCACCCTCCTTGGAAAACGCCTTTCCCACCGCGGAAAATGCCTCCACAAAGTCCGTGTTTTCTCCCATCAGGTGCAGCAGTTTGTCCTTATAGGCGTTGGCCAGGTCCGGCATCAGCAGCTTTATGGCCACCACCAGCACCAGCAATATCCCACTCACAGACAGGCGCACCAGTCGCCGCCGCTCCCGTTTGCTCATAGGCTTTTCCGGTTTTGGCCGCACACGTCTCTCCCGGCTGAGATCTCTTTGATAGTCCGTCACAGCTCCGTCCCCCTTTCAGAAAAATATATGCACCCGCCCCGGCAAATAGCCCATCCGTGGAAACGGTCAAAATGCCAAATGTACCCCATACATTTTTAGTAATTCATCCAAAAATGGAAAAACCCTTGGGATTCGGGCATTTTTGTCCATTTCGTTGGTTTACTTATGGCGTGAAATGTGCTTAAATGGTGAAAGTAAGACTACACGGAGCTTGCTCCGCCGCTTGCGAAAAAGGAATAGGAAAAGTAATTAGGAGGAAATTTTTATGGTACAGTTTGCAAACAGAATGGATATGCTGCAGGGTTCCGAGATCCGTGAGCTGCTGAAGCTCACCGCCAAGCCCGACATCATTTCCTTTGCCGGTGGTCTGCCCGCCCCCGAGCTGTTCCCCGTGGAGCAGATGATGGAAGCCTCCATCGCCGTCCTCAAGGAGAATGGCCGCGCTGCCCTGCAGTATTCCACTACCGAGGGCTTCCCGCGCCTGCGTGAGCAGATCGCCGAGCGTATGCTGGCCAAGAACAATATCCACACCGACGCCGACCATATCCTGGTCACCTCCGGCTCTCAGCAGGGCCTGGATTTCTCCGCCCGCGTGTTCCTGAACCCCGGCGATGTGGTGCTGCTGGAGAGCCCCTCCTACCTGGGCGCCGTGAACGCTTTCAAGGCCTGCGAGCCCAAGTTCGTTGAGGTCCCCACCGATGACGGCGGTATGATCATGGAGGAGCTGGAGAAGATTCTGGCCACCACCGAGCGCGTGAAGATGATCTACGTCATCCCCGATTTCCAGAACCCCACCGGCCGCACCTGGGACCTGGAGCGCCGCCACAAGTTCATGGAAATCATCAATAAGTATGAGATCCCCGTGGTAGAGGATAACCCCTATGGCGAGCTGCGCTTCGAGGGTGAGTTTATGCCCGCACTGAAGAGCCTGGACACCAAGGGCCTGGTCATCTACCTGGGTACCTTCTCCAAGATCCTGGCTCCCGGCTACCGCCTGGGTTGGGTCTGCGCCGACGATGCCATCCTGGCCAAGTACAACTTCATGGAGCAGGCCGCTTCCCTGCAGGCTTCCACCATCGGTCAGATGGAGACCTCCAAGTGGATCGACATGTTCGACCTGGATAAGCACGTGGACACCATCCGTGAGTGCTACAAGAAGCGCCGCGCCGTGATGATGGAGACTCTGGCCAAGGAGCTGCCTGAGCCCTGCACCTTCACCCGTCCCGAGGGCGGTCTGTTCGCCTGGGTCGTCCTGCCCGAGTACATGGACGCCAAGGAGCTGCAGATGAAGTGCCTGGAGAAGAAGGTTGCCTTCGTTCCTGGCGGTTCCTTCTTCCCCAACGGCGGCCACGAGAACACCCTGCGCCTGAACTACTCCTGCATGCCCGAGGAGAAGATCGTCCAGGGCATCACCGCTCTGTGCGAAGCCATCCGCGAGAATCTGCACTGATCCATATTGTAAATTACATAGGGCGCCGGCCTGGAAAACCAGGCCGGCGCCTTTTTCTTTCTTAATGCAAAAAGCGGAGGCCCCAAAGGGGTCTCCGCTTTTCGCATGAAATCAAATTTTCCCCAAAGCCTTCAGGACCTTCTCCGGGGTCATGGGCCAGCTGCGCAGCCACACGCCGCAGGCGTCGTGAATGGCGATGCCGATGGCCGGAGCCGCACCGTTGCAGGCGATCTCGGAAATGGACTTGGCGCCGTAGGGGCCGCTTCTTCAAGGAGTATGCCCCGCG